>NZ_JBVVPO010000085.1:0-28446 GCF_055811795.1 Bradyrhizobium sp. MI1.7
GCAAGACCATCGCCGTGCTCGGCCTCACCTTCAAGCCCGACACCGACGACATGCGCGATGCGCCGTCGATCCCGCTCGTCACCGGCCTGATCGACATGGGCGCGACGGTCAAGGCCTTCGATCCCGTCGGCATGGAACAGGCCAAGGGTGAGTTGCCGAACATCACCTATTGCGAGGACGCCTATTCGTGCGCGCAAGGCGCCGATGCGCTCGTTATCGTCACCGAGTGGGTGCAGTTCCGCGCGCTCGATCTCGGCCGGCTGAAGGCGACCATGACGCAGCCCGTCGTCGTCGACCTCCGCAACGTCTACCGGCCCGAAGACATGGAAGCCGCCGGCTTCACCTACGAGAGCATCGGGCGTCCGCCGGTGCAGGGCTGAGGGACCACTGCCGCAACGATTTCGTCATGGCCGGGCTTGTCCCGGCCATCCACGTCTGTTTCTAGTCGAAGACGTGGATGCCCGGCACAAGGCCGGGCATGACGAATGGATAGGCCTTGCCCCGCAGCTTCGACACGCCCCTCCCGATCGACGCCGTGCTCGACGACCTCTCGCGCACGCTGGAGGCGCATAATTCGGCTGTGCTGGTGGCGCCGCCCGGCGCAGGCAAGACCACGCGGGTGCCGCTGGCGCTGCTGGATGCCCCTTGGGCCGCGGGCAAGAAGATCATCGTGCTGGAGCCGCGGCGTATCGCTGCGCGGGCGAGCGCCGAGCGCATGGCCAAGTCGCTTGGCGAGCGGGCCGGCGAAACCGTCGGATACCGCGTCCGCTTCGGCTCGAAGATCTCGCGCGCGACGCGCATCGAGGTGGTGACCGAGGGGATCTTCACCCGCCAGATCCTCGACGATCCCGAGCTCTCCGGCATCGCGGCCGTCCTGTTCGACGAATTCCACGAGCGCTCGCTCGATGCCGACATGGGCCTCGCGCTGGCGCGCGACGCGCAAACCGGCCTGCGCGAGGATCTGCGCATCCTCGTGATGTCGGCAACGCTCGACGGCGCGCGCGTGGCAAGGCTGCTCGGGGAAGCGCCCGTTGTCGAGAGCGAAGGCCGCGCCTTTCCGGTCGAGACGCGTTATCTTGGCCGCAAGGCGGATGCGCCGGTGGAGCGGCAGATGGCGGATGCGATTGCGTCCGCGCTGCGCGCCGACGGCGGCTCGGTACTGGCGTTCCTGCCCGGCGCCGCCGAAATCCGCCGCACCCAGAATTTCCTCAGCGAACGCGTCCAGGATGCCAGCATCGAGATCGTGCCGCTGTTCGGCGCGCTCGACGCTGCCGTGCAGGACCGCGCGATCGCGCCCGCGCCGAAAGGCACGCGCAAGGTGGTGCTGGCGACCTCGATCGCGGAGACCTCGCTCACCATCGAGGGCGTGCGCATCGTGGTCGATTCTGGTCTCGCCCGCGTGCCGCGCTACGAGCCCGACATTGGGCTGACGCGGCTCGAGACCGTGCGCGCTGCGCGTGCGGCGGTGGATCAGCGCCGCGGCCGCGCCGGCCGCACCGAACCGGGCGTCTGCTACCGGCTCTGGGACGAGCCGCAGACGGCCTCGCTCGCGCCGTACACCCAGCCGGAGATCCTCAGCGCCGACCTCTCCTCGCTGGTGCTCGACCTCGCGCAATGGGGCGTCGCCGATCCTTCGGCGCTGTCATTCCTCGATCCGCCGCCGCTGCCCGCCTGGAAAGAGGCGAAAAGCCTTCTCTCCGAGCTCAATGCGCTCGATGGCGACGGCCGCATCACCGCCGAAGGCAAAAGCCTGCGCGCGCTGGCGCTGCCGCCGCGGCTGGCGCGCATGATCGTGGATTCGCATCGCGTGGGCAGCGGCGAAGCCGCCGCCGAGATCGCGGCCATCGTCACCGAGCGCGGGCTCGGCGGCGACAGCGTCGATCTCGAGTACCGGCGCGATCAGTTCCGCCGCGATCGCTCGCCGCGCGCCGCGAGCGCGCGCGATCTCGCGCGGCGCTGGGCTTCGCAGGTGGCGGCGTCGGAGAAGGCCGTAACCGGACAGGATGATCTCTCGACCGGCCTGATGCTCGCCTACGCCTTCCCGGACCGCGTCGCGCGCAATCGCGGCAATGGCACCTTCGTGCTCGCCAATGGTCGCGGCGCCGCGGTGGAGCAGACCTCGTCGCTCGCCCGCGCACCCTACATCGCGATCGGCGAGATGACGGGCACGGCGGCGAGCGGCCGCGTTCTGCTGGCGGCGCCGATCGGCGAGGACGACATCGAGCGGCATTTTGCCGAGCATATCGAGACCGTCGACGAGATCTCCTTCGACCGCGGCGCGATGGCGCTGCGCGCGCGGCGCAAGCGCGCGCTGCATGCGATCACGCTGTCTGAGGCGACACTCGCGGTGTCGCCTTCGGAGGAGACCGCGCGGATCTTCGCAGATGGGCTGATTGCCGCAGGTCTCGACCGGTTGCCCTGGTCGAAGGCCGCAAAGCAGTGGCGCGACCGCGTGATGTTTCTGCGCAAGGCCGAGGGCGACAGCTGGCCCGATTTGTCCGACGACGGACTGATCGCGCGGCGCGACGACTGGCTGGTGCCGGCGCTCTACGACAAGATCGCACTGAAAGACATCTCGGCCGGCGATCTCTCCGACGCGCTGATGGCGCTGTTGCCCTGGGAGATGCGCGCAAGGCTCGATCGCGAGGCGCCGACGCATTTCGAGGCGCCGACCGGCAGCGTGCTTGCGATCGACTATGAGGCCGAGCAGGGGCCGACCATTGCGGTGCGGCTGCAGGAATTGTTCGGGCTCAACACCCATCCGTCGATCGCCGCCGGCAAGGTGCCGCTGGTGCTGGAATTACTGTCGCCGGCGCAGCGCCCGGTGCAGGTGACGCGCGACCTCCCCGGTTTCTGGCGCGGCAGCTACGCCGCGGTGCGCTCCGACCTGCGTGGCCGCTACCCGCGCCATCCCTGGCCGGAGGATCCGGCGAGTGCGCTGCCGACCCGGCGGGTCAAGCCGCGCGGGACGTGAGAAGCCACGAAGGCGTATTAACCCTCCGCTCATCCTTTTCGTCAAAATAGCGGCGCTCTGACCGCAGCGTCGCTCGCGGCCAGACGTGTCGCGTGGTGAAATCGAGCTTTCCGGCTCGGAAGTGGTGTGATGCGTAACATAATGATCCTCGCGGCCATCATGATCGGCCTCGGCACGTTCATGGCGCAGATGGCGGACAGGATGAGTTCTGCCTCCGCGACGTCAGCGCCGCGCACGACGATTGCGGTTGCTGCGACGGCGCCGGCCGGTGGGCGCAGCCTCGCCATCTCCCGCGATGGCCGTGGCCATTTTCAGGCCGAAGGCCGCATCGACGGCCAGCGGATCGGCTTCATGATCGACACCGGCGCCTCCGTGGTCGCGCTGAACGAGAGCTCGGCCGCCCGCTTTGGCCTGCGTCCCTCGCGCGGCGAGTACAACGCCACCGTCTCGACCGCCAACGGCACCATTAAGGCCGCGCGCACGCGCATCGCCATGCTCGAGGTCGGCGGCCTCGTCGTGCGCGACGTCGACGCCATGGTGCTGCCGGACGAGGCTCTGTCGGAGAACCTGCTCGGCCTCTCCTTCCTGTCCCGCCTCAAGCGCTTCGAATACGCCAACGGCCAGATGGTGCTGGAGCAGTAAGCCGCCTCAAAAGGCTCTCGCCGCGCCGACGAACGGTCGTTCGCACGGATTTTTTTCAGGACGGCATTGGCGGAAGTCTCGCGCCGGGCCGCGTTTTCCCGTTACCAAACTGCCGCAATTATAAGCCATAAGCTGCCATTCCCGCCTTCCGCTGCGGCCCGGCATTCGCTAAGGCTGCATCAATTCCCGCCATTTTCACGAGACCGTCTCAATGTTCCCCAAGCCGAAATCCGTCTTGTTGCCCAACACCTATGCCTTCGAATCCGAGCCGATGGTGAAGGCCACGGGTTTTCGCGAATACGACGCGCGCTGGTTGTTCCAGAAGGAAATCAACCTGATGGGGATCCAGGCGCTCGGCATGGGGCTGGGCGCGCTGATTGCGGAGCTCGGCGTCAAGCAGGAGATCGTCACCGGCCATGATTTCCGCGGCTATTCGGCCTCGATCAAATATGCGCTGATTTCCGGCCTGATGGCTGCGGGCTGCAAGGTGCACGACATCGGGCTCGCGGTGACGCCGATGGCCTATTTCGCGCAGTTCGATCTCGACGTGCCCTGCTGCGCCATGGTCACGGCCTCGCACAACGACAATGGCTGGACCGGCGTGAAGATGGGCGCCAACCGCCCGTTGACCTTCGGCCCCGACGAGATGACGCGGCTGAAGGAGATCGTGCTCAACGCCGAATTCAAGAACGAGGCCGGCGGCTCCTACCAGTTCCACGAGAATTATCCGGCGCGCTACATCGCCGATCTCACCGGCCGTCCGAAGCTGACCCGCAAGCTCAAGGTCGTCGCCGCCTGCGGCAACGGCACGGCCGGCGCGTTCGCGCCGCAGGTGCTGGAGGCGATCGGCTGCGAGGTGATCCCGCTCGACACCGAGCTCGACCACACCTTTCCGAAATACAATCCGAACCCGGAAGACATGGAAATGCTGCACGCGATCCGCGACGCGGTGCTGCATCACAAGGCCGATGTCGGTCTCGGCTTCGACGGTGACGGCGATCGCTGCGGTGTCGTCGACAACACCGGCGAGGAAATCTTCGCCGACAAGGTCGGCGTGATGCTGGCCCGCGACATGTCGGCGATCCACAAGGACGCACATTTCATCGTCGATGTGAAGTCGACCGGCCTGTTCGTCACCGATCCCGTGCTGCAGAAGCAGGGCGCGAAGGTCGCCTATTGGAAGACCGGCCATTCCTACATGAAGCGCCGCACCCACGAGACGGGTGCGCTCGCGGGCTTCGAGAAGTCCGGCCACTTCTTCTTCAACAAGCCGTATGGACGCGGCTATGACGACGGCCTGGTGTCGGCGCTCGCGATCTGCGACATGCTCGACCGCGCGCCGGGCAAGTCGATGGCCGATCTGAAGAACGCGCTGCCGAAAACCTGGTCGTCGCCGACCATGTCACCGCATTGCGCCGACGAGACCAAGTACGGCGTCATCGACCAGGTGGTGAAGCATTTTGAAGGCTTGCAGGCCAAGGGCGCCAAGATCGGCGGCCAGGCGATCCGCGATCTCGTCACCGTCAACGGCGTACGCGTCACGGTCGAGGACGGCAGCTGGGGCTTGGTGCGCGCGTCCTCCAACAAGCCCGAGCTCGTCGTCGTGGTCGAGAGCCCGGTCTCCGAGCAGCGCATGCACGACATGTTCGAGATGGTGAACAGCGTGCTCCGCACGCATCCCGAAGTCGGCGCGTACAATCAGACGATTTGAGGGGCATCAGGGAGCACAACCCGCGCAGCAAATCTCCGCTGTCATGCCCCGGCTTGACCGGGGCATCCAGTACGCCGCAGCTTCTCCGTATCCAATCGCCGCCTCTGGAATACTGGATCGCCCGGTCAAGGCCGGGCGATGACAGCTTCCTTGTGGTGAGACCTGAGAACTAAGCCTCTAAGCCGCCACCACCGCCGGGATCGGCAGCGCGGTGACCGACTTGATCTTCTCCATCGCGAAGCGCGAGGTGACGTTCTTCAGCGGCACGGCGCTGATCAGCTTCTTGTAGAACACGTCATAGGCCTGCATGTCGGCGACCACGACGCGCAGCATGTAGTCGACGTCGCCGGCCATGCGGTAAAATTCCATCACCTCGGGCATGGCACTCACGGCCTCGGCGAACTTCTTCAGCCAGGCGTCCGAATGGTCGGCGCTCTCGACTGACACGAACACGGAGATGCCGAGCCCGATCTTGTTCTGGTCGACCAGGGCGACCCGCTTCAGGATCACGCCGTCGGCCTCGAGGCGCTGGATGCGCTTCCAGCAGGGGGTCGAGGACAGCCCGACGCGGTCGCCGATCTCGGCGACGGAGAGGGAGGCATCCTCCTGGAGCACCATCAGAATCTTGCGGTCGATGGCATCGAGGCGGCGGCTGGTCTCGGGGAGTTGCACGGCGAGGTCAGTCATTTGAAGAACTTTGTTCCATTTCAGGGGCTGATTTCCCTGATATAGAGAAAATCTTTCCACGGCAAGCCCATAATCTCGGCTCCGTGGTGGAACCGCTCTAGAGTCGGCCTCGCAAAAGCTCTTCAACTTCAACGCGTTGTGGGGCGGCCATGCCGCCACCGTGGCGGGTGCATTTCAGCGCTGCGGCGGCCGCGGCGAATCGCAGCGCCTCCCGCACCTCCTCGCCCTCGGCGAGGCGAAGCGTGAAGGCGCCATGGAAGACGTCGCCGGCCCCGAGCGTATCGACCGCCTGAACCGGGAAGGCCGGTGTCTCCTCCAGCTCGCCCGCCTCGTCCAGCCAGATCGTGCCACGCGGGCCGCGCGTGGCGGCGAGGAAGGCCGGCGTCAGCCCTGCCAGGCGCTTCAATGCCTCGCCGTCATCGGCGACACCGGCCGTCTCCTGCACCTGGTCGCTGGCGAACAGCAGGTGCGAGGCGGCCGTGAGCAGGCCGTCCTGCAACGACATCGCGCGATCGACGCCGACGATGACGGGAATGCCGCGTCGTCGCGCCTCGGCGCAGAGATCGATACAAAGGGCGCCGCAGCGGCTCTCGACGAGGACCGCCCGGCAATCGGCGAGCAGTGCGTCACCGTCTGGCAGCTTCACGCCCCACAGAGCGGGATCGCGATAGATCGTCAGCGTCCGCTCGCCCGAGGGCTCGATCAGGATCGCGGAGACCGGCGTGGTCAGGCCGGGCATGCGCACGACGTGCGTCGTGTCGATGCCTTCACTGGCCATCTGTTCGAGAATGAAGCCGCTCGACGCTTCCCGTGCATCACCCATCGGTCCTGCGAAGGAGACCCGGCCACCGAGCCGCGCGATGGCGATCGCAGCATTGAGCGCGTTGCCGCCGCAGATCTCGGCGAGATGCGTGGCGTTGGCCTTGCTGCCGCGCGCGGGCACGGCCTCGACGCGAAAGGTGAGGTCGCGCACGGGAATGCCGATGCAAAGGGTGTGTGGCGCGGTCCGTGATGTGGCCACCGGCGGCCCCAGCTTACGCGCCGGTCTTGTCGTGCACCCAGCGGCCGAGCAGGTGGTGGGCGATCGCGAACGGATGCGGGCCGGCGAGCCCGTCCGGATGCGTCCGCGTCAGCATCAGCGCGGCCTCCTCGCGGGTGAACCAGCGCGCGTCCTCTAGCTCGGAATGATCGACGACGACGTCCTCGTTGAGCGCCCGCGCGCTGCAGCCGATCATCAGCGACGATGGATAGGGCCAAGGCTGCGTCATGTAATACTGCACGTCGGTGCAGCGGATTCCGGATTCTTCGAGGATTTCCCGGCGTACCGCGTCCTCGATGGTCTCGGCGACCTCGACGAAGCCGGCGAGGCAGGAATACATGCCCGGCGGAAACTGCTTCTGGCGGCCGAGCAGGCACTTCTCGCCCGAGGCGACCAGCATGATCACGACGGGATCGGTGCGCGGAAAATGCTCGGCCTTGCAAGCAGGGCACTCGCGCTTCCAGCCGCCTTCCTTCATCGCGCTCCGCGTGCCGCAATTGGCGCAATAGCCATGGCGCTGGTGCCAGCTCACCATCGACTTCGCCATCGCGATCGCCGAGAGCTCGTCGGGCGGAATCGCGCCCTGCATCGCCATGCCGCGCAGCTCGGTGACGGTGTAGTCCTCGCGGCCGATCAGCTTCTCGGCCGCCGCCTGCGACATCCCCATGCCGAACACCGCGGCGCCGTCGCGCAACCCTAAGAAGATCGTGCCGGGGTTGGCGCCGCATTTCAGCGCCTCGTCTACTCCCAGCAGCGCGCGCGCCTTGTCGCCCTCGCGCTTCACCAGCAGCGAGTCGCGGTAGACGACATAGGCGCGTGACGATGGCTTCTGCTCCATCGCGAACAGCTTCTCGTCGTCGCGGCGCAGATGCGCGGCGCGATCGAGGATGTTGGTGACGAAAGCCGGCTGTCCCAGCGGAAACGAGTCGAATGCTGACATTTCTTGTTCTCAACCCAACCAGATCTTGCGGCGAAGCGCGCTGATGAAAGTCTGCACCTCGGTGGCGTCATGCGCCAAGGGCTTCATCACGCCCCAGACCGGCCGCGGCCATGCAGCGTCGCTGGTCCGGCGTGCGATGATGTGGACATGAAGCTGCGGCACGAGGTTGCCGAGCGCGGCGACATTGAGCTTGTCGCATTTGGTGATCTCTTTCAGCGCGCGCGAGACGCGGGAGATCTCCGTCATGAGTTGCGCCTGCTCCACCTCGTCGAGATCGATGATCTCGACCGCATCGGGCCGCCGCGGCACCAGCAGCAGCCAGGGATAATGCGCGTCCTTGATGACCAGGACCTTCGACAGCGGCAGGTCGCCGATGTCGATGGTGTCCTCTTTCAGGCGGGAGTGCAGCGACCAGGCGGGATCAGACATATGCGTTTCCGGATAGCCCGATGGGGCGGGCGTGTTTGGCCGGACCATACGATAGGGAGTCCCTGAGGGGAAGGTTAGGGGCCGCGGGGGCGGCATGCTCCGCTGTCGTCCCGGGGCGCGCAAAGCGCGAGCCCGGGACCCATAACCACAGGGAGAAGTTTGGCGAAGATGCGTGGTGACCAGCTCGCGCGACAACCACTTCCTGTGGCTATGGATTCCGGGCTCGCGCTGCGCGCGCCCCGGAATGGCGGAATTACGCCTCCGCAAGCACCCGCGCATTGGCGCGGACGGAGGCCTCGCTGACGCGGATGCCGAGGCCCGGGCCGTCGGGCACCACGACATGGCCGGCTCGGTTGGCAACGCGCTCTTCCAGCACGTCCTCGGTCAGCACGTGATGCGGCATGTAGAATTCGCAGCCGAGCGAGATGCCCGGCGTTGCCGCGATCAGCTGCGTCCCGGCGGCAAGCCCGATGCCGCCCTCCCACAGCGTGCCGCCATAGCCGGGCAGGCCGGCGATGTCGGCGATCGCCATGATCGCCTGCGCCTCGAACAGGCCGCCGGCTTTCATCAGCTTGATCGAGACGGCATCGGCCGCCTCGCGGCGCACCACCTCCATCATGTCGCGGCGGTCGAAGCAGCTTTCGTCGGCGAGAACGGGTGTTTCCAGCGCCGCGGTGAGCTGCGCCATCACGTCGAGATATTTGCGCGGCACCGGCTGTTCGATGAAGGTCGGCGCAAACTCTTCGACATCGCGCAAAATCTTGATCGCGCCGAACGGCGCCAGCGCCTGGTTGTAATCGACGCGCAGGTCGACCTTGTCGCCGAATTCCTTGCGGATCGCTTCGAGATGATCGAGGTCCTCGCGATGCGGTTTTACGCCGGTCTTGACCTTGTAGATGACGTTGCCGTCCGGAACCATTTTTCGCATGCGTTCGAGATCGGCGGCGAAATCGGGATCGGCGATGGAGAAGGAGAGGGGAATCGTGTCGCGCACGCGGCCGCCGAGCAGGTCGGCGACCGATAATCCTGACGACTTGCCGACGATGTCGAGCAGCGCCATCTCGATTCCGACCTTGGCCTCGGCATGACCGACCAGCGTACGGTCGAGCTCGGCCATCAGCGCGCGAATGCGGCGCACGGGTTTGCCGAGCACGATCGGCCGCAGATAGATGTCGAGCGCGGAGAAGGCCGCTTCCGGCGTTCCCGTGAACACTTCCCACGGTGCCGCCTCGCCCCAGCCGATCACGCCGTCGCTCGCGGTGAGCTCGATCAGCACGCGCTTCACCGTGCCCTTGACGTTGCCGACGCCTTGGAGGCGCGCCATCTTGATCGGGCTCTCGATCAGGAACAGCCTGATGCGTTCGATGGTTGCTTCGGTCATGTCAGGCCTCCATTGACGTGCCAGACCTGGCCGGTGACGTAGGACGCCTTCGGTGATGCCAGGAAGACGATGATCTCGGCCACTTCTTCCGGCCGCCCGCGACGGCGCATCGGGATCAGTGCCTCGGTGGTGGCGATCTGCTCGGGCGAGAGCCGGCTCTCGCTCGGCTTGTCCTTGATGATGAGGCCGGGTGACACCGCATTGACGGTGATGCCGTCTTTGGCGAGCTCGATCGCGGTGAGACGCACCAGCGCTTCGAGCGCGGAGCGGCTTGCCGCCGTTGCGGCAAACGGTGCGAATTCCGGCCGGATCGCATGCGCGACGAAAGAGGACACCGCCACGATCCGCGCATCGCGCCCGTCACGCAGCAGCGGCAGCGCGGCGTCGACCAGCCGCGTGAACGCCAGCGCCGATTCGTCCATCGCCTGCCGGAACTGATCCGCCGGCGTGCCGATCGCGCTGCCGCGACGGGCATGACCGCCGACCAGGATCAATCCATCGAGCCGTCCGAAAGCGCGTTGCGCGGCGGCGGCGGCGTCGGTGACGACTGCTTCCTCGGCGAGATCGCCGAGGCATTTTGCCACCGCGGCGCCTTTCGCTTCGGCTTCGGCCGCGGTGGCATCGAGACCTTCCACGTTCGAGCGGGTGTGGAGCAGAAGCGCGGTGCCGGGGGCCGCGAGCAGTTTTGCGGTGGCGCGGCCGATGCCGCTGGCGGCACCGGTGACGAGATAGGTGCGATCGATATCAGGCATCACGGTGCTACGTTGGCCGGCGGCAACGCGCCGGTGCGGTGGAAATGGCTGAGGAAGGCGCGCGTCGCGGCTTGCTGCGGATTGTCGATCACCTGCCGTGCCGGACCTTCCTCGACCACGACGCCGTCGCGCATGAAGATGAGGCGGTCGGCGACTTCGCGGGCGAAGGCGATCTCATGGGTGACGATCACCATGGTCATGCCTTCCGAGGCCAGCCGCTGCATGACGGCGAGCACCTCGCCGACGAGCTCGGGATCGAGCGCCGAGGTGGCCTCGTCGAACAGCATCACGTCCGGCTCCATCGCGAGCGCACGCGCGATCGCGACGCGCTGCTTTTGCCCGCCGGACAGCGTCGCCGGATATTGGTCGGCCTTCTCCGCGAGGCCCACCTTGGCAAGTTGCGCCCGCGCGAGCTTCTCGGCGTCCGCCT
The DNA here is from genome assembly GCF_055811795.1 of Bradyrhizobium sp. MI1.7. Lineage (NCBI taxonomy): Bacteria > Pseudomonadati > Pseudomonadota > Alphaproteobacteria > Hyphomicrobiales > Nitrobacteraceae > Bradyrhizobium > Bradyrhizobium sp. MI1.7. Next base: position 10,986 of record NZ_JBVVPO010000085.1, read on the forward strand.
TGGCCATGCGGCGCACCGTGACCGGTCCCTCCATGACGTTCTGAAGCGTCGTCATGTGCGGGAACAGGTTAAAATGCTGGAACACCATGCCGGTGGTGGTGCGGAATTTTGCGAGTGTCTTCACGTCCGGAAGCCTCGCGCCTTCGCCGAATTGGAAGCTTGTGTCGCCGACGCGGACGCTGCCGCCGTCGGGTACGACCAGCAGATTGATGCAGCGGAGCAGTGTCGACTTGCCGGAGCCGGATGGGCCGATCAGCGCCACCACGCCCCCCTTGACCACGTCGAGGCTGATGTTCTTCAAAACCTCGTTGCTGCCAAAGCTCTTGCGCAGGCTGCGGATCTCGATCTTCGAAGCGTTCTTGGATGGCTCGCTCATTCGCTGACCGCCAGTCGCTTCTCGCCGCGGCGGACGATGATGGTCAGGGGAATCAGGATCGCCGCATAGGCGACCGCGACCGCGGTGTAGGTCTCCAGCGGCCGGTAGCTGTCATGGGCGGCGACCTGGCTCTGGTAGACGAGGTCGGGCACGGCGAGCACCGAAACCAGCGAGGTGTTCTTGAACTGGATGATCGACTGGTTCATCAGCGCCGGGATCATGCGCTTGATCGCCTGCGGCAGCACGATGCGCCGCATGCTCTGGCCCGGTGTCATGCCGAGCGCGGCGCCGGCTTCGGACTGGCCCTTGTCGATCGAGATGATGCCGCCGCGGATGATCTCGGAATAGAACGAGCCGCCATAGAGCGAGAGCGCGAGCGCCGAGGCCGTGATCGGCGTCATCTCGACGCCGGCCAGGATCGGCAGCGCGTAATAGAACCAGATCAGCTGCACCAGGATCGGCGTGCAGCGGAACGCCTCGATGAAGGTGAGGGCGATCAGACGCACCGCCTTGAAGCGCGACAGGCTGCCGAACGCGCCGAACAGGCCGAAGACGAGACCGAGCACGACGATGACCACGGTGAAGCCGACGGTGACGCCGAGCCCGTTGAGAAAGAGCCAGCGATAGCTCCAGAGGATGCCGAAGTCCCACTGATACATGCGTGTTCTTACTCGTACCCGATGTCGCCCAGAAATTCGTCGTCATGCCCGGGCGTAGCCGTCCGAAGGACGGCGTCGCTTCCGCTTGCCTATGTCCCGGGCATCCACGTTCTTGGTGCCGCGGGTCAGACGTGGATGGCCGGGACAAGCCCGGCCATGACGATGTGGATACTTCAGGTGCTCATCACACCTTACAGCGAAACGCCCGGCGGAATGTCCGCTTCGGTCACGCCCACCAGCTCCATGTTGGTGATGATCGCGTTGCGGATGAAGCCGAGGCCCTTGTTGAAGTCGATCCAGGTGTTGACGTAGTCGCGGAAGGTCTTGTCGTTCTCGCGGCGGAAGCCGGCATTCGACGTGGTGGCGAAGATCGGCGTCGGCAGCACGAACTGGCCGAGCGAGGGATTCTTCTTCAGCACGGTCAGCGACAGCATGGTGATCAGGCACTGTGCGTCGACGCGGCCGGTTTGCAGCGCGGCGGTGGCATCGTCGGCGGTCTTCAGTCGCGAGATCTGCGCCTTCGGCGTCAGGCGGCTGACGACCTGGTCGTGGGACGAGCCCTGGTCGACGGCGATCTTGACGTCGGGCGAGTTCAGCTCGGCCCAGCTCTTCGGCTTGAAGTCCTTCTTGCAGAGGATGCCGAAGGCGTTGTTGAAGACCGGCACCGAGAAGTCGACCACCAGCGCGCGCTTCGGGGTCGGGTTGAGGCCGAAGAAGATGTCGATCTTGTTGGACTGCAGATCGAGCACCGAATTGCCCCAGGTGGTCTCGGTGATCTCGAGTTCAGCCTCCATGTCGTCGGCGAGCGCCTTGGCGATGTCGACATAGAAGCCCTTCCACTGGCCGCTGGCGAGGTCCTTCATGTAATAGGGCGCGCCGCCGCCGACCGCGCCGATCCGCATCTTCTTGGTGCGGCGAATGCGGGCAAAGGTCGATTCGCTGGGATCCGCTGCGGTCTGCGCCACGGCCGGTGAGGCCAGCGTGGCCGCAGCCATCGCGCCAAGTCCGACAATCGATGCGACATCACGACGTGTAACCATTTTGAGGAATCGCTTTTCTGGTTGGATGAAGGTGTGTGGTTGATCTCGCGCGAAAAATTCGCCCATCAATCGGCGTCAGCCGGCTGAAGAATGCTCAGGATCGGATTTTCGCGCACCCTTTGTTTCGGTTCCGGCAGGATTTCATAGAAAGGCGCTGCCGGGCGGGCCCTGTCAAGACTCGATTGCCTCAGGGATGTGCGGGGCCTCGAAGATAGGCAGGGAGCCTATCGGCTTGACGCATTCGGAGGCGAATTGCGGCGTCTGTGCTTCGCGGCAAAAATGCCGCGGCGATGCGCTACAGCACCGGCCGGCGGGCGCGTCGGCTCGAGCTATTTTCGCGAGAAAATTGATAGGTTTCGGCGGTTCGCTTTAAAAATGCGAACGGCGCCCTGTCGGCGCCGTTCGCCGAAGACGGCGAGAGCTCGGTGCGGATCGACCGACCCTATTCTGCGGCCTTTTCCGTTCCCTTGGCACGAACGGTCGCGAGGCGCGTCAGCGCGTCGCGGACGCCCGCGCCATAGGCGGGATCGGCCTTGGCGCAGTTGGCGATGTGCCGTTCCTGGATCGGGATGGCAGCGGCGCCGACAGCACGCGCCGTGTTGTCGAACAAGGCCTGCCGCTGGGCTGCGTTCATCTTGCGAAAGAGGTCGCCGGGCTGCCGATAGTGATCGTCGTCGATGCGGTGATCCCAATGTGCGGCTGCACCATCGATCTCGAGCGGCGGCTCGTTGAGATCGGGCTGGTCCGTCCACTCGCCACGGCTGTTCGGGAAATAGGTCGGCGTCCTCCCGAGATTGCCGTCGGTCCGCATTGCGCCATCGCGATGGTAGCTGTGATACGGGCATTTCGGCGCGTTGACCGGGATCAGATGATGGTTGACGCCGAGGCGATAGCGCGCCGCGTCCCCGTAGGAGAACAGCCTCGCCTGCAGCATCTTGTCGGGCGAGAAGCCGATGCCGGGAACGACATGGGCCGGCGAGAAGGATGCCTGTTCGACCTCGGCGAAGACGTTTTCCGGATTGCGGTTCAGCTCGAAATAGCCGACCTCGATCAGTGGAAAGTCCGCCTTCGGCCAGATCTTGGTCAGGTCGAACGGGTTGAAGGCAAACGCCTTGGCCTGATCGTCGGTCATGGTCTGCAAGAACATCGTCCAGCGCGGGAAATCGCCGCATTCGATGCTCTCGAACAGGTCGCGCTGGTGAGTCTCGCGGTCCTTGCCGATGAGGGCTTCGGCCTCGGCGTCGGTCAGGTTTTCGATGCCCTGCTGCGTCCGGAAGTGAAACTTCACCCAGGTCCGCTCGTTGGCGGCATTGATGAAGCTGTAGGTATGGCTGCCGAAGCCATGCATGTGCCTGAAGCTTCTGGGAAGGCCGCGCTCGCTCATCACGATGGTGACCTGGTGCAGAGCCTCCGGCAACAACGTCCAGAAATCCCAATTGTTGTCGGCGCTGCGCATTCCGGTTCGGGGATCGCGCTTGATCGCATGATTGAGGTCGGGAAAGCGCAAGGGATCGCGGAAGAAGAACACGGGCGTGTTGTTGCCCACCATGTCCCAATTGCCTTCCTCGGTGTAGAACTTCAGCGCAAAGCCGCGGATGTCGCGTTCGGCGTCGGCTGCGCCGCGCTCGCCGGCCACCGTCGAGATGCGCGCGAACATCGGCGTGACCTTGCCGATCTCCGAGAAGATCCTGGCCTTGCTGTAGCGGGAGATGTCATGGGTGACCGTGAAGGTCCCGAAGGCGCCGGATCCCTTGGCGTGCATGCGTCGCTCGGGAATCACCTCGCGATCGAAGTGAGCCAGCTTCTCGATCAGCCAGACATCCTGCAACAATGCGGGCCCGCGGCGGCCCGCGGTCATGATGTTGAGGTTATCGCTGACGGGCGCGCCCGTCGCATGGGTCAAACGTTTCGGCTCATCGGCCATGGGATGCTCCTGAATATGGGGTCATTGGCTATTGCGGCCCGCGTGCGAAATCTCAGGCTCGCATGGGTCCACAGCAGTCGATTTCGAGATCGCACTGTCCTTGCGCGAACGCCGGTCAGCCGTGCCAATGCGAGTTGCGGATGACGCTGCAGAAATTGCCGCGATGGAAATGCGGCTCCTTGTCGGCGATGACGTCGGCCTTGACGTTGCCGAACGTCGTATCGGGCCGATGCTTGATGCCGTCGTAGAAGGCCTGGATGATGTCTTCCTTGAAGTGCGGCGTGCGCGGAAACGCCTTCACGACCGCCTCGCGCTCCGCGTCGGAATATTCGTCGTAGGTGAGCCCGAGCACGTCCATCTCGACGCCCGCGGTCACCAGCGCGACGACGGGGTGCATGTGCTGGGGAACGCCCGGCGTGGTGTGCAGGGCGATCGCGGTCCAGACCGTGTAGGCGTCGGCTTCCGAAATGCCGTGGCTGCGCAGGAAGTCGCGCGCGGCGTGCGCGCCGTCGACCTCGAACCGCTCGTGCTGGCTGCCATGGCCCGGCATCAGGCCGATGTCGTGAAACATGGCGCCGGCGTAAAGCAGCTCGCGGTCGAATGTCAGCCCGCGGCGGACGCCGGCCATCGTGCCGAACTGGTAGACGCGGCTGGAATGGTTGAAGAGCAAATCCGTTTCGGTGTCGCGGATGTATTCGGTGATGGCACGCGCCAGCTTGCTGTCGGGAATGACGGCGGCCTCGGTGATTTCTGACATGAGCAGCTCCTGAAATTTTGGATCGCGTTTACTGTAAATCCGAGCTACGTTGTCTTAAATCAACGTAACACGTCAAAAACGGACAAATCCGGATCGAGGCGGACATGGGCGCAAAGCCGAAACCAAGGACGGTTGTGATCGTGGCACTGCCAGGCGTGCAGCTGCTCGATGTCGCAGGGCCGCTCGATGTGTTCGCTGAGGCGAACAACCAGGCCGGCTATCCCGCCTATGCCTTGTTCGTGGCGGGCGCGGAGCCGGGGCCGATCCGCAGTTCCTCAGGTATCCAGCTGATGCCCGACCGAATCGTCGACCGCGACTTCCAGGAGCCGATCGACACCTTGCTGGTGGCGGGATGCCCGAACGCGGCCGAAGTCCCGGCGGATGGGAGCGTGATCGACTGGCTGCGGCGGCGGGCTTCGCGGACCCGCAGATTCGGCTCGGTGTGCAGCGGGGCCTTCTTCCTTGCCGCCGCCGGTCTCCTTGATGGCAGGCGGGTCACGACGCATTGGGCGGTCGCAGACATGCTGGCCAGCAAATTCCCGTCGGTCACCGTGGACAAGGATGCCATCTACGTCACCGACGGCAAGCTCCGCACGGCCGCCGGCGTGACCGCAGGGCTCGATCTGGCGCTGGCACTGGTCGAGGAAGATCTCGGGCGCGATACGGCCATGAAGGTCGCAAGCCAGCTCGTGATGTTCTTCAAGCGTCCGGGTGGGCAGATGCAGTTCACCCGCAAGGGCGAGGCTGTTCCCGCCGGCCGCGCCGCGCTGCAGGAGCTGCAGCGCTGGGTCGCCGCCAATCCCGGGCTCGACCACAGCGTTGCGAGCCTGGCGACGCGCATGGAGCTCAGCCCGAGGCACTTTGCACGGCTGTTCCGCGCCGAGGTGGGCGTCACGCCTGCGACCTGGGTCGAGGAAGCCCGCGTCAATGCGGCGAGGCGGCTGCTCGAGTTTGGCAATGAAGCCCCGAAGCAGGTCGCGCTTCATTGTGGCTTCGCGGACGCCGATACGCTGCGTCGCGCGTTCAATCGTCACGTCGGCGTGACGCCCGCCGAGTATCGCAAGCGGTTTGCGCGAATCACGGAGGTTCCAGCTCGCCAGCACTGAGCCGGCTTCCGCGTCCAAATGGGCCGGCGGGGGCCGCCCAGCGGGGTGTGCGGGACCCACGGATACCCGCTTGCTTTCCCGACCTTTTGGCCCCAAATAGGGACCGGGAGATTGGCGGTGGACGAGCCACTCGCCAACCGGGTCAGGTCCGGAAGGAAGCAGCCCTAACGAGGTCCGGATCGGGTCGCTCGTCAGTCTCCTACCTGTTTTTCCGAGCGAATTGCGCCGGCGGGCTTCCCGCCAGCGCGCTCCTTTCCGCAAAAGCCGGGCGAAAGACATTCCATTGCGGATCGACCGATGACCGACGCTGGCGCCCCTCCCAACCCCGACAGCGCCGGCCAGGCCACCACGCCCTACCGGGTGCTGGCGCGCAAATACCGGCCCTCCAGCTTTGACGACCTGATCGGCCAGGAGGCTGTGGTCCGCACCGTCTCGAACGCGTTCGAGACCGGGCGCATTCCGCAGGCCTGGATCCTCACCGGCGTCCGCGGCGTCGGCAAGACCACCACCGCGCGTATTCTGGCCCGTGCGCTCAACTATGAGATGCCGGATGGATCGGTGAAGGGCCCGACCATCCACATGCCGACGTTAGGGGTGCATTGCCAGGCGATCATGGAAAGCCGGCACATGGACGTGCTGGAGATGGACGCGGCCTCGCACACCGGCGTCGACGACGTCCGCCAGATCAATGACAGCGTGCGCTACGCGCCGGCCAGCGCCCGCTACAAGGTCTACATTATCGACGAAGTCCACATGCTGTCGACGGCGGCGTTCAACGCCTTCCTGAAGACGCTGGAGGAACCGCCGGAGCACGCCAAATTCGTGTTCGCGACCACCGAGATCCGCAAGGTTCCGGTCACCGTGCTGTCGCGCTGCCAGCGTTTTGACCTGCGCCGGGTCGAGGCCGACGTGCTGATGAAGCACCTCGCCAATATCGCGGCCAAGGAGAACGTCGAGATCGAGCCCGAGGCGCTCGGCATCATCGCGCGCGCCGCGGAAGGCTCGGTGCGCGACTCTCTGTCGCTGCTCGACCAGGCGATCGCGCACGCGGCGGGCACCGTGAAGGCGGATGCGGTCAGGCAGATGCTGGGGCTCGCCGATCGCACCCGCGTCATAGACCTCTTCGATTCGCTGGCGCGCGGCGACATCGCTGCCGCTTTCAAGGAGTTCCGCGACCAGTACGACGTCGGCGCCGATCCGATCGTCGTGCTGTCGGACCTTGCCGAGTTCGTCAATTTCGTCACCCGCGTGAAGATCGTGCCGGCGACCGCCGACAACGTCGCCTATGGCGAGACCGAGCGCGTGCGCGCGCGGGATTTTGCCTCGAAGATCTCGATGCGCGTACTGTCGCGGATGTGGCAGATGCTGCTCAAGGGCATCACCGAGGTGCAGGCCGCGACGCGCCCGGCAGCGGCCGCCGAGATGGTGCTGGTGCGCATCGCCTATGTCGCCGACCTGCCGACGCCGGACGAAGCGCTCAGGATGCTGGAGCAGAACGGCGGCGGCTCGCCGGTCGTGGGCGGCGAAAGCGCCGCGCGCAGCGGCACGCCGGGTGCGCCGGTGGCCTCCGCGGCGCCGATTGCTTCGGCTGCACCCATGCGCGCACCGACCTCGTCACCGTCCGCGTTCGGCGGCGGCGCCGCCCGGCCGCAGATGGCGGCGCCCGCGCCGGATCCGCAAGGGGCCGCGCCCCAGCTGCGCATCACGAGCTTCACCCAGCTCGTCGCAGTCGCCGGGCAGAAGCGCGATCTCATGACCAAGGCCGCGCTCGAAGGCGACATGCGCCTCGTTCGTTTCGAGGAGGGCCGGCTGGAAGTCGCGCTCGAGCCCAACGCCTCCAAAACCATGATCTCCGAGCTCGCGCGAAAATTCGAGCTCTGGACCGGCCGGCGCTGGACCGTGATCGTCTCCAACGAGCAGGGCCAGCCGACGCTGCGTTCGGTGAACCACGCGGCGAAGCAGGAACATGCGCGCTCCGCCGAAGCCGATCCGCGCGTGCAGGAGGTGCTGTCGCGTTTTCCCGGTGCGAAGGTCGTCGAGGTCCGCAGGCTTGCCCCCGAGGCGCCGGAAACCAATATGAATGCGGACTATGGCAGTGACGATCCGCCCGATGGTTCCGACGGCGACGATCTCTAGAGCATGATCCGGACCCGAAGGGCCGCGTAGCGCAAAGTGTGAAGCGGTTTTCCGATTAGATCAGGCTCAAACCAAAAGTTAAGGCGCGATGACGAGTCATCGCGCCAACCAAGGACAGCACCGATGGTCGATATTTTCGGCATGATGAAGCAGGCGCAGCAGCTGCAATCCAAGATGCAGGAGATGCAGGATCAGCTCTCCAACGTCGAGGTCGAAGGCATCTCCGGCGGCGGTCTCGTCGCCGTGCGCATGACCGCGAAGATGGACGTGAAGGGCATCAAGATCGATCCTTCGCTGATGAAGCCGGAAGAGCGCGAGGTGCTCGAGGACCTGCTCGTCACCGCCCTCGGCGATGCCCGCCGCAAGGCCGAGACGGCCGTGCAGGAGAAGATGCAGGCGCTCACGGGCGGGCTCAGCCTGCCGCCGGGTATGTTCGGCCAATAAGATGGGTTCGGTTGCAGGTCCCGAAATCGAGCGGCTGGTCCAGCTCCTCGCACGGCTGCCGGGCTTGGGCCCGCGCTCCGCGCGGCGTGCGGCGCTGCATCTGATCAAGAAGCGCGAAGCGCTGATGATGCCGCTGTCCTCGGCCCTGCAGGTCGCGCTCGACAAGGTCCAGGTCTGCAAGACCTGCGGCAACATCGACACGCAAAATCCCTGCACGGTCTGTACCGATCCGAAGCGCGATGATGCAATCATCGTCGTCGTCGCCGATGTCGCCGATCTCTGGGCGCTGGAACGGGCCAATGCGACCCAGGGGCGCTATCATGTGCTCGGCGCGACCTTGTCGCCGCTCGACGGCGTCGGGCCGCAGGACCTCACCATCGACGCGCTGGTGGCGCGCGCGCATGCTGCCGAGGTGCATGAGATCATCCTGGCGCTGAACGCGACGGTCGACGGCCAGACCACGGCGCACTACATCACCGACCTGCTTCAGGACGCCAACGTAAAAGTAACCCGCCTGGCCCATGGTGTGCCGGTCGGTGGCGAGCTTGATTATCTCGACGAAGGTACGCTATCGGCCGCGATGCGGCAGCGGACCCTGTTCTAGCCATCCAGACTTACGGAACGGACGACATGACGAAACTTTTCGCCACACGATCGGCTTTGGTCGCGACGATGATAATGCTGGCGACCCCGGCCATCTCCGCGCAGCAGGACGACGGGGCGCCGCCGCCGCCGAAGCCCGGCAAGCCGATCAGTGCCGGCGAGGTGCTCTCGGGCGAATTGAACGCAATGAAGGTGCGCGACATCAAAAATGCCGGCAAGCGGATTGCGATGTACCAGATCACCTCGGAGCCGCGTCGACTGCCGGCGCCGAACGGGCTGTGCAATCTCGAGACCGGTCCTGAGACGTTCCAGCTCGTCACTTCGAGCGACGCGCAGGCCACGCAGCTGAAATCCTTCGTCGGCAAGGCGATCTCGGTCAAGGTCGACGAAGTCGCCTGCGCCAGCGATCCCGGCCAGATGAGCGAAGCCGTGATCACGAAGTGGAGCCTGATCAAGAAGCAGTAGGGGGCGCGGCTCCAGCCGAGCTACCGTAGGGTGGGCAAAGGCGCAAAGCGCCGTGCCCACCATTCTCCCGGCGACGATTCAGGTGGTGGGCACGCTTCGCTTTGCCCACCCTACGGCATCGCGGGCGTGGCGCGTGCCGAGTTTAAACCCTCACCGGCCCCAGCGCCTCAAAGTGCCCGCGCTTCTGCAGCCAGGCCAGTAGCACCAGGCTCGGGATCGCCACCAGCACGCAGATCACGAAGAACAGCGGCCAGCCCGTCGTGTCCGCCACGAAGCCCGCACTCGCTGACAGATATGTGCGCCCGACCGCGGCGAGCGCGGTGAGCAGCGCGTATTGCGTCGCCGTGTGCAGCGGATTCTGACACAGCGCGGAGAGATAGGCGACGAAGATCACGGTGCCGATGGCGCTGGTAAAGTTCTCGCAGGTGATGGCAAAGGCCAGCGCCCATTGGCTGGTGCCGACGAATGCCAGCCAGGAGAAGGAGAGATTGGCGAGCGCCTGCACCACGCCGCCGATCCACAGGCTGGTCGCGAGCGAATAGCGCCGCGCGAGGAAGCCGCCGGCAAAGCCGCCGATCAGCGTTGCCGCGAGACCAACGCCCTTCACGATCGCCGCATAATCGTTGCGGGAAAAGCCGAGGTCGATCACGAACGGCGCGGTCATGGTGCCGGAGAAGGCGTCGGTGAACTTGAACAGCACGACGAAGGCGAGCGCGGCGAGCGCATCCTTGCGCGACAGGAATTCCGAGAAGGCTCCGATCGCCGCGTGCAGCACGCGCGCGAACGCCGTCTCGGTTTGTGTCGCGGCTTCCGCCCGCACCGATTGCTCGGGCTCTGTCGCGGCCAGCGCGGTGATCGTGCCGATCAGCACCATCGCCGCCATCACCACGTAGCCCCACATCCAGGCCGACGCGCGCGGAATGCCGGTGCCCTCGAAGCCGGACACGATGAACAGCGCGCCCGCGGTCGAGACCAGCATGCCGATGCGGTAGGCCGCGACGTAGGAAGCCATTCCGGCAGCCTGCTCGCTCTCCGGCAGGCTCTCGACGCGGAACGCGTCGACCACGATGTCCTGCGTCGAGGACGTCGTCGCGACCAGCAGCGCGCCGAGCGCGACGTAGAACGGCGAGCGCGCGGGATCGGTAAGCGCCAGCAGCAGGATCGCGATGATCAGCAGCAATTGCGAGAACAGCAGCCAACCGCGCCGCCGCCCGAACGCGCGAGTGAACAGCGGCACATGCAGCGCATCCACCAGCGGCGCCCACAGGAATTTCAGCGTGTAGGGCGTGCCGACCAGCGCAAACAGCCCGATGGTCTTGAGGTCGACCCCGGCCTCGCGCATCCACACCAGCAGCGTCGAGCCCGACAGCGCCAGCGGCAGCCCGGACGAGAAGCCGAGGAACAGCACGATCAGCACCCGCGGTTGCAGGTACACGGCCAGGCCATCGCGCCAGGACGTGGGGGCCGTGTCGGGGCTGGCAGGGGAGGTCGCGTCGGGTGCGGTCATGGGGAGGTGTTAGCAGATTCTGGCTGCCACAAGTGAGGTGTGGGGGGGGGGGGGGGGGCCGCCCGCGCCCCCCCCCGGGGGGAAAAAAAAAAACCACCCAGCCAGCACGGCGGGCCCGCCCCGCCCCCCCCCCGCTGCTCCCCCCCCCCCCCCCGCGCGCGGCGGGGGGCCTCCCCCCCCCCCCCCCCCCCCGCCCGCCCCCCCCCCCCCCCCCCCCCCCCCCCACGACAGTGTGCCTCAAAACTCACTCCCCCGCCTGGAGCTTCCTCGGGAACAGCTCCGCGGCACCGGTTGCCACCAGATGCGGCCCCTCCGGCGCATCGGTCTTGCTGAAATCGAGCTCCTCGATTCGCCCGGCGCGCTTCTCGATCTTGTCGGCGGAGATCAGCACCTGCCGCACGTCCTCGTTGGCGTCGGCAAAATGCTTCTGCAATTTCAGCACGCGGTCGCGCAGGCGTCCCAAATCGTCGCCGAGCTTGATCACCTCGGTGCGGATCTGGTCGGCGGCGTCGCGCATGCGCGCGTCTTTCATGATCTGCTGCATCACCTGGATCGCGAGCATCAGCAGCGAAGGCGACACCAGCACGACGCGGGCGCGATAGGCCTTCTGGATCACGTCGTCGAAACCGTCATGGATCTCGGCGTAGACCGATTCCGACGGCACGAACATCAGCGCCATCTCCTGGGTCTCGCCGGCGACGAGATATTTGTCGGCAATGTCGCTGACATGCTTCATCACGTCGCCGCGCAGCCGCTGCGTGGCGATGCGCTTCTCCTCGTCGGTGCGGGCGTCGTGCAGCGCGGTCATCGCCTCCAGCGGAAATTTTGCGTCGATGCAGAGCGGGCGCTGGTCGGGCAGGAACACCACGCAGTCCGGCCGCTTTCCCGTCGAGAGCGTGAACTGGAACTCGTAGGCGCCCTTCGGCAAGCCGTCCTGGACGATCGCCTCCATCCTTGCCTGGCCGAAGGCGCCGCGCGACTGCTTGTTGGCGAGCACGTCGCGCAGGGTCGTCACCTGCGTGGTGAGGTCGGTGAGGTTCTTGTGCGCGTTGTCGATGATGCCGAGCCGCTCGTGCAGGGCGCGCAGGCTCTCCATGGTGTTGCGGGTCGAGTGTTCCATGGATTGGCCGACCCGATGGGTCACCGAATCCAGCCGCTCGTTGACCGCGCGCGCCATGTCAGCCTGGCGGCCGGCCAGCGCCTGGGTCATGGCGTCGGCTCGGCCGGCAGCCTCGCTCTGGGCGTGCAGCACCTGGCTGAGGCGCTCCTCGAGCTCGTCCGCGCGGATGGCATTGGCCATGGCGAGTTCCGCGCCGCGCCGCCCGGATCGCGCGATCACGACCGCGATCACCAGCAGCAGGATGACGACGAGGGCGCCGAAGCCGATCAGCGCATCGATCGTGCGGACCGGCCAGTCGCCAGCCAGGAAAATGATCTCGTTCATGGCGGCCCTTGTAGCCGATTCGACACCCTCCGCGAACGAATAGCGAACGCTTATGGTTAATAGCCCCCTAATTTTTATGGTTAACGAAACCTGAAGTTTTATGGTTAGCGGAGGGTTAACGGAGTTCCTCGCCGCATTGACCGCATCCGGCATGCGGCTTAAATCGCGGCCATGGCCCTCAGAGAAATCATCATCCTGCCCGACAAGCAGCTGCGTCTGGTCTCCAAGCCGATCGAGAAGGTCACGACGGAGATCCGCAAGCTTGCTGACGACATGTTCGAGACCATGTACGACGCGCCCGGCATCGGGCTCGCGGCGATCCAGATCGCGCAGCCCTTGCGGCTGATCACCATGGACCTCGCCAAGCCTGACCCGGACGGCGAGACAAAGCCGGAGCCGCGTGTCTTCATCAACCCTGAAATCATCGCATCCTCCGAGGATCTGTCGGTCTACGAGGAAGGCTGCCTCTCGATTCCCGAATATTACGAGGAGGTCGAAAGGCCCGCGAAGGTGCGGGTGCGCTTCACCGACCTCGACGGCAAGGTGCACGAGGAGGACGCCGAAGGCCTCTACGCCACCTGCATCCAGCACGAGATCGACCATCTCAACGGCGTGCTGTTCGTCGACTATCTGTCAAAACTCAAGCGCGACCGCGTGATCAAGAAGTTCGAGAAAGCCGCCAAGCGCGCGGAGTAGCCACGTCCTCCGCCGTCATGCCCGGCCTTGTGCCGGGCATCCACGTTCTTTGCCGCCGCGAGCAGCGAGAACGTGGATGGCCGGGACAAGCCCGGCCATGACGAGTAACTTGCTCGTTCCCGAGGATTGTCTCGTCATATGTCTCTCCGCCTGATCTTCATGGGTACGCCCGATTTCTCCGTGCCGACGCTGCTCGAGCTGGTCTCGCACGGCCACGAGATCGCGGCGGTCTATACCCGCGCGCCCAAGCCCGGCGGACGGCGCGGCCTGCAATTGCAGCCGACTCCGGTCGAGGAAGCCGCGCGAAAGCTCGGCGTGCCCGTGCTGACGCCGAAGTCGTTGAAGCCGCCCGAAGCGCTCGACGAGTTTCGTGCCTTTGATGCGGATGCCGCCGTCGTCGTCGCCTACGGCATGATCCTGCCGCAGGCGATCCTCGATGCGCCAAAGCTCGGCTGTTACAATCTGCACGCTTCGCTGCTGCCGCGCTGGCGCGGCGCCGCGCCGATCAACCGCGCGATCATGGAAGGCGATGCGGAGAGCGGCGTCATGGTGATGAAGATGGATGTCGGTCTCGACACCGGTGACGTCGCCATGGCCGAGCGCATCGCGATTCCCGACAACATGACCGCGGTCGATCTGCATGACCGCCTCTCCCGGATCGGTGCCGATCTGATGGTGCGCGCGATGGCCGCGCTCGCCCGCGGCGGGCTCCAGCTCAAGAAGCAGAGCGAGGATGGCGTCACCTACGCCGCCAAGATCGACAAGGCCGAAGCGCGGATCGACTGGTCCAGGCCGGCGCGCGCTGTGCTGCGCCACATCCACGGCCTGTCGCCGTTTCCCGGCGCCTGGGCAGAGCTTGAGAATGCGCGCGTAAAAATCCTGCGCTGCGAGCTGGCGAAGGGCTCCGGTGCACCCGGAGAGGTGCTCGACGACCAGCTCACGATTGCCTGCGGTGAGGGCGCGATCCGCATCCTCGAGCTTCAGCGCGAGGGCAAGGCGCGGATGCAGGCCACGGACTTCCTGCGCGGCGTGCCTGTGAAGCCGCCGATGCGGCTGGCCTGATGCCCCGCTACAAGCTCACCATCGAATATGACGGCGCGCCGTTCTTCGGCTGGCAGGTGCAGGACACGCTGCCTTCCGTGCAGGGCGCGCTCGAAGCGGCGGTGAAGGCGATGACCGGCGCGGATCTGCGCGTGCACGGTGCGGGCCGCACCGATGCCGGCGTGCATGCGCGCGGCCAGGTCGCGCATGTCGACATCGACAAGCAGTTTCCGCCGGGCCGGTTTCGCGACGGACTGAACGCGCATCTGCGCCCGCATCCGATCGCGGTGCTGGAGGCCGAGATCGTCCTTGACACCTTCGAGGCACGCTTCTCGGCCGTGAAGCGGCACTACCGCTACCGTGTCGTCAACACCCGCGCCAATCTCGCGCTTGATATCGGTCACGCCTGGCGCGTGCCGCGCCGGCTCGATGCCGATGCGATGCATGCGGCGGCACAACGCCTGCTTGGCAAGCACGATTTCACGACGTTTCGCGACACCGAGTGCCAGGCCAAGTCGCCGGAGAAAACGCTCGACCAGCTCGACGTGCACCGCGACGGCCGCGAGATCACGATTCTCACCTCGGCGCGCTCGTTCCTGCACAGCCAGGTGCGCTCGATGGTGGGATCGCTGGTCTGGGTCGGCGAGGGCCGCTGGACCGCGGACGATCTCACCGCAGCGCTCGAAGCCCGCAACCGCGCGGCGTGCGGCATCGTCGCGCCGCCTGACGGGCTGTATCTGATGAAGGTGGATTACTAGCGCCCGCTGCCGCCACAGACGTCATGGCCGGGCTTGTCCCGGCCATCCACGTGCGCCAACATGCAACCATGCATGGTGGATGGGTCTACATCCTGGCGAGCGCGCCAAACGGCATTTTGTATGTCGGTGTGACGAGCGACATTATTCGCCGCATCTATGAGCATCGAAACGGACTCGTTCCCGGCTTCACCAAGAAGTACGGCGTCAAGCTGCTGGTCTATTTCGAGCGCTATGAGGATATCCAAACCGCTATCCAGCGCGAGCACAACATCAAGCATTGGTCGCGGACGTGGAAGGTGAGGTTGATCCTCAGGGATAATCCCGAATGGAAGGATCTGTACGAGACGATTGTTCAATAAGTCGTGCCGAGCTCTCGCCACATCGTCATGGCCGGGCTCGTCCCGGCCATCCACGATCTTTCTTGTCAGGAGCGCCGAAGAACGTGGATGCCCGGGACAAGCCCGGGCATGACGGCGGTGGGTTGGGCGGCGATTAGCGCCCTACCCAAAATACCGCGCCAAAATCCCCCGATACACCTGCGTCAGCTTCTCCAGATCCACCACCGGCACGCGCTCGTCGACTTGGTGCATGGTCTGGCCGACCAGGCCGAACTCGATCACCGGGCAATAGCTCGAGATGAAGCGCGCGTCCGAGGTGCCGCCTGAGGTCGATAGTTCCGGCTTGCGCCCCGTCACCTCTTCGATCGCCGACACCGCAAGATCGGTGAACGGGCCGGGCTTGGTCACGAACACATTCGAGTTCGAGGGCTCCCAGACGATGCGAGCCTTGATGCGGTTGCCGCAGGCTTTCGTCAGGCGCGTCTCGACCAGCTCGCGCAAGGATGCCTGGGTGTGGTTGTCATTGTAGCGGATGTTGAATTTTGCGCGCGCCTCGCCGGGGATGACGTTGTTGGCCTTGTTGCCGACGTCCACCGAGGTGAATTCGAGATTGGAGGCCTGGAACTGCGCACTGCCATGGTCGAGCGGCTCGTCACTGATCGCCACGATCAGCCGCGAAATGTCAGGCACCGGATTGGCGGCGCGGTGCGGGTAGGCGACATGGCCTTGCACGCCGTCGACGAACAGCGTGCCCGATTGCGAGCCGCGCCGGCCGACCTTGATGGTGTCGCCGAGCGTCTCGACATTGGAGGGCTCGCCGAGCACGCAATGGTCGAATTTTTCGCCGCGCTCCGCGGCCCATTTCAACAGCTTGATGGTGCCGTTGACCGAGACGTCTTCCTCGTCGCCCGTGATCAGGAACGAGATCGAGCCCTTTCCATCGGCGCGCGGCGCGCCGCCATTGGCGGCGAGATGCTCGAGCACGGCTGCCACCGAGCAGGCGATGCCGCCCTTCATGTCGACCGCGCCGCGGCCGTGCAAAAAGCCGTCCTTCACCTCGCCCGAGAATGCGCCGACGCTCCAGGCGTTCTCGTCGCCGGGCGGCACCACGTCGGTGTGGCCGGCGAAGGTGATGTGCGGGCCCTCAGTGCCGATCCGCGCATAGAGATTGTCGACGTCGGCTGTGCCTGCTTCGCTGAAGGTCACGCGGTGGCAAGTGAAGCCGGCAGCGTTGAGGGCTTTCTCAAGCACGCCCAGCGCACCGGCATCGGCCGGGGTTACCGAGGGGCAGCGGATGAGATCGCGGGCAATCGAGAGAGCATCGGTCATGCGCCCCGCTTAACATGCATGCCGCCGGGTGGGCTAGCGCTGGGCGGCACCAATTCGAGCTCGCTTTGCTGGTCCCAGCTTTTTGCAGGGGACGAGCCGTCCTCGGTCTTGGCCAATGGATCAGGACCGAACCGGTTATCGCCGACGCTGCCTGATACGATGAACATCTCGACAAACCCCCACAGCCACGGGATGGACGCGACCAGCCAGAACGGAAGCATCCAGGTGGAGTTCGGCAGCAGGTCCGAGAACTGGTTGTACAGGCCGGGCAGGAAGAAGAACGGAACGAGCCACCAGCCACTCCTGTCGCGATCATGCAGCCGCTTGATCGCCGTCGCGAGATAGATCCAGAGGAACAGCGACAAGCCGAACGCCTTCAGGATCAGGTTGGTGCGATCAACGGGCGCCAGCGAGCGATAGGCCCGGGGATCGACCAGCTTGAAGAGGTCGTCGAGGCCGAAGTCGAAATCGAGTTTCAGGGATAGCTTCAACGCCCCCTCGGCGTTGATGAGGTGGATCACCTGACCGATCACCCCGAGCAGGGCCGCCAGCAACGCGACGATCAGCAGCGCCTGCCACAGCAAGGCGCGATTGATGCGGCCGTCGAAGCGAAAAAGATACCAGGTCCAGTCCATGGCGAAGGTTCCGGGCAGCGGAGGCCGTCCGGTGATTGGTCGCGATGGGGAGAAGGAGGGTTCGATACGGTAGCAAACCCGTCATCCCCGCGCAGCGGCGAAGCCGCTGTCGCTGGAGGTGCGAGTGGGGGGGGGGGGGGGGGGGGGGGGGGGGGGGGGGGGGGGGGGGGGGGGGGGGGGGGGGGGGGGGGGGGGGGCGGGGG
>NZ_JBVVPO010000086.1:0-27512 GCF_055811795.1 Bradyrhizobium sp. MI1.7
AAGCCGATCTCCAATCAGAGATCGATCATTCCTCGCTCGACGCCTTCAATGGAAGGTGGGACCGAAACAGCGCTTACGCCACTTCAGTCTGGCCGCGCCGTCAATCGCTTCCGACAAACCAGTCGGCGCACGAAATTTCACCAATTGTTCAAACCTGGTGGGGTCGTCCATTTCTTGTCCTCATGCGCTCTGCATGAGGTTGTAAATACGCGAGATGGATGATGCGTGGCCATGCCAACGCTGCTGGTGTTACGAGTTTGGTGAAAGCCGCGAACTTTCCGGCGCGCATCTGGGCCGGTCTCGGATCTGCCTTCTTCCGAGAAGGGACGACACTCGGACATTGCGGTAAAAAGAGAGGCACTACATCAAAAGAAAATCCAGGAAGTGCAAATGCTCCCGTACAAACACAGGACGCAAATGGACGCCGTCCGAAAATATCGGCTCGCGCGCTCCAAAAAAGGGTGAACACATCTCACCGTTACCGCAAACGTCAGGAAAGACATCTAGCAACTTCGCGCCCGTGCGCTCCGCGACGGTGCGTAGATCTGCGTCATGCTGAGCAAAAGGCGCTCGCAAATCGGTAATTCGCACGGATGATTGGGCATTCGGATCGACACGAATCCCAGTGACACTTCGAGTGACCATGCGTTGGGGATTTAGAGCGGTAGGGGACTGCGGCGCGCCTAGCACAAGGTAAACCGTCGCGTTTCGCTTCAATTCGCGAACAAAATCTTCGAGATTGGCATAGAAAGCGCGCCTGCCTTCGTCTCCTCCCTCCAGAGGGATAGACGTGCCAGCCCGTTCGATGAAGGCATGTTTCCTTGGCCAATAATGAGGACTGATAACGACCGCTTGCACTTTCTCTCTTCGTACCAGTTCCGACAATCTGTTCACGACGACGCCGCAGTCTGCAAATTCATCGCGTGCGGTCACGCCAGGCACCAACGGGCATGCTGGGCCTGTCACAAAATAAGCGCTGACCGCCAACTGCCCTTGGTCTTCGAGTTGCTGCAAACGAGGGCCGTAGTGGAACATTGTGCTATTGCCTGCCAGCGCGACTTTACGGTCGCCTTGTCCGATCTGCGCCACTACGGAATTTCTGCGGCGATCAAATTCAAGAACGTTCATGCCCTTCGTCGGCGCGTAGGTCTCATCGAGAGTGGCAGCATTCATCTTCTCCAGATCAAGGCTGGCCTGAAACCGTTGAGGCACACCACCTATGATCGATACCATCAAGCCAGAAGCGCCAAGCACGGCGACGCATGCCGCCGCAATGGCAGTGTATCGAAAGCGATTTGAATTAAGACGAACGGGCTGCTCAATGAAACGATACGTGGCCCAAGCTAGCAGCAAGCTCGCAACCACAAGTCCGAAAGCCATAAGAGAGGTTGGGGGCTTCCCTCGGATAACATAGGAGAAGGCGATCAGTGGCCAGTGCCAAAGGTATAGGGGATAGCTGATAAGGCCTATGGATACCGCAGCGCGGTTTGAAAGGATCGTTTTGTTAACAATGGCATTTGGTCCCGCCATGATGACCGCGATCGACCCCGCCACAGGTAGCAAAGCGAGCCATCCGGGAAAGCGCATCTCGGGTGCGAACGAAGCCGCAGAGATTGCAATGGCTGCAATGCCCGTAATTGAAATTACATGCCTGAGGCTTGCTTTGAGATTGATATCCGGTCGCCAAGCCAGTGCTGCACCCGCCAGTAGTTCCCAGAAGCGGGAGACCGGCAGGTAGAAATCGCTCGATGTGTCAGTGAGCGAGAGAGCCAAGTTGACCACAAAGGAGGCCACAAGCAACCCAGCTGTCAATCGCCCAATCGTAGCCTTTAGTTTGAAAGCAACCCAAAGCAGCGGTGGCCAGAGAATATAAAACTGCTCTTCAATCCCCAAAGACCAAAGATGCAGTAGCGGCTTTGAAGTAGCGGCACCGTCGAAGTACCCGCTCTCGCTCCAGAGCGCGATGTTAGACAGGAAGCTGGCCCCGAAAAATACCTGCTTGCCGAGTTGAGCAAGCTGCGAGGGCATCAATACGACGAAGCCATATACCAAGACGGCGGTGAGGCATACGGCGAGGGCAGGAAAGATGCGCCTGATGCGGCGCCCATAAAAGCCCGCCAAGGAGAAGCGGTGCTGCTCGATTTCGCTGAACAGGATTTTCGAGATGAGATATCCGGAGATGACAAAAAACACGTCAACGCCAACAAAGCCGCCAGGAAGCCACGCTTCATTAGGGAACGCATGGAAGATCACCACCAAAAGCACAGCCACCGCCCGCAACCCGTCGATATCGGGGCGATAGCTTTGGGCGAGCGTAGTTGTGTTGATCGGCGCGCGTCCGGCGCGGTTGAACTGCCCTGGATAAGATCCAAACTCGACAAATGTTTTTGTTGGCGCGTCTCGCGGAAAACTGTCGAGCAACTCCGCTTGTCTGCGGGCGCCTTGCATCCGGGAATAATGCTGTCGCAACTGAGTAGCGTTGCGAAGCACTCCAACCACAGTATGGATCATGCCGCTCGTTCCACCCTAGGTGCGTCGTGGCATGTTTTTCGATATGTGTCTAATTATTTCCAAGCGTTTCTATTCCGCTGTCGAAAATCACCTATTCTGGACATTTGGAGGGTTTGGGCAGGGGGACGCCGAAGCGATCAACGTACCGCACCACTCGCAAGTTCGAATGATCGCCCGCATGGTAAGCCGCGAGCGCCGCCTCATCCCCGTCTAGGAACATGGCAAGTGCAACTTGACTGACGACCCAAACGCCACCACCGACCCGCCGGCCAAGTCCATGTTGAGGACACCAATTCCGGATCGTGGTCTCAGATTTTCCTGCCCTTCTAGCTGCCGCAGCTAAACTGATCCCTTCCCGAGGGTCATATGGCGTGAGCACCTTCATATGAGCAGCCTCAGGCGCTTTCACGTTCAGTCTAAGTATCCCGGAAGGGTCGACTTGCTCAAACCGGTCGATTATCTCTGCGACCAAACGTGCCCAACGTATCACGCACGCCATTGGCTTTATTGGGACGCTACGCATTTTACCTTGGCCGGATCGACTTTCATGACCGATAGGGCTGCCTCAACATTTCGCACGTTCATCCTGGGTGGATCGAACGCGATGTCTTCAGGCGCACCAACTGGGAACTGATCTGTTTCGCCTTCGCGCTCGACGAGGTCCGTCCTCTCGCATACTTCGTCGTGCGCGTGGTGCACGTTGTCGATCACGTATGAAGTAACAGGAGTAAGATTCGGGTTCATGCACGAGCTCTCCTGTGTCCGACAAGTACACGCTGGGATGTGCGCCAACTTAAACTTGCGAAAAATGACGGATTATTTTTGCGGGGGCATCAGATGGGTTGACGCTTGCAAGTTTCCCCCATGCCGCGCGTGCGTCGGCAAATTGTGGTCACAGCACTGTCACAACGGTCACATCAATTCGGCTTGCCTCGACTTGACCTTTGGGGGGTACGCCCCCTAACATATTGTAGTGATCGTCAGTGTTTTCAGGGACTTTTGAGACTTGCACTAGAGAGACGCCAAGCCCACCGAACCGGTCGCGTTGCCCTCCAATGCAGCCGTTTCACCCGGCGAGCCGACGTCTAGAGCCGGGCTCTGTGGTCTGTATGTAAGCGCGTCGGCCATCCAGCGCGGCCAACCGGTCAATTCCGCAATGCCTTGAGCTGGGGGATCTGGCTCAATCCGCGGTTGGCGCGGCTTCTGTCGGTCAGTGCTCATGTATTCTCCTGCGAACGCAGCCAAAGCTCTTCGTGAGAGACGTCGAAATCGCCCGTCGCGCCGATGCTTCCAAGAACGCTTAGCGGTTCGCGGAGCACGGATTCCTCAACATGGGCGTCGAACGTTTGACCGTCGCCGGGATGTACAATGACCCGCTCGATGCGATGAATGAACTCAAGGGCTTACCGTCTTCATTCGCGATGGGCTGCAACGGCTTGCCCCATCCGCGATCGAGAATTGGCGGCCGAGACACGTGCATGCGCTGGAGCATTCTTGTCGAGCATGATCTTCACGAGAGTATTCACGGCGTGTACCGTGTGCGTCCGCGCAAAGGATTTGATCTCAGTCATCGTTCGCTGCTTCAAAGTTCTGCGAGCCGCCTCCCTCACCAACGCCACTTCAGAACGCTTGTTCACCAATTCGGTCATCTGAAAAACCCCGTTGCAATCAGGTCCGGTCCTGGTTCGAGAATAAAAAAACCCGCGGCGGATGAATCTCCGGCGCGGGTACGAACGAAATCGTCTCAATGATAGTATTATGCCAGTGTGTTGCCCGACGTGTCAAAGACGCCAAAGCGGCTCCGGGTGCGGGTCGCGCCGGCGCCGTCATTCCAACCGGCAAATCGGCGACGTCGGTTTTTGGGATTTGAGCAGAAATTCTCTGCCAACCAGAGTATTGCCGGTTTTGACCCAACTCGGACCTCGACAGCTACGGCCGCGCGTCCAGTGTTGCCAGACGATTTCTCATGGCTCTCAACTACTTCTTGTAGCCGACGTAATAGGTGCCGATTTCGGCGCCCGTACTGTCCTTGATCGGTTCGTATCCGGTTATGTAGGGCGTACCCAGTATAGGCACCTCGCCGTAATAGCTCTTCCCCGCCTTGATCGCTTCAAGCGCTGGCCCGGCCAGGACGGTGCCAACTGCTCGGCCGCTTCCATCGGGTTTTGGCACACTTGTGGACACTCGGACGTATTCGCCTCCGTCTTTTGCAAACAGCGTGGCCGTCATCCCTTTGCCGTCCTCGCTTCCAACCGCGTCGACGATGTCAAAGTTGTTATTGATCTTAGTCGTGCCGAAATGCAGAGCGGGTGCGTCTTTACCCCCAACAGCTTCCCTTCCTTCGAGCTTGGGGGCTCCTAATTTCGCCGTCATAGCTTTTAAGGTTTCCATCGATTTCGTTACTCTCGGATCCGCTTGGGCGTGCCCGGTGCCCGGCGTTAGTGCAACAAGGCATGCGGCGGCCATAATGCCGACCAGAAAGGTTTTCCGATCCATTGTAAGCTCCTGATGTGAAATACGGCATTTTCCTTCACGCGCACATCACGCGGTGTGCACGACATTCGCGCCTCGGTTTTGACTGCGATTGAACAGACCAGAGATTACAGGTCTAAGAATTTGCCCGCCGACGGCATCAGCGCTGCCGCTAAGATAATTGGCGAATACAGGACTGTCGGCACGTCCTCATGGCAGCTCGCAAGAGAAGTTACATCACTTCTGCCTTGCCGCAAAGCGCGGTCGCGGCCCGCGCGTTGGTACACGGTTCACTCTGCTTCAAGGTCCTGCATTAGATTTGTAGTCGGGGTACCCGAAACTGACGAGCCCGGCGGCACTCGAGCAATCACAGAAATGCGCTCTGTTGGGCAGACCGGACATAGGCGACACGGTCGCTGATCGATGCGATTGACCGAGGCGGTCCTGCACGCGGATGGCGCGTTGTCGCATGCACCATCCGCACCCACAATCGATCTCTTGCGAAGAAACGAGCGTTAAGCCTTTAGGTCGGTGATCCGCATAATCGCGACCACATTCCCATCGTTGAACGCCTGTTCTTTTGTTTCCTTGTTGCAGGTCCAGACAAAATTCTTCTTGCCCGTAAAGGTCTTTCCCTCCTGCTCAAGCCGAAGCTCCCCTTCGGTGATATGGCAGATCATGGCATTCATCATCGGGGGCCCCATGGTCTTTGACCCCGGCTGCATAATGATATCGCGCATTGAGACGGTCTTAAAACCTGGGATCAAGGATGGTGTTTCGCCTTCATATTCACGCACCACGACACCTGGCCAAGGCGTCGTATCCTTGTAGCTTGTGGCTTGAGCGGCGGCTGGCTTGACCATGGCAGCCGAAACTGCAGCCAACGCGATTCCCAGTGCGGACCTTCGATCGATCTTGCTCATCGCTTTCTCCCGACGTTACCGAACGAGCCGCCGCATAAGCAGCGCGCAAAGTTCGTGGTGAACGGTGGTACGAAACCGAAAAAAGAACGGCTTCTAAGAGAGCGTGCTTGCCGACGGCACAAGTGCTGCTCGTTTGCCCGGACGGTGATTTCGGCACGTCCCGCTTCAAGGGGCAGTGGCATTCTACGTCACTTGACGCATCCGGGAAACAGGTGGCGTCACACGAAGACACTGTGGCCCCTAAGCAATGTCCGGAATTGGCCCTTAATGCACAGGCCAACCTGACGTCTGTTTGCCCATTGATGCGAATACAAGCATCATTACAACTAGCGACCCCCCTCACTCGAAACTACCTTTGGCCTGGCGAGCGGTAAGGAATAATCGTCTCCATGTGCAATCTGTATTCGATCACCACCAATCAGGCCGCCATCGCCGGGCTCTTCCGCGTGGTCCGTCGCTACGAGGGTAACTTGCCACCAATGCCGGGCGTATTTCCGGATTACCCGGCACCGGTCATTCGCGACGCAGGTGGGGGCGAACGGGAGATTGTGATGATGCGTTGGGGCATGCCGCCACCACCGAGCAAGCCCGGCCCGCCCGTCACCAACATCCGCAACACCTCGTCGCCGCACTGGCGCGCATGGCTCAAGCCGGAGCATCGCTGTCTCGTGCCCGTCAACAGTTTTGCTGAGTATGCCCCTGAGCCGAATCCGGAAACAAAGAAGAAGGACGTCGTGTGGTTTGCGATGGACGAGACGCGGCCGCTGTTCGCGTTCGCCGGTATCTGGACAACTTTCAAGGGCGATCGCGGTACGAAGTCAAAGCCCGTGCCTGGACCTCATCAGGTCCATGGCTTTCTCACGACGGCGCCGAATGCCGTTGTCGAGCCCATTCATCCAAAGGCAATGCCGGTGATCCTGACGACGGCCGAAGAACGAGATGCTTGGCTGCGGGCGCCATGGGACGAGGCTAAGGCGCTGCAACGGCCTTTGTCAGATCAAGCGCTTAAAATCGTGGCGCGGGGCGCAGACAAGGAGGATAGACCTTCAATCGCCGACGCCACTTCCGTTCAATAGTGAACTTAGGAACTACCTGCACGCGATAGGAATAAACTGCTCAAACCGAGCTGCGATGACGCCCGAGAGATTCTTCGATCCACTTAACAAATGATACTGACTCTCCTCGGCCCGAGGCGTAGAGTTGAAATATCACCGCAGCGGCACTTGGCATCGGTCGGTGATGAGAACGCCAGTTGCGCTCCCGCCCCACTCGAACGAGGGAGCAATGCCATGCTGAAGCGACGTCGTTACAAACAGTCCAAAACTCTCAAGGAGCGGCTCGCTGACGAGGCCGCTCGCCTTCGCGAGGAGGCCCAGTCGCTTGCGCCGGGACGGCGCCGTGAGATCCTGCTGCGCCGGGCGCGACAGGACGAGACGGCCATGCAGATCGAGTCCTGGCTGCATTCGCCGGGCCTGAGGGCGCCGACATGAGCCGGCAATACCGCGCCTATCTGGTCGGCGAGAACGGCGTGTTTCGCTCCGCCGAAGCGTTCGAGGCTGACTCCGATGCATCCGCGCTTCGCGTCGCACAACAGTTCACGCGCCGGGGCAACGTCGAGGTCTGGCAGCTCGACCGGAAGATCGGCCTGTTGCTGGCGCAAGCCACGCCGCCCATCGCAGCCTGACCGGCAGCCACGCGCCTGAACCGCCGCACTGGAAGGTGTCACTCCTCCGCAAGCTTGCGCTCGATATAGGCGTCCACCGTCTCCGCGAAGGAGCGCTGCACCCCGACCGCGGCACCGTGCTGGTCGAGCGCGTCGCGCTGGAGCACGCGCAGGCCGCGCCCGCGGAGGCTGGCCGGCGCGGTGTTCAAATATTGATCGATGGCGCCTTTGGCGAGCGGAATGGCCCTCGGATCGCCCCTTGCGATCAAGAGACGCAAGAGGCTCTGGCAATCGGCCAAACCGGGCATGGCTCCGCCTTCAGCGTTGCTGCGATTTCGGCTTCGGCCGCTTGACCGGCTGGGTGTGCGTGCCGAACAGTGCCAGCAGAAACGCGACTTCTTCCTTCGAACCGACCTGGATCATGACTTGTCTCCTTCTCGCTCCGTTGGTCGGGGCCAACGGGCGCGGCGTTCAGGACAATCGGGTTTCAGCAATGTTTCAGGCGTGTTTCGTCGAGACCGAAATCGATCTTCAGACAACGATCTACAGGTGGCTGCTGAACGTCTGGCGGCGGTGCCGCCGGTGTTTTTGTCCCACCTAACTCCTGAAAACGGCCCCGGCGCGGGACGGGGGGCTGGGGGGCGCCGGAGCCGCCATTCCAGGCCGGCCATCGGCGGTGGGCCGACCACAAGACCAATTCCAGTTTGGCGCAAGAAGTTCCAAAGGGGACCTGGCAAAGCGAACAGCTCAATACTGAGGACGCTTCAACAGCTCCGGCAATCGCGCGATTGCCGTTGCGATCCGTCGCGCCTCGTCGCGCGATAGATATTGGTGGGCATACTGATAGCCCCACGAGTGCAGATCATCGCGATGAAGAACGCAGCAGATCGTGAAGCCGTTCGCGTCCTTGACTCGGAAGCACTCCTCTTCCGCGATCATGACCCACGGCGCCGGAAACCGCCTGAGATTGTCCATCCATGATCACGGGCGTGCGTGGCCCCGTTGCTGCTCAACTCCGTGCGGTACGAGGCGGCGCTTGGCAAGACCAGTCCGCGGCGTTGCCGGCGGCCGGCGCGGAACGAAGAGGCTGCGCACGAGAATAGGCTCGCTGTCGCCGAGCCGTGTCCGCTCCTGAACCAGGCCGCTCATCACGACGCGCATCTTCATGATCTCTTCCGCCACGAAGGTGCAGTCCTCGTCGCGATTGATCTGCTCGTGCATGATGGCCTCGGCCTCTCGCATGCTGATGCGTAACGCTCTGATAATGTTGCGGATTTCATTGATGCGGTTGTCCACAGCCCATCTCCACCTGACGACCGGACAATAAGAACAAATCATGAACAATGAGTCAATACGATCTTCACTCGGATGACTGATTGCTGCCGGAGAGGCCATGCACAAGAATAGGCTGTCGCCGAGCCGTGTCCGCTGGCCTGTTTCCGACGTGGCCTAGTTTCAATTTTGGAACTGAAACCGGACGAGCCGTTACGAGAGTCGATCAAATGGCTCAAGGAGCGCGACATGCCGGAGCGCCGGAGAGTGACGCAAACCCGCTCCCTTGAGGAACGCCTTGTCGAAGAAGCCAAGCGGCTTCGTGCGCAGGCTCAACTACTCCCCCCAGGTTTTGATCGGGAGCATGCAATCCGTAAGGCCTGCCAAGCCGAGACCGGGTCGCACATGAACGAGTGGCTGAGATCGCCCGGGCTACAGCCGCCGAAGTGAGGCCACCTCAGTTGGCGGCCTCTCCTGTTTCTGGCGGCATGTAATCGTCCGGAAACGGCAGCATGAAGTCCTATCCCATGGTGTCCTAATCCGCCTCTGCGGGTGTGAAACGATCTCGTCTCCTACCCGTATCTATTGGGGCGGGGGATTTCAGTGCCCAGTTCGACGCAGCGCCGCTAAGCATCCATTTGAGCTTGGTCGCGTTGTGCCGTTGAACCTTCTCGTCATCCATTTGGACTGATCAATATCCGGGATTTTGCTGATCCCTCTCGGGGCTGGAACGCCGCCGCCTGCGCTTCATTTCAAGCGGGCGGCGTTTTCATTTGTGTCCTAATCTGCCAGATCGGCTGTCCTAATTAGAACAGCCCCCGATGTGGGAGATCTTCCACCCCCAAAGGTCCGGCCAACAGCGTCCCGGCATCGTTGGCCCAACGGGTCAAACTTTAGCCAAATGCGGTGAAGCGGATTCGGCGGAATGAAATCTCCTCGCGCCATGCTGGGACATGTCCCTTGCGAGGGTGCATGGGCAGGCTGGAGATTCCGT
Source organism: Bradyrhizobium sp. MI1.7 (assembly GCF_055811795.1). Classification (NCBI taxonomy): domain Bacteria; kingdom Pseudomonadati; phylum Pseudomonadota; class Alphaproteobacteria; order Hyphomicrobiales; family Nitrobacteraceae; genus Bradyrhizobium; species Bradyrhizobium sp. MI1.7. The sequence continues at coordinate 9,836 of NZ_JBVVPO010000086.1, forward strand.
CGATGTATTACGTCGCCGCCGCATTGCTGGTGCTGTCGGGACTGTTCTACTCCGCGAGCCATCACGAGCTCGGCCAGTTCGGTGCGAACGTGTGCAGCTATGGCAGCACGTTCTGCGACAACCCGGTGGTCGTCTTCACCGGCGGCGCGCTGGCCGCCGCCTGGGGCATGTTCGTCAGCATCAAGTAGCAGCACGCGCCTCGGCGCGCATGCGTTGGACGCGTTACATCGCCAATTCCTTGCGGACGGCCGCGGCCGAATTGCCGACCTTGTCGACAGCCTTTTGCAGCTCCTCCTTCGATACGCCGAGCGCGTGCGTCCAGTACTTGACCTCGAAGGCCTCGTGCATGTTGATCTTGCTGCGATCCGGTTGCCCGCGCTTCGTCAGATGGTCCATCGCGTATCCTCCCTCATGGAAGAGCAAAACGCCACCATGGACCGGCCGTTCCAAACGGCAGGACGAGACTCATACGTCGAGGCTTACGCGTCGAGGCTCATACGTTCAGCCACAGCATCGAAGCGAGCACCGCTGAAAAGAGAAACAGCCCGACAATTGCAATTCTGAAAACCAGGTCGGCGGCCAAATGTGCCCCCTCTTGTCGTTGCAAATTCTTTGCTCGTACGGCGCGCGGCCCCGCCTTGGGCAAGGCAGGACCGCACCGTGACTTTGCTGCCGGGGCGGGTTGGAACGGCCCGTCAAGCGGCACCGCAACACGCTCATCCACCATTGGTTCCAGGTTTTTCGGAGAGCGCGAATCGGAGCGATGTTAACCCCACTGATCAGTGGGCGCCACTGTCATGAGAACCAGACCGTGCCGCGCGACGGCGGACAGCCGAGCAAGTGCTGCCTGATCGCCGACGGCTTCCGTGTCCAGGGATCGGCCGACCGTCGGCGACATGCTCTGGCGCAAGAGGCTGGCGACCGTTTTGAACGTGGGCAAACGAAGAGCCCGCAACCGGTGACGGTGCGGGCTCGACGATCTCTGTGATGGTACTACTTTACAAGTGTTTTGCCCGACGTGTCAAAGCAAAGAAGAAGCATCGGCGTCAGCAGACGGCGCGGCGCCGGCCGACGCAGGAACTTTGCGGCCATGACGCGCTTAAAGCACACTTCGCAATTCCGGAAGCCGGAAGGTCAGCCCCTGTCAAACCGATCGAAGCAGCACGCCGCCAAGCACGACAGCGCCGAAGGATCGGCGAAGCCCGGGACGGGACTGCTGCAACGGCTGGGGCCCGGGCTCATCACCGGCGCAGCCGACGACGATCCGTCGGGCATCGCCACCTATTCGCAGGCGGGTGCGCAATTCGGCTACGGGCTGCTCTGGACGGTTTTTCTCACCCTGCCGTTCATGATCGCGATTCAGCTCGTCAGCGCTCGGATCGGCCGGGTCACCGGCAAAGGGCTCGCCGCCAACGTCCTGCAGCTCGCGCCGCGCTGGATCGTGCTGGGGCTCGTCTCGCTGCTCGTCATCGCCAACACCTTCAACATCGCCGCCGACATCGCCGCGATGGCGGAGGCGCTCTCGCTGGTCATCGGCGGGCTCAATCACGAGCACGCCCTGATCTTCGCGGCGGGTTCGACCCTGCTCCAGGTGTTCGTGCCCTATCGCCGCTATTCGCCGGTGCTGAAATTCCTGACGCTGACGCTGTTCGCCTATGTCGCCACCGCCTTCACCGTGGAGATCCCGTGGAGCACCGCGTTGCTCGCCGCGGTATGGCCGAAGGCGACGATCAGCGCCGACTATTTCCTGATGGTCGTCGCCGTGCTCGGCACCACCATCAGCCCCTATCTCTTCTTCTGGCAGGCCTCGCAAGAAGTCGAGGAGATGAACCAGGGCAAGCGCGACAAGCCGCTGCGCGACCTTCCAACCGGGGGCGCCCCTGAAATCGCGCGCATCAAGGCCGACACCATCGTCGGCATGCTGCTCTCCAACAGCATCGCCTTCTTCATCATCCTGACCACGGCGGCCGTGCTGAACGGCAATGGCATCACCAGGATCAACTCGGCGACGGAAGCGGCCGAAGCGCTGCGTCCGCTCGCCGGCGATTTCACCTTCGCGCTGTTCGCGCTCGGCATTATCGGCACCGGCCTTTTGGCGATCCCGGTACTCGCGGGCTCGGCGGCTTACGCCGTTGCTGAGACTTTCGGCTGGCACGCCACGCTGGAGGCGAAGCCGGAAAAGGCGATCGGCTTCTACGCCATCATCGCGGCCGCAACCATCATCGGCTTCGGTCTCGGCTTCACCGGCATCGACTCGATTCACATGCTGGTATGGAGCGCGGTGCTCAACGGCATCGTTGCCGTGCCGGTCATGGCCATGATGATGCTGATCGTCTCGAGCCGTGCGATCATGGGCCGCTTCAAGGCCCGCTCACGGCTGGTCGCGCTGGGCTGGCTCGGCACCGCGATCATGGCGCTGGCCGTCCTCGCTCTGCTCGGCTCGTCCGCGATCGGCTGACCAGACCGGCGACAGCGACGCCGAGACCTGCGACGCCAAGATCTGCGGCGCCAAGATCTGCGACGCGACGACGACGATGAAGGCCGCGAGCACGGCCGGCACGCTGATGAACCGTATTACGGCGTCACGGGATTGACGGTCGGAGATGTCTTCGGCCCCGGCCGCTCCGGCTCGACCAGCGACTTCGGTGCGGTGGGAAGCACCTTGGCGCCGGCGGCATGTGCGGCCTCGCCCGTCGTCGCATACATCGCAACATGAGCCGGCTGAGTCTTGGCGCGGTTCCACGGCCCGTGATCGACGATCACCATCGCAGCAATCGTCAAGCCGGCCACGATCAGCGCGATCACGCCGGGATGGCGAAGCGCCGAGGACATGGAGTTTACGAAGCGATGTGTTGTCATCGAAGGACCCGTGCTGTTTCCTCTCGCGGGTTAACTCAAACGCATCCTGCGAGTTCCGCCCTTCGCTTAAGCAAGTTCTGAGCCACTGCGCGGAACCGATCGTCCCGATGCGATCACTTTTTCACGTCCGGGCGCGCGTCGCCGACAAAGCTGTCGCGGTTCGGCATTTTGACAGCCGAAAGCGATTTGGCATTGAGTGTCGCATCGGCTCCCACCAGCCCGTTCAGGTTCAGGATATAGGCGGACACCGCATAGACGTCCTCGTCGCTCAGCGACTGCGGCGCGTTCTGCGGCATGGCGCGGCGGATATAATCGAACAGGGTCGGCGCATAAGGCCAATAGCTGCCGACGGTGCGGATCGGCTTGGCCGTTGCGATCGTGCCCTGCCCACCGGCGAGCCGGTCACCCAAGCCACCCTCGCCTTTATCGCCATGGCACGAAGCACATTGCTGGGCGAACACCTCGCGCCCATGGCTGACCGAACCGCCTCCCTGCGGTAGATTGCGGCCGTCACGTCCGACATCGATATTCCAGCCCGCGATCTCCGCAGCCGTCGCAGGGCGACCGATGCCATAAGGGCTTTGCGCCTGCGCTCCGCTCGCGAAGGCACCCAGCGCGATTGCGACGGCAACGCCGCAGGTCTCACGCCAGCGCATTGGTCACCTCGCCGTCGGCCGCGATGCGCCAGGGCCAGATCGCGTTGTTGTGGTAGAAATAGTTCTCGCCGCGCACCGCGAGCAGTTCGGCCAGCGTCGGCTGCACATAGCCGGTCTCGTCGACGGCACGGCTCTGGATCACGGCTGGCTTGCCGTCCCATTGCCAAGGCAGGCGGAAGCGCGTGAGGGCGCGCGTCAACACCGGCTCCTGCAATCGCGCGTCCTGCCAGCTCTTGCCGTCATCGACCGAAACCTCGACACGCTTGATCTTGCCATGTCCGCTCCACGCGATGCCGGTGATCTCGTGGAAGCCGGGCGCGCTCAGGCGATGACCGCCCGAGGGGCGCGTAATGATCGACTTCGTTTCCATATAGAAGGAAAACTCGCGCGCCGTGCCGTCGGACAAGAGATCGGTGTATTTCGAGGTCTCTTCGCGCGAATAAATGGGCTCCGCGGTCACGTGCAGGCGGCGCAGCCACTTCACGCTCATATTGCCTTCGAAGCCCGGCAGAAACAGCCGCAAGGGATAGCCCTGCTGCGGACGCAACCGCTCGCCGTTCTGGCTGTAGACCAGAAGGGCGTCCTCGAGGCATTTCTCGATCGGAATGCTGCGCGTCAGCGCGGCGGCGTCAGCGCCTTCGGCGACGACCCATTTGGCGTCCGGTTTCAATCCGGCCTCCTGGAGCACGAGCTTCAGGCTCACGCCGGTCCATTCGGCGCAACTCACCAGACCCACGAGGTCCGATGCCGTCTTGCCATAGGGCTTGGTGTAACCGGGATTGCCGGAGCATTCGAGGAAGTGGATGCGCGACTCCGACGGGAAGCGCCTGAGATCGTCCATCGTGAAGATCAGAGGCCGCTCGACGAGGCCGTGCATCATCAACCGATGCTGCGCCGGGTCGATGGTCGGAACACCGCCATGATGCCGCTCGTAGAACAGTCCATTCGGCGTGATGATGCCGTCGAGCTCCTGCAATGGCGTCCGGCTGGAGGCCGATATGTACTGCTTGAGAGTCTTCGAGATGTTCTTGACGACGCCCTTCTCGAACGGTGACGGCGCGCCATAGGGCTGGGCTCCCATCGGCTCGCCCGGCGCCTTCATCCATTCGGGAATGTTGGGCGGAAGGTTGTCCGTCTCCGCCGCGGCCGACGCACCAGCGCCCAGAACGGCGCCGCCCGCCACCGCGGTGCCGCCTTGCAGGAAGCGACGGCGTGTTGTTCTCGCGGATTTTCCCGCGGCGTCGATCGTGCTGCTCATTGCGGATCCTCGGCTGAAGCGCGACCCGCATCAAACCCTCCGCGAAGGGCGTTTGCAATCCGCACCTATTTCAAAAACAGGCGATTTCGACCAGGACTGGTCTAGATCAGCCAGCCGCAACAGTCATTCCGTTCTTCGCGATGCAAGACAGCTCTCAGTTTCACTCGCCCGGAGCGATCGCGTTACTCGGCGTCGGGCGGTCGGTGATCTGCTGTCCGAACAGGCTGCCGATCAGCTCGACCGCAGTGCGCGCGGTGCGACCGCGCTCGTCCAGGAACGGGTTGAGCTCGACGATGTCGACCGATCCGACCACGCCGGAATCATGAAGCAGCTCCATGATCAGATGCGCCTCGCGATAGGTCGCTCCGCCCGGCACTGTGGTGCCGACTCCCGGCGCCACACACGGATCGAGGAAATCGACATCGAAGCTGACATGGAGCACGCCATCGCACGCCTTGACGCGCTCGATGACGCGCCGGATCAGCACAGCGACGCCAAACTCGTCGATCTGGCGCATGTCGACCACCCTGATCCGGCGTGTGCGCATCAATTCCCTTTCGAGCTTGTCGATCGAACGCGCGCCGAACAGGTCCAGCCTGTCGGGATCAATCGAGGCGCGCGGATCATCGCCGAGCAATCCGTCGAGGCCGGGCTCGCCACACAAGAACGCCGCCGACATGCCGTGCATGTTGGCGGTGATCGTCGTCTCGGGCGTGTTGTAATCGGCATGGGCGTCGAGCCAGAGCACGAACAGCGCGCGTCCGCGCTCCTGCCAATGGCGCGCCATGGCATTTACCGATCCCATCGACAATGTGTGATCGCCGCCGAGGAAGATCGGCAACGCGCCGGTCTGCGCGATCTCATGGCCTCTGCGACTCAGCACCCGCGTCCAGCGCTGGATTTCGCGATAGTGATTGGCTTTCTCGGGCGGCCTGTCAGCGAGGTCCCCGACCTCCGCCACGGAGAGATCACCGTAATCGACGACTTCGAAATCAAGGCTTTCGAGCAGTGCCGCAAGGCCGGCGGTGCGCAGCGCTGCGGGGCCCATCAAGGTGCCACGCTGCGAAGCTCCCATGTCGATGGGCGCGCCTAGCAAGGCGATGCGCCGGGCTCGATCCGGCATGGTCCGATCGGTCACGGCAGCCTCCTGACATCCACAAGGTCGTGACAGCCTAACAGAGATTCGGACCCGTCGTTTCACGGGTATTTCCCGCTGAAAAGACGCCGCGCGAGAAGCCGTCCCGGAACAAAATCCCGCGCGCCGCATTTTCCCTGCAAGGCCGGCACCCGCCGTACATTACGGCGCCTGTCGCGGATAGCCAAAGGTCTTCGGACCCGCTGTTCAAAACGAGCGCTCGCGCGGATAGCCAAAGGTGCCGGCCTCATTCACCTCATCAGAAGCGGAGTTTACGACTTTGAGCACCGAGATTCCGCAGCCCCCGTCCCAGCCCGGCATGGCCGAGCGCGCCATCGACGCGGCGGCCGACGTCTCCCACACGATCGGAGAGGTCGCGGGAGGCTTGCGCGCCGCTGTCGACCGCTTGACGCATGTCATCGACGAAGCTCGAAAGCCCGGCCGGCCGCTCGCGACGGTCGCGGCAATCACGCGCGAAGCGCCCCTGGCCAGTCTGTTCGTCGCCTTCCTCTTTGGCGTGGCAGTTGCACGCCGGCGCTACCGATCGGAGTTGAAGCGGTTCAGGCCGCGCTGACGGCTTCGAGTTCAGCCGGCAGGAATTGCCTCTCGAACGCCTCGGCAGGCATCGGGCGGCCGAAGAAATATCCCTGCCCTTCCTCGCATCCCATGCTGACCAGGAAGTCGGCCGTGGCACGGTTCTCGATGCCTTCCGCCACCACAGTGAGCCCGAGTTGCTTGCTGAGACCAATGGTCGAGCCGACGATCGCGGCGTCGTCGGAATCGGCGAGCAGGTCAAGCACGAACGACCGGTCGATCTTGAGCCCGTCGAGCGGAAACTTCTTCAGATAGCTCAGGCTCGCGTAGCCCGTGCCGAAATCGTCGAACAGGACGCGGACGCCGAGCTGCTGGATCCGCTCGAACATGTCGAGCACGCGGCTTTCGTCATGCAGCAGGATATCCTCCGTGACTTCGAGCTCGAGCAGCGAGGGCGTGAGCCCCGTCTTCGCGAGCAGCGCCGCAACGGAATGCGCGAGGTCGCCGGAGTCGAGCTGCGACGGCGAGAGGTTGATCGCGACGCGCACGCTGTTTCCGGACAATTCCCAGGCTCGCGCCTGCCGGCAGGCGGTCTCCATCACCCAGTTCGCGATCCGCTCGGACAGGGACGAGGTGTTGACCACCGGCATGAATTCCCCGGGCGAGACATAGCCGCGCGCGGGATGCCGCCAGCGGATGAGCGCTTCAGCCCCGAGCAGGCTGCCGTCGACCAGCCGAACCTGTGGCTGGTAGAACAGTTCGAACTCTCCGCGATCCGCGGCAAGCGCCAGTTCGCTCTCCAATGTCAGCCGGTTCTCCAGCTCCTGCCTGATCGCGCTCTCGAAGATCACGTGGCTGCCGCGCCGCGTCATCTTTGCCTTGCTCAGCGCCAGATGACCATTGCCGAGAAGATCATCGGCGTTGTGCCCACCTTCCGGATAAACGGCGACGCCAATGCTGATCCTGACGCGATGTTGGCGCGCGCCCGTTGCGAGCGGCACTTCGAACGCGCGCGCGATCCGCTCGGCAAACTCCACAATCGGCTCGCCAGCCTCCGTGCAATCAAGCGCGATGGCGAACTCGTCGCCGCTGAGCCGGGCGACGACCGCCTTGCCATCGACCTTGGTCCGGAGGCGCTCCGCGACGGCCCGCAGCACGAGGTCGCCGGCCGAATGTCCAAGCATGTCGTTGATCTGCTGGAAGCCATCGAGGCCGAGCACGAGCAGCGCGACGTCGGACGATCGCCGCTCCGCCGCGGCGATCAGATTGGCGAGGCTCGCATGCAGCATGTTGCGGTTGGCAAGACCGGTCAACGCGTCATGTTCGGCGAGATACCTGACGCGTTCGGCTTCGCGCTTGCGGACCGAGATGTCGCGCAGGATCGCTCCGTACTGGAAGCCGTCCGTGCCCTGCCAGCCCGAAAAGCTCGCTTCGACCGGGAACGTCTCGCCGTTCTTCCGCCGCCCCTGGAACTCGACGACGACGGCACCGCCGGGCACCAACAGCGCCTGGCGCGCAGCATCGCGCATGGCAAAAGCCTTTGCGCCACCGCCGGTGGGCTCCGCACAGAGCGTTTCGAACGGACGCCCGATCATCTCGGTCGGCATGTAACCGAAGATCGCACTGGCGCCCGGATTCCACACCGTGATCCGATGATCCTCGTCGGTGCAGATCAAACCGTCGCCGAGCGACATCGCGATACGATGAAAGCGGCTCTCGGCAATACGTCCCAGGAGACTACGGAAATCGATCTCGTCGAGTGCAATCGCCGTCAGATAGGCAATGATCGCAATGTGAAACAGCGACGTGTCGATGATGAGCGGCCAGCTTGCCTGCACGAGCGCAGCGGCAAGTTCCACGCCCGCTCCTGCGGCGACGAGGATGGTGACACGGACGCCCGGTGCGGAACGGCGCCACGAATACATCATCGCCAGGCAGATCAGGCCCAAGCCAATGATCATGCCGGCATCGGACGTCCAGCGCAGCATCCGGTTCTGGAGGATCGATTCCGCCGCGAGCGCCTGGAGGACGGGCCCAGAGACGCTCTTACCGTTTGGAACACTGAACCGGTCGCCCAGTTCGAGCGCGGTAGCACCGACGATGATCTTCTTGTCTCTCAGCTTGTCCAAGGTCGCGGTATCGCCGCGCAGCACGTCATAATAGGAGACACTTGGGATGGAGGCCGCACGAATGCCGAAATCGATCAGGAAGGGTGGCCGCCGATTGGCGTCCTGCCCGGCCAGCACGACGGCCATCGACGGCATCACGGCATCGCCAAGCTTCTCTCCGACCGGATAGCGGCGCACGAGCCCGTCGGATTCGATCGCAACATTGACGACGGCCGGCCACGACTGGTTGCTGAACGGCTTCAGTGGACGATTGATGTGAACCGCGCCACCATTCGGCGTCGGCTGCTTGAAGGAGGGCAGGATCGTCGAACCGCCGACCTCCCGAAGCGCCGTGACGAGGGCCTCGTCTGAGGCCGGATCCGATGGTGTGCTGAAATCGACGTCGAAGGCGACGTCCTGTGCCCCCGCCGCCTCGAGCCTGTGCAACAGTTCCGCGTGGAGCCGGCGCGGCCAGGGCCATATCCCGATCTGGTCGATCGAGGGGGCGTCGATGGCCACCACGACGACATTGCCGCTGGCCGTACGCGATTGCCAGGCGAAGCGCAGATCGGTGAGCGCGTTGCGAAGCGCGCCGTGCCACCCCGTGGACAGCACGACCGCAAGCGCGATCATGACGAGAATATGCGGCCGATGGCGTTTCACTTTGCTCCCCTGCACCGGCGGTCCCTGCCGCCAGGCGCTCCCCTATGCCGACGACACGGTCCTAGCGATGGCCTCTGCCCCAATACCAACCATAGTGGTGGCCATGATTGCCGTTACCGTTGTTGCCGTTATTCCCGTTTCCGCTATTCCCGTTGCCGTTGTCGCCATTATTGCCGGTGCCACCGCTTCCGTTGCTGGTTGTACCAGTCCCGTTGCTTCCGCTCCCAGAGCTTCCGCCGGACACATCGCTGGTCGAACCAGAGGTGGTCGCAACAGTCGTCGTCGTATTTGACGACGTCGACGTGGCACTGGCCGCGGGTGCACTGCTGCTCACCGTAACCGCCGTCACGTTGGAGCTGTTGGCGGCCGTGGTCGTCTTGCTCGCCTTCGTATCGCTCCACACCGTCTCGGTCCCGGTGCTGGCGTTCGCGTTGCGCACGTGCCCCGTTGTCACGGCGCCGTGGGCGAGCCCGTTCGTGACCTTGTGGACGTTCAGCTTGACCTCGCCGAGCGAACTGGAGATGCGCACGACGCCGCCTTTGGGCGCCTGACCGCCGGCCGCTTGATGCGATTGCGCCGGCGCGCCGGCCGCCTTGGTCCCCTTGTCGATCGGACCGAGCGCATGGATCGCATGGCCGCTCGCCGCATTGCGCGGTGCCGACAGGCCCGATTTCGGCACCGGGACACGCTCGATCGTCGAGGCGCGCGGCTTGCCGTGCTCGATCGGATTGAAGGTCCCGGCACCACTCAGGCTGAGGCCGGGCTTGCCGTGCTCAAAGGAGGTGGCGGCCTGTCCCGGCATGACCTGTGCGATCTGTCCGGACTTGAAGTCGGAGACTTCAACCTGGCCGCGGAGCACGCCGACCTTGGTGCTGCCAGCATTCACGGTGACGCTGAATTGCGTTCCCTTGACCACGGCGGCGAGATACGGCGTCTCGACCTCGAAATGCTTGACGTTGCGCTTCTCGACCTCGAGCAGGATCGAACCCGCCTGCTGGATGATAGTGGTCGAGAGCCCTTCCTTCTTCTCGGCCGGCAAACCGACCACCGACTTCGGGGAGATCAAAATCGATTCCTCGCCGCGGACGAGCAGCACGCGTCCGTTGCGTCCGGTGCGAATGGTATCACCGGCCCTCAGCGTCCCTTCTTGGGTCAATGACACAGGCTGCGCGCCGTTGGCGGCAAGCCAGACCTCACCCGAGGACTTGCTGATTGACCAGACGCCATCATCCGCGGCAGATGCGAACGAGGCCGTACCCAGGATCAGCGCGGCCACGAAGGCGCACCGCATTCCAACTCTGCCCAGCATCACGATCCTCAGTCCCGCATTACAGCCAGGCCTGAGGCGTATCCGAAATCACTCAAGAGAGAATTAGCGGGAACCGGCAAGTCCAATGGCTGCATTAACCAATCATTGACCATAAAAAACTAAGAAAAATCATGCAGCTAACGAACTCTTACCGGCTCTTGTGCACTGCTCCGTTAAACTACGGTGAGCAGCTCGCTGCGCGCGTTGAGAAGCGGCATCTCCTCGTTGCACTGGTGCTGGCGGCACCGATTTTCACGGGAATTTCGCAGGCGTTCGCTCAACAGGCGAACCAGCCCGGCTTCGATCCGCGGCAGCCCGAGAAATACTTTGAAAACCAAACCGAGCAGGAATCGCTGAGCCGTCCTCCGGTCACGCTGCCGGCGGTCGGCCGGCCCAACACAGGCGGGGATGCGAAACCACAATTCGTGTTGCGCGGGATCGATGTCGGCGGCGCCCAAGCCATTCCCCGCGATCGCATCGCCGCAGCCTATCAGTCCTATCTCGGCAAGAAGGTCTCGCAAGCCGACCTCGCCACGATCGCCGGCGCGATCAGCGATCTCTACCGCGCAGACGGCTTTCATCTGAGCCGGGCGATCGTGCCGCCGCAGGACATCGCCGACGGTCGCATCCGGATCCAGGTGATTGAAGGCGCCATCGTGCAGGCCGAGCTGAAAGGCGACGGCGCCGAGCAGTTTGGCGTGAGGCCGATGCTGGGGCCGGTTCTCGCCGAGCAGCCGTCGCGCCTGGCAACGCTCGAACGTCAGCTCTTCCTCATCAACAGCGGGCCGGGCATCCGGATCACCGACACCGCGCTCGAGGAGATCGGCGGTGCCACCGGCCGCTTTCGCCTCATCGTCCATTTGAAAACCTGGCACGTCTTCTCGTCGTTCGGCGTGGATAATTTGGGCTCATCGTCGGTCGGCCCGTGGCAGACCTACGCGACCGGCGCTTTCAACTCCTACCTCACGCCCGGCGATACGCTGGCGGTCAACCTGTCGACCATTGCCAACGACCCGCGTGAGCTTGGCTTTGCGCGATTATCCTATGACGCGCCCGCCGGCGTCGACGGCGTGCGCCTCGGCGCTTCCGTCCTGTACAGCGCGGTCCGGCCGGGTGACGCCCGCCGCCTCGACAGCGACATCACCACGACAGAGGCGTTCGAGCTGCGGGCAAGCACCGTGCCCTTCATGTCGCAATCATCGGCGTTGACGCTGACCTTGGCCGGCACCTTCAGCAACGTGTCCGAGCACGATCTTTACGGCCCCTGGTACAACGACCACATCAGGACCGCGAGCCTGACCGCCGATTACCGGCTCCAGGATCGCTTCGGCGGCACCAATTTCGCGACGCTGACCTACCGCCAAGGTCTCGACATCTTCGGTGCCTCGCATTTCGACGACGATCTGCTGTCGCGCGACGGCGCCGCGTCGAACTTCTCGGTGCTGAACCTCTGGTTCACGCGCTACCAGACCCTCAACGACGCCTGGTCGCTCAAGCTGTCCGCGGCCAGCCAGACGGCATCGCGGCCGCTGTTCATTTCGCAGCAGTTCTATCTCGGCGGCGCGGCTTTCGGCCGGGGCTATGGCGCGGCCGAGATCAGCGGCGACAACGGTCTTGCCGGCTCGCTCGAGCTGCGCTTCGACCAGAAGCTCAATTTCCGCTACTGGACCGGCTATCAGCTCTACGCCTTTGGCGACGCCGGCGCAGTCTGGAACGACGGTTACCGCCTGAGCGACGGCCTGTCGCTGACATCGGCCGGAGCCGGCGTGCGGTTCTTTCTGCCGGATGATCTTCAAGCCGATCTCGGCGTAGCCGTCCCCTTGAGCTACCGGGCGCCAGACAACGAGCGCCGCAGCCCACGCTTCCTGTTCACCCTCTCGAGCGCATTCCGGCTCTGCCCCGAACGCGGCAGGGGCGGCTGCCTCTAGCTGCCGCGCTTTGAGCACACCCGGCATGCGGCCCTTTTGCGGCCTTGCTCACAGACTTGCCTAAATTTAATCCCGTAACCTGCTCACGATCGCTCGATCCGGGGGCTTGCAATGACCATTTTCAGTCGAAAGTGATTGGGACGGAACCATGAAGAGGGTGTTTGCAATCCTGGCCTTTCTCTGCGTGCTCGGCGTCGGCCAGTATTTCGTGGTCAGCCGGTTCGCGATCCGACATGAGATTTTGACCCTGTTCGATGCCTCGCGCCAACGGCCGATCTCGGTCGAGATCGCGGTGCGGCGCGACTACGAGACCAAGGCCAATCTCGGGCTCTGGAAGCTCCCGCTCGCCATCATCAGCAACGGCAACACCGTCAAGGCGACCGAGTATTCCTTCCTCGCCAACGTGCTCGCGGCGCGCGGTTATCTCGTTGCCAGCATCCAGCAGGACCTGCCGAGCGATCCGCCGTTGATGACCCATGTCGGTCAGCAATATGTCGGGCGGCGCGAGGTCTATATCCGCTGCGAGGCCAACATCCTTTTCGCCCTGGCCGAACTGAAGCGACGGCAGGAAAACACCGACTACGACCACATCACCCTCGTCGGCCATTCCAACGGTGGCGACGTCTCGATGTATGTCGCCCATCAGCACCCGGAGATCGTGTCGAAGGTGATCACGCTCGACAATCTGCGGGTGCCCTTCGTGCTCAGCGACAACCTGAAGATCCTGTCGTTCCGCTCCAAGGATCCGCATTTCCAGACCGACCCGGGCGTGCTGCCGACGCCTGAAGAGGCCAAAGCGCGCGGCATCGACATCGTCCATACCGGTGCTCAGCACACCGAGATGAGCGATCGCGGTCCCGATGCGGTCAAGGAGAAGATCCAGGCGACACTCGACCGCTTCCTGCGTGACAGCGCCAGCAGCTCGCTCGCGCCGGCTGACACCAGAAGCCCGATGATCATGAACCCCGGCGACTACTAGCCGGGTCCCCTTTGCGGCAGATCAAGGCAGCTCCAGGGTGGCGACGATAGGAAGGGCCTCACCATCCCGGAGGGGCACGTGTCGCACTCCATCGAAAGCCTTGATGCGAAACGTCTCGAGACGGCAGGCCTTGGCCTGCCGGCTGCGAGGACACCGGCATTCGCGCGGCATCTCTATCGTGCGACCCGCAAGCTGCTGCGGTCGATCATCGCCCGCATCGATCTCTCGCAATTTCCGGGATCGTGCTGCGGCTGAGCGCGGCGTCACGCAAAATCAATTTGCGGTCACGCGGCGCACACCGGAACTCAGGACTTTCCCTTGCCGGGCTGCATGAAACTGCCGGTCATCTGGCGCATGTGGTCGCCGGCGCTGGTGAACTGGCTCCGCAGGAAGTCGGACTGGATTCGCATCGCTTCCTGAAGGTCGGTGGCATGCACGAGCTTGCGCGCGTGCTCGAACGCCGACTTCATGTTCTGCTCAGTGAACGCGAGCGCCTGCTTGGACACCTCGGTACCCGCTCCGGGAACCGACGTCATCGATTTGGTGGCAGCTTCGAAAAACATGCCGAATGCCTGTTCCGCCTGATCGATCGTCTTTTCGGCCAGGTCGCGCAGTTCGGCCGGGACTTCGAGCTTCGGTTCGATCATGGTCATACTCCTCCCCTTTTTCCCAACTGAATACCACACTTGCCGGATCGCATTCCAGCGGCAGCCTGGCGGACAAACGTCGCCCGGCGGTCCGGCTCCGGCCGGAAAACGGGGGACGAGGCGTAAGGCCGGCGCGCGGCCGGGGGTCAGGACAGGGGGTGCTCGGGAAGGGTTTCTTCGGTGCCGAGGTCTTCGACCAGCTTGATGACCTCGAAACGCTGTCGAGGCCCGAGCTTCAGGAACGCGCGAAGCAGGCGCAGACTTTCAACGGTGCTGCTTGCAGGCGCGCCGAGCTTGAGGTGCAGTTCAGCCGCGAAATTGAGGTTTTTCATCTCGCACCTATGACAAGCATCGGCCCTCGTGATCAGACGCCGAGGTCTCGCTCGAGAATCGAACACCATGACCGGACGCCATGGTGACCCTGAGATCTCGGCCGGGGCACCCGGTGGGTTAACACGCTGAACCATATACTGGCTCAACCGAACAGGTTGCAATTATGTCAAGAAACAACCCTTCCGGCAAGCCCAACCGTCGCCGTAGCGATGCTTCGTCCGCATCGCAGCACGGCAATTCCGGATAACAGGAATATGGACCGTCGTCACCCACCTGCGTCAAGAAGCGGCATCACTCACGCACACGGCCTCGGTCGCTGTCAATCGGTGCGGCGTTTCGCCGTGTTTCCGGTGTGAACGAGGCCAGATTGAAGTTTCTTCAGCGTATACACGTAATTGTTGAGCCCGACCTCGGCGGTTGTATCGCCGGCGAAATGAACGTCGAGCCGCGCAGCCGGCCTGCAGCGTCTTGATCCGTCCGCCAGTGAAGCCCCCCTTGAGCTGCTCGGCTTGGACGCGGTTCCCCGTACCGGGTTCATCGGTCCGAAGATATCTCCGCCAATGAACCGTCGTTCAAGGTGGAACGACCAAGCGGTTGCGAAGCGGCCACGCAGACCACGGGCGCCATGGCTGACGGACTTCTCGATTCGGGCGCGCCTCAGCACCAAAGGACGACAGCATGCTTTCCCGCTGCGATCTCATCAAGGGCGGCGCCGTCGCGCTTCTCACTTTCTCGATACAAGGCGCATGGGCGCAGGAGACAAGGATGAATCTGTTCAAGATCGTCACCATCAAGGACGAAATCGTCGTCGGATTGTCGGCGGAGGAGCTCCAGGCGCTCGGCGGCAATGATGCGAGCGCGGTTGCGCACGCGCTGGCGCAGAAGGGCGATCTCACGGTCTGGCAGTACAACGTGCATCGCGGCCCGAACGGTGAATTGCAACAGGCGCCGACCGCGAAGATCGGGCTCTTGGCCAACGCGTCTCTCCGTGTCGAGCCCTACACGACGCCTTACCAGATCGTGCCGCATCCGTAACAAGCGGCCCGGGCGCGCCTGCGGCGAGACCCGCAGGCGCACCACTACTCTCAACGCTGCTTGGCGCGCCGAGCCCGGCCTTCCGTCGCAAAGCCGTAGATCAGCGCCAGCCGGTCCAGGCATTCGCGAAAGCGCCGCGCGAAATAGTCGTTCCAGCGCTGGGTACGAACAGCGCGCCGCTCCCCGATCTGATCCATGGTCAGCCCCAGCACCAGGACGTCGTGCACCAGCGCGGCGCCGTCGGTACCGAGTTCGCGCTCGACCCGGTTCAGGCGCAGCACAGCCTGGCGCTGGTCCTCGGTAACGGGCTCACGCGAGCGCGTGCCATCGACATATTCGCGCGTCGAGTCCACCGCCTGGGGCCCGCGCTCCGCCCTCTCCCAGTCGTTCTGGAAGGCGCGCCCGCCGCGATACTGCGCCTCGTCGATCTGGTGATGCGCGTGCAACCGGCCGAGCGGATCGCCGCGGATCGAGCGGACGGCGACGATCTTCTCGCCGGCATCGAGCGCCAGCGGATTGTCGACCTCGACCTCCGCCACCTCTGCATTGAACGGCACCTCGCGCGAGCGCCGATCGTAGATTCCAGTCAATCTGTAGGACTTGTTGCGTCGTGCACCTGCCACTCGGATACTCCTCGCAAAATTGGATAGTGGTCCCGTCAGGCGGCTGAGATCAGCCTCAAGACGACGGGACCGGCGGCGCGAGCGGACGCGGCCTCAGACCTTCGCGTCAGGCGAGCATGCGGCGTGCAATAGCTGGAGCCCGGCTGGCGCGGATGGCCGCAGAAGGCGATCCCCTCCCCGTCCTTGTCGCCACCATAGGGATAGCGGCAGTCGTCGCGCCCGAGTTCGCCCAGCGCGACCAGGCGGGGCTGGACGCCGACACAGCGCAACTTGACACGCGCGGGCTTCATTGCGGATTTCGGTGGCAAGTTCAGGTTCGGCACCGCCGCACGGGGCGGCCCGATGAGACAGGCTCCTGACGGCAAGGACGGCACGATCGATGGACTCGTCATCCGCGCCGGTGCCGCGAGTCCAAGCCGCTTGGCGCGGCCGGCCACCGCGTTGCGTGTGTAAGCCGTTCCAAACCTTCCGTTTATCTGTCTTCCGATCTCCGCATAAGACATTCCCTTGAGAAAATAGTCGCGAAGCGCGTCGGAGTGCTCCGACGGCCAATGACCCGGTTCCATGCTGCTGTCCTGTGATGCGCCTCCTCCGATCGTTCGATCGCGAGGCGGCGCCTACATTCCGTTATTCCGAAGCGACTGTCAAGCGACAATTCTGATATTCATAATTGCATCAATTCCGAATTTCGGATTACAAGAGGCGGGACGATGGGCAATCGAGGGAATCACCATGTTGGACGTTGCAATGATCGAGCGGGGCCTGGAGAAGACGGGCAAGAGCAAGGGCGGCCTGGCGGCGGCCATGGGCGTGCGGCCCGGCGCGGTGTCGGAGATCCTGGGCGGCGAGCGCCTGGTGAAGGCGTCTGAAATCATTCCGATCATGGAATATCTTGAGCTCAATCTCGCGCCGATCATGGGCCGCGTCGGGGCCGGCGCTGTGATCGAGCCCGATTATGAACAGGTTCCCCCGGAAGGCCTCGGCGATATCGCGCTGCCGTTCCCGATCATGGAAGAGACCGTCGCCTTCGAGATCGTTGGCGATTCGATGCTGCCCAAATACGAGAGCGGCGACGTGATCGTCGTCTACAAGGACCAGCGCCATCCGCTGTCGAGCTTCTACGGTGAAGAGGCCGTGGTCCGGCTCAAGACCGGTGAACGCTATTTGAAGACCATCGAACGCGGAAAAACTCCCTCCGTCGTCAATCTCAATAGCTTCAACGCCAAGCCGATCGTCGGCGTCAAGCTCGAGTGGGTCGGCGAGATCTGCCTGTCCATGCCCAAGGGCCAGCTCGAGCGGCTGCGCGCCAAATCGGCACGCCCTCGCAAGAAGAGCAAGTAGGCATCGATTTCCGATTTACGGAAATCACCCTTGACTTAATTCTGTTTTTCGGAAATACTCTGCCGCACTCCCGGCTACGGGGCGCGGCAGGATCGTTTCATGCAGTATTTCGTCGTGATGATCGACTATGGGCGGCGCGGACGCGAGCGGTCGTCGATCCCGAAATCACAAGGCGCGAGGTCATCTCCCGCGTCGTTTCGGGTGAATATCGAAACATCTCGTTCATCCACGAAATCGCGGAGAATGCGGTCGAGGACGTGACCGAGGCG
>NZ_JBVVPO010000087.1:0-25956 GCF_055811795.1 Bradyrhizobium sp. MI1.7
CCGGGCCCCCCTATCGGCGCCCGCCCCCCCCTCGGGGGGGGGGGGGGGGGCCCGCCGCGGGGGGGGGGGGGGGGGGCGCCCCACCTCTCAACACGGGTAGTGTTCACGCGGAGAGACCGTCACCCACCTCGGTCCGCATTCCGGTTCGCTGCATGCGAAATCCCCCTCCAGGGGAGGATGGGGACGCGCGCGTGGCATCCATCGGCACGGCAGGCGATGATGGAATATTACCGGTGTTTTGCCCGACGGAGCAAGCCGTTTCGGCAAGACCGAAATTCTTCAAGCCTTTCAACCCCACCTCTACTGTGCATGGGGTTGTTTTTCACTTTTTTAGTCTTGGGAAGCGAAGGCGGGGCCTACCCCGCCCCCGCGCGCTTCTTCTGCCAGACGAGATGCACCGCGCAGGTGCAGCCGGGCGGATGCGAGGCGAGGTCCTTCGACGTCTCGTCGTTTGCGGGTGTCGCCGCGAAGGCCTTGTCGGTCTGCTGCGACGGGATGTAGTTCAGCACCGGCGCGAGCCAGCGCTCGGTTTCCGCCACCGTCATGCCCTTGCGTGCGGCATAGTCCTCGACCTGGTCACGCTCGATCTTGCCGACGCCGAAATAATAGCTCTCGGGGTTCGCGAAATAGAGCCCCGACACGGAAGAGCCCGGCCACATCGCAAAGCTCTCGGTCAGCTTCACGCCGGCAGTCGCCTCCGCATCGAGCAGCTCGAACAGCGTCGCCTTCTCCGTGTGATCGGGCTGCGCGGGATAGCCCGGCGCTGGGCGGATGCCCTGGTACTTCTCGAGGATCAGATCGTCGCAGGAGAGTGCTTCGTCCGGTGCATAAGCCCAGAACTCGCGGCGCGCGCGGGCGTGCATGCGTTCCGCAAAGGCCTCGGCGAGGCGGTCGGCCAGCGCCTTGCACAGGATCGAGGAGTAGTCGTCATTGGCCATCTTGAAGCGGTCGGCGACCACGTCCTCGCCGATGCCGGCCGTGACGACGAAGCCGCCGACATAATCGGGGACGCCGGCGGGCGCGACGAAGTCGGCGAGCGCGGCGTTGAACCGGCCCTCGCGCTTCTCGAGCTGCTGGCGCAGCGTGTGCAGCGTCGCGATCTGCTTGGTCCGGCTTTCGTCGGCATAGAGCACGATGTCGTCGCCTTGCGCATTCGCCGGCCAGAAGCCGACGGTGGCGCGCGCCCTGAACCACTTTTCCTTGACGATCAGATCGAGCATCTTGCGCGCGTCGTCGTAGAGCGAGCGTGCGACTTCGCCGACCTTGGAATCGTCAAGGATGGCGGGGAAGCGGCCGGCAAGCTCCCAGGTCTGGAAGAACGGCGTCCAGTCGATATAGGGCACGAGCTCGGCGAGATCGTATTCGTCAAAGCTGCGGATGCCCAAGAAGGTCGGCTTCACCGGCTTGTTCTTGGCAAAGTCGACCGGCACGCGGTTGGCGCGCGCGGCCGCGAGCTTCAGGCGCTTCTTGTCCGCCTGCGCGCGCAGATGCGCGTCCGAGATTTTTGCGTATTCGGCACGCACTTCGGCGGCATAAGCCTCGCGCTTCTCTGGCGAGAGCAGCGAGGAGGCGACGCCGACGGCGCGGCTGGCGTCGTTGACGTGGACGACGGGACCGGCGCGGTAGCTCGGGTCGATCTTGACCGCCGTGTGCACGCGGCTCGTGGTGGCGCCGCCGATCAGCAGCGGCAGCTTCAAACCTTCGCGCTGCAATTCGCCGGCGAAGAACGCCATCTCGTCGAGCGAGGGCGTGATCAGGCCTGATAGCCCGACGATGTCGGCCTTCTCCGCCTTCACGGTCTCGACGATCTTGGCCGCCGGCACCATCACGCCGAGGTCGATGACCTCGAAATTGTTGCACTGGAGCACGATGCCGACGATGTTCTTGCCGATGTCGTGGACGTCGCCCTTGACGGTCGCGAGCACGATCTTGCCGGCGGACGAGGAGCCTTCGGTGCCGATGCCGTTGGCGAGGTTGCGCGCCTTCTCTTCCTCCATGAACGGCATCAGCCACGCCACCGCTTGCTTCATCACGCGCGCGGACTTCACCACCTGCGGCAGGAACATCTTGCCGTCGCCGAAGAGGTCGCCGACCACGTTCATGCCGGCCATCAAGGGGCCCTCGATCACGTCGAGCGGACGCTTGGATGCCTTGCGGGCCTCCTCGGTGTCCACTTCGATGAATTCGGTGATGCCGTGGACCAGCGAATGCGACAGCCGCTTCGCCACCGGCCATTCGCGCCAGGCGAGGTCGGCTTCCTTGGTCTGGGTCTTGTTGCCGCGGAATTTCTCCGCGAGCGCCAGCAGGCGCTCGGACGCGCCGGGGTCGCGATTGAGGATGACGTCCTCGCACACCTGGCGCAGCTCGGCATCGATGTCGTCATAGACGATCATCTGCCCGGCATTGACGATGCCCATGTCCATGCCCGCCTTGATGGCGTGATACAGGAACACCGAGTGCATCGCCTCGCGCACCGGCTCGTTGCCGCGGAACGAGAACGACAGATTGGAGACGCCGCCAGAAATATGCGCGTGCGGCAGGTTTTGGCGGATCCAGCGCGTCGCCTCGATGAAGTCGACGCCGTAATTGTTGTGCTCCTCGATGCCGGTCGCGATCGCGAAGATGTTCGGATCGAAGATGATGTCCTCAGGCGGGAAGCCGACGCGGTCCACCAGGATGTCATAGGCGCGCTTGCAGATCTCGGTCTTGCGCGCGAACGTGTCGGCCTGGCCGACCTCATCGAACGCCATCACCACCACGGCTGCGCCATGGCGCCGGGCGATCTTCGCCTCGTGAATGAACTTCTCCTCGCCTTCCTTCATCGAGATCGAGTTGACGACCGGCTTGCCCTGCACGCATTTCAGGCCGGCCTCGATCACCGAGAATTTCGAGGAATCGACCATCACGGGGACCCGAGCGATGTCGGGCTCGGCGGCGACGAGATTGAGGAAGGTCACCATCGCGGCTTCCGAATCCAGAAGCCCTTCGTCCATGTTGACGTCGATGATCTGCGCGCCGTTCTCGACCTGGTCGCGGGCGACCTGCAGCGCGGCGGTGTAGTCGCCGGCGGTGATCAGCTTGCGGAAGCGAGCGGAGCCGGTGACGTTGGTGCGCTCGCCGACGTTCACGAACGGGATGGCGTCCGTCAGGATGAATGGCTCGAGGCCGGAGAGCCTTAAGCGAGGTTCGATTTCCGGCACGATACGCGGCTTGTGCGGGGCGACGGCCGCCGCAATCGCCGCGATATGGTCCGGCGTGGTGCCGCAGCAGCCGCCGACGATGTTGACGAGGCCATCGCGCGCGAATTCGCCGACCAGGCGCGCCATGTACTCCGGGGTCTCGTCGTACTGACCGAATTCGTTGGGCAGGCCGGCGTTCGGATAGGCACACACCAAGGTGTCGGCGACGCGGCCGATGTCGGCGATGTGGGCGCGCAGATCTTCCGCACCGAGCGCGCAGTTGAAGCCGATGGTGACGGGTTTTGCGTGCCGCACCGAATTCCAGAACGCTTCCGGCATCTGGCCCGACAGCAGGCGGCCCGATTTGTCGGTGATGGTGCCCGACACCATCACGGGCACGTCGATGCCGCGCTCTTCGGTGATTTCCGCGATCGCATAGAGCGCCGCCTTGGCGTTCAGCGTGTCGAAGATGGTCTCGACCAGCAGCAGATCGACACCGCCGTCGAGCATGCCGTTGATCTGCTCGCCATAGGATTTGCGCAAATCGTCGAACGTGACGGCCCGGTAGCCGGGATTGGAAACGTCGGGCGAGATCGAGGCGGTGCGGTTGGTCGGGCCGATGGCCCCCGCAACGAAGCGCGGCTTGCCGTCCTCGGCCTCGATGCGACGAGCGGCATTGCCGGCGAGGCGGGCGCCTTCGCGCGCCATCTCGTAGACGATGTCGGTGAGGTCGTAATCGGCCTGCGCGATCGAGGTCGTCGAGAAAGTGTTGGTCGCGACGATGTCGGCGCCGGCGCGCAAATAGGCGGCGTGGATGTCCTCGATCGCCTGCGGCTGGGTCAGGATCAACAGATCGTTGTTGCCGCGCAGGTCGCGATGGAAATCCTTGAAGCGCTCGCCGCGGAAGGCGGCCTCGTCGAACTGGAGGTTCTGGATCATCGTGCCCATGGCGCCGTCGAGCACGAGGATGCGCTCGCGGGCGGCATTGAGCAGGGCAGTTCGCTTGGGAGAAACGGGAGTGGTCATTTTATCTTAAGCCGCCTTCTGCGCGCTCTTGGCGCGGATGCCGAGCAAATGGCTGATCGCGAACACGAGATCGGCGCGGTTCATGGTGTAGAAATGGAAGGTGTCGACGCCGCGCTTCGCCAGCTTCTGCACCTGGCCGGCGGCAACGGTCGCGGCCACCAGCTTGCGGGTCTCGGCGTCGTCGTCGAGGCCGTCGAATTTCTCCGCCAGCCAATCCGGCACGGAGGTGCCGGCGCGGGTGACGAAATTGCGGGCCTGCTTGAAATTGTGCATGGGCATGATGCCGGGCACGATCGGGATGTCGATGCCTCGGGCACGGACGCGGTCGAGGTAGCGGAAGTAGAGGTCGTTATCGAAGAACACCTGCGTGATCGCGCGCGTCGCACCCGCATCGACCTTGGCCTTCAGCGTGTCGATGTCGGCGTCGAAGTCGCGCGCTTCAGGGTGCTTCTCGGGATAGGCGGATACGGACACTTCGATGTCGCCGTGCCGCTTCTTGATGCCCGCAACGAGGTCGGCGGAACTCTGGTAGCCGTCGGGATGGCTGGAATAGGGCGTGCCGATGCCGCCGGCGGGATCGCCGCGCAGGCCGACGATGTGGCGGACGCCGACCTCGTGATAGCGATCGACGATCTCGTCGATCTCCCCGCGCGAGGCGCCGACGCAGGTCAAATGCGCGGCCGGCAGCAGCGCGGTCTCCTTGAGGATGCGGGTGATGGTCGAATGGGTGCGCTCGCGGGTCGAGCCGCCGGCCCCATAGGTCACGGAGACGAATTTCGGGTCGAGCGGAGCGAGCCGGTTGATGGTCTCCCAGAGATTGCGCTCCATCTCTTCCGTCTTGGGCGGAAAGAACTCGAAGGAGATTGCAGGCCGCTTCGAGGTGAGGTGCCCGTTTTGGAGGTGCCCGTCTTGCCCTTCGGCTCGGGCAGGCGTCGTCAGATCAGTCATGGCACCACTCACTCCAGGGGCTCGTCCGGCTTTCGGCGGCCGGCAGTCAGGTCTCGATTGGATGCGGGCAAGATAAGCCAAAGCGGTCGCACTCGACAGCCCATCGGTGATGGGAAGTCGCCCACTTTCACCGGTAACGGTGGAAATATTGAACGGATGAGGGTGCGAGTGGGAAGTACGCGGATATGACAAAATGTTATATAAATCAACAAATTGCAACGGTTTTGGCGGCGGGCGGGAGCAAATAGGGGGTGTGGGCAGTGTGAAGATGGTGTTGCCGCGACAAATCTCGTCCCATCGCCTCAACTGGCGCTGCCGTGCGGGTTCGCGGCCCGCACACGCCAGACCTGCGCAGTCTGCCCATTGCCGCCGCGCCGGCCTTCACTACCTTAGCGCGCCATGATCCCGCTCTCAGTCCTCGACCTCTCCGTCGTCACCACAGGTACAAGACCCGCCGCGGCGCTGCGCAACAGCATCGATCTGGCGCGCCATGTCGATGGGCTTGGCTATGTCCGCTACTGGCTCGCCGAGCATCACAACCTCGCCTCGGTGGCGAGCCCGGCGCCCGACGTGATGATCGGGCAGATCGCGGCGGTGACGAAGCACATCCGCGTCGGCTCCGGCGGGGTGATGCTGCCCAACCACGCCCCGCTCGTGGTGGCCGAGCGCTTCAAGATGCTGGAGGCGCTGTTTCCCGGCCGCATCGATCTCGGTCTCGGCCGCGCCCCCGGTACCGACGGCGCCACGGCCTACGCCCTGCGCAGCCGTCTCGACCGCCGCGAGGGCGACGACTTCCTGGAGCGGCTGCACGAACTGATTCTGTGGGAGACCCGCGAATTTCCCGCAGGGCACCCCTACAACAACGTCGTCGCGATGCCCGACGACACCAAGCTGCCGCCGATCTGGCTGCTCGGCTCCAGCGACTATTCCTCGGAGCTCGCTGCGCAAGTCGGCATGGGTTTCGCCTTCGCCCATCACTTCGCGTCCCATGACGCGATCGATGCGATGGTGCATTACCGCAACCGTTTCCAGCCCTCGGCCTGGAGCGCGAGCCCGCGCGCGATCCTCGCGGTTGCCGTGATCGCGGCCGACACGGATGAGGAGGCCGAAAAGCTCGCCACCTCGTTCGATCTCAACCGCCTGCGCCGCGACCGCGGGCAATATCTGCCGCTGCCGAGTGTCGAGGAGGCGCTGGCCTATCCCTATACGGACGCCGAGCGCATTTCGATCTCGCGCAACCGTTCACGCCTCTTCGTTGGCAATCCGGCGACGGTGCAGAAGAAGCTGCAGCCGTTGATCGATGCGAGCAAACCGGACGAGTTGATGGTGATTACGGCCGTGTACGATCACGACGCGCGTAAGAAGTCGTATTCGCTGCTGGCCGAGGCGTTCGGACTGAAAGCGGCCGCGTAAAGCTCTCGTGCCCCGGACGCGGCGCAGCGCGAAGCGGTGCGCTGCAGAGCCGGGGCCCATCGCGCTCCGGGTATCGCCGCCCCTGGATCCCGGCTCGCGCTTCGCGCGTCCGGGACACGCAATCAATCCTGTTGCGTTTCGCTGAACGTCGCGCGGAAGGGGTGTCCCGGATACACGCCGACGATGCGGAATTCGCGCGAGAAGAATTTCAGCTCCTCGATCGCGAACGCCAGTCCCTTGTCTTCAGGGTGGCCGTCGACGTCGGCATAAAACTGTGTGGCGAAGAAATTGCCGTCGACCATGTAGCTTTCGAGCTTGGTCATGTTGACGCCGTTGGTGGCAAAGCCGCCGAGCGCCTTGTAGAGCGCAGCGGGCAAGTTGCGCACACGAAATACAAAAGTCGTGACCAGCGGCCCCGAGCCCTGCGCCGCCCATTTCGGCTCGCGCGCCAGCACCACGAAGCGCGTGGTGTTGTGCGCCTCGTCCTCGATGTCCTCGGCCAGGATGTCGAGGCCGTAGATCTTTGCCGCAAGCCGCGAGGCGATCGCGGCGACGGCCTTGTCGTTGCGCTCGGAGATGTCGCGGGCGCTGCCGGCGGTGTCGGCGTGCACGATCGGCTTGATGCCGAGCTTGCGGATGATGCGCCGGCACTGGCCGAGCGCATGCACGTGGCTCTCGACGCTCTTGATGTCCTCGAGCTTCGTCCCCTTCACCGCCATCAGCTGATGGCGGACCGGTAGAAACCATTCGCCGATGATGAAGAGGCCGGAGGCCGGCAGCAGATGATGGATGTCGGCGACGCGCCCCGCGACCGAATTCTCGATCGGGATCATGCCGAGATCGGCCTCGCCCGACGAGATCGCCGACAGCGCGTCCTCGAAGGTGGCGCAGGGCATCGGCTCGGCGTCGGGATAGGCCTCGACGATGGCGATGTGGGAATTTGCCCCAGGTTCGCCCTGGAATGCGATTTTCAGCTTGCTCATGATCGGCCTTGTAACAGCGGCTCAGGATTTGGAAAGGATGCTGCGCGCGGTCTCGAGGTCCGCCGGCGTATCGACCCCGCGGGGCACGGTATCGACGATGGTGAAGTCGATCCGCATCCCGGCCTCCAGCGCCCGGAGCTGCTCGAGCTTCTCCTGCAATTCCAGCGGGGACGGCGGCAGTGAGACGTAGCGCTCCAGCGCGGCGCGGCGATAGGCGTAGAGGCCGATATGGTGGTAGCGCGGTCCGTCGCCGGTCGGCGCGGTCGCGCGGGTGAAATAAAGTGCGCGCATGCGCCGGCCGCCGAGCGAGGTTCCGATCGCCTTCACGACGCTCGGCGCGAGGTCCTCCTCCTGGGTGTGGATCTGCGAGGCCAGCGTCGCGATGTCCACGGCCGGATCTTGCAGCGGCGGCAGCACCTCGCGGATGTTGTCGATCGTGATGGTCGGGAAATCGCCCTGGAGATTGACCACGATCTCGGCCTTGCCTGAGGGATCGAGCTTCTGCATCGCCTCGTGGATGCGGTCCGAGCCAGAGGGGTGCTCCGGGCGGGTCATCACGGCTTCGCCGCCATGGGCGGTGACCACGGAGGCGATCTCGTCCGTATCGGTCGCGACCGCGACCCGGCCGATGCCGGCGGCCTCTGCCCGCCGCATCACATGCACGATCATCGGCAGGCCCGCGATGTCTGCGAGCGGCTTGCCGGGCAGGCGGGTGGCGGCCATGCGGGCCGGGATCAGCACCAGGATGCGGGGATCGATCATCGGGTCAAGGGCCTGGAAACGAGAGGTTTTCCGCGTCGAGAAATGGGGTGGGGACGGGCTGAAAGCCGGGTCGCTTATACGGGTTGCCAGACCCCGGGCAAACCGATATCTCAATGGCAAAACTCGGGGAAACAACAAGGAACGTTTGATTCTCCCGAGGCTCGTCCTGGCGGCCGCTCGGCCGCTATTTCCTTACTGTGGTGTGGGGCCTGGCCGGAAATGGACTCTTTCGAACTCAATAAGATTCTCGGTGCCGTGCTGGGCACCTGTCTCATCCTGCTGGTGACGAGCTTCGCCGCCCAGGCGCTGTTCACGCCGAAGCCGCTCGAGAAGCCGGGTTTCGAGATTGCCGTGAAGGAAGACGCCGGCCACGGCAAGGAAGGTGGCGCCGCTGCTGCGCCCTCCGAGCCGATCGAAAAGCTGCTCCAGACCGCTTCCGTCGAAAAGGGCGCTTCGGCTGCCAAGAAATGCGGCGCCTGCCACACCTTCGAGAAGGGCGGCCCGAATCGCGTCGGTCCGAACCTCTATGGCGTCGTCGGCGAAGCCAGGGGCGAGGGCCGCAACGGCTTCAACTTCTCGGCCGCCATGAAGGCCAAGGGCGGCACCTGGTCGTTCGACGACCTCAACAAGTTCATTGCCAATCCGAAGGGCTTCATCCCGGGCACCGCGATGGGCTTCGCCGGCATCCCGAAGGACTCCGAGCGCGCCGACGTCATCGCCTATCTGAATTCGCTGTCAGAGCATCCTCAGCCGATCCCGACGGCGTCGAAGTAAGGCCGTCAAAAACCGATCTTGAATGTGCGGCCAGGCTGAAAAGCCTGGCCGTTCGCTTATCCTGGCCTCGCGGTGAGTTTATCGGGGCGTTTGGCCGCATCCGACAGGCCGCCGGGACTTCCAACATGAGGAAAAAGCAACATATTCCGTCGAAACCTCGCCTATATTGAGCACTTAAAGGGGTAACCTCCTTCAAGACCAGGAATGTTGATTTGGCCATTACCCGACGCGATCTCCTGCTCACCGGCACTGCCGCCGTAGCGCTCCCCGCCCTCGGTTCCGTAGGGGGCCTTCCCGTCATCGGCACGGCCGCGGCGCAATCCGCCAGTGAGGCGCCCTGGCGCCACGCGCTGTCGCTGTTCGGACAGGTCAAATATCCCGCCGACTTCAAGCGCTTCGATTACGTCAATCCGGAAGCGCCCAAAGGCGGTGTCGCGCGCCAGATCGCCGTCGGCACTTTCGATAATTTCAATATCGTAGTGGCGGGAGTGAAGGGGCAGGTCGCCGGTGCCGTCGCGTTCATCTACGAATCCCTCACGACGACCTCGCTCGACGAAGTCTCGACCGAATACGGCGCGCTGGCCGAGGCCGTCAGCCACCCGGCCGACTTTTCCTTCGTCACCTATCGTTTGCGGCCGCAGGCCAAATGGCATGACGGCAAGCCGGTCACTGCGGACGACGTGATCTTCTCGCTGGATGCCTTCAAGAAGCATCACCCGATGTACTCGGCCTATTACAGCCATGTGGTGAAGGCCGAGAAGGTCGGTGAGCGCGAGGTGAAGTTCGTGTTCGACGCACCGGGCAACCGCGAGCTGCCGCAGATCGTCGGGCAGCTCACGGTTTTGCCGAAGCATTGGTGGGAGGGGACCGACGCGCAAGGCCGCAAGCGCGATGTCTCCGCGACCACGCTCGAAATACCGCTCGGTTCCGGTCCCTACAAGGTCAAGGAATTCGTGGCGGGACGGTCGATCGCGCTGGAGCGCGTCAAGGATTATTGGGGGCGCGATTTCGCCACCAATGTGGGCCGCAACAATTTCGACGAGATGCGCTACGAGTATTTCCGCGATGCCACCGTGGCGATCGAGGCTTTCAAGGCCGATCAGGTGGACTGGCGCACCGAGAACAGTGCGAAGAACTGGGCGACAGCCTACGACTTCCCGGCCGTGACCGAAAAGCGGGTGATCCTCGAGGAGTTCGCCAATCGCAGCTCGGGTGTGATGCAGGCTTTCGTGCCGAACCTGCGCCGCGCCAAATTCAAAGATCCTCGCGTCCGTCGCGCGCTCAACTATGCGTTCGACTTCGAGGAGATGAACAAGCAGATCTTCTACGGTCAGTACAAGCGCGTCAGCAGCTATTTCGACGGTATCGACGAGCTCATGGCGACCGGGTTGCCGCAAGGCAAGGAGCTCGAGATCCTCGAGACCGTTCGCGCCGATGTTCCGCCTGAAGTCTTCACGACGGCCTATACCAATCCGGTCGGCGGCAGTCCGGAAGCCGTGCGCGACAATCTTCGCGAGGCGCTGCGCCTGTTCAAGGAGGCCGGTTACGAGGTGCGCGACCGCAAGCTGGTCGATGTCAAGACCGGTGCGCAGTTCACCCTGGAGCTGCTGAATCAGGATCCGAGCTTCGAGCGGGTCACGCTGTTCTACAAGCCGTCGCTGGAACGACTCGGCATCGCGGTCAGCGTGCGCACGGTCGACCCGACTCAATACGAGAACAGGACTCGGGACTGGGATTTCGACGTCGTCACCAACTCATGGGGCGAGTCGCAGTCGCCGGGCAACGAGCAGCGCGAGTTCTGGTCGTCCAAGACGGCCGACATCGCTGGTTCGCGCAATATTGCCGGCATCAAGAATCCGGCGATTGACAAGCTGATCGAGAGGCTGATCTACGCCACGGGTCGCGACGATCTCGTCGCGGCAACCAAAGCGCTCGACCGCGTGCTGCTGTGGAATAACTACGTCGTTCCGCAATGGACCTATTCGAAGATCCGCACCGCGCGCTGGGATCGCTTCGGCCGACCGGCGGAATTGCCCAAATACGGTCAGTCCGGCTTCCCGTTCATCTGGTGGTACGACGCAGACAAGGCGGCACGGATCGCAAAGAAGTCGTGAAGGACATCCCCCGCATGACGCAGATGTCACGCCGCCATGTGCTGGTCTTGGGTGTCGGTAGCGCCGTCGGCGTGTCCCTCGGCGCACCGCTGCTACATGGCGCGCGCGCATCCGAAGCGGGGACCGAGGCGCACGGCATCTCGGCCTTCGGCGATCTCAAATATGCCGCCGATTTCCACCATTTCGGCTACGTCAATGTCGACGCGCCGAAGGGCGGCGCGTTCTCGCTCATTCCCTCGGTGCGGGCCTACAACCAGTCCTACTTCACGTTCTCTTCGCTCAACGCTTACATCCTGAAGGGCGAAGGTGCGCAGGGTATGGACATGACCTTCGCGCCGTTGATGGCGCGGGCCAATGACGAGCCCGACGCGATGTACGGGCTTGCGGCGAAATCGGTGCGAATCTCGCCGGACAAGCTGACCTACACCTTCACGATACGGCCCGAGGCCCGCTTCCACGACGGCTCCCGGCTCACCGCGCATGACGTCGCCTTCTCGCTCAACACGCTGAAGGAGAAGGGCCATCCGCTGATCGTCGTGCAGCTCCGCGATTTCGTGAAGGCCGAGGCGCTGGACGACGCCACCGTGGCCGTCACCTTCGCGCCGAACCGCGCGCGCGACGTGCCGCTCTATGTCGCAAGCCTGCCGATCTTCTCGAAGGCCTATTATGCCACGCGCGCCTTCGATGAATCGACGCTCGATACGCCGCTGGGCTCCGGCCCGTACAAGGTCGGCAGGTTCGAGGTGAACCGCTATGTCGAATATGAGCGCGTCAAGGACTGGTGGGGCGCCGACCTGCCGGTCTGCCGCGGCAGCTACAATTTCGACACGGTGCGCTACGAATTCTACCGCGACCGCGACGTTGCCTTCGAAGGCTTCACCGGCAAGAACTATCTGTTCCGCGAGGAGCTCACCTCGCGCATCTGGGCCACACGCTATGATTTCCCGGCGATCAAGGACGGCCGGGTCAAGCGCGAGCAGCTGCCGGACGAGACCCCGTCGGGTGCGCAGGGCTGGTTCATCAACATCCGCCGCGACAAGTTCAAGGATCCGCGCGTGCGGGAGGCGCTGACCTACGCCTTCGACTTCGAATGGACCAACAAGTCGATCATGTACGGCGCCTATGCGCGCACGCACTCGCCATTCCAGAACTCCGACATGATGGTATCAGGCCCGCCTTCGCCCGAAGAGCTCGCGCTGCTCGAGCCCTTCCGCGGCAAGGTGCCTGACGAAGTGTTCGGCCAGCCTTTCGTGCCGCCGGTGTCGGACGGATCGGGACAGGACCGCAGCCTGCTGCGCAAGGCGGGCGAGCTGCTCAACGAGGCGGGCTACGTCGTCAAGGATCGCAAGCGGGTGCTGCCCAATGGCGAGCCTTTCACGATCGAGTTCCTGAACGACGAGCAGTCGATCCAGCCGCATCACGGGCCGTACCTGAAGAACCTCGCAACGCTCGGCATCGACGCCACGTTTCGCCTGGTCGATGCCGTGCAGTACCGCGCGCGGCTCGAGGATTTCGATTTCGACATGACGATCCAACGCTTCTCGATGTCGGCGACGCCCGGCGACGCCATGCGGGCGTTCTTCTCCTCCCAGGCGGCCAAGACCAAAGGCTCCTACAATCTCGCCGGCATCTCCGATCCGATCATCGACGCGCTGATCGAGAAGATCATTGCCGCCCAGACCAGGGCGGAGCTGACCACGGCCTGCCGCGCCTTCGATCGCGTGTTCCGGGCCGGGCGCTACTGGGTGCCTCAGTGGTACGCAAACTTTCATCGCGTGGCCTATTGGGACCAGTTCAGCCATCCCGACAAGCCGGCGAAATATGCGCAAGGCGTCGGTGCGCCGGAGAACTGGTGGTTCGATGCCGCCAAGGCGACCAAGCTCGAGCAGGCGAAATAATCATGAGCGCCTATATCGCCCGCCGCATCCTCCTGATGATCCCGACCCTGCTCGGGATCCTCTTCGTCTCCTTCGTCGTCGTGCAATTCGCGCCGGGCGGCCCGGTCGAGCGCGTCATCGCGCAGCTCTCGGGCGCCGACACCGGCGGCAGCTCGCGCATCTCGGGCGGCGGTGATTTCGCTCAGCGCGCGCCCGGTCAGCTGGGCGCTGGTGGCGACGCCATCAATTCGAAATATCGCGGCGCGCAGGGCCTGGACCCTGACTTCATCAAGAAGCTGGAGAAGCAATTCGGCTTCGACAAGCCGGCCCCCGAACGCTTCGCGCTGATGGTGTGGAATTTCGCCCGCTTCGATTTCGGCAACAGCTATTTTCGCGATGTCAGCGTGCTCCAGCTGATCAAGGAAAAGCTCCCGGTCTCGATCTCGCTTGGCATCTGGCTGACGCTGCTAACCTACCTGATCTCGATTCCGCTCGGCATCCGGAAGGCAGTCAAGGACGGAACGCGCTTCGATACCTGGACGTCGAGCGTGCTCGTGCTCGGCTACGCGATTCCCGGCTTCCTGTTCGCGATCCTCCTGATCATCCTGTTCGCCGGGGGCTCGTTCTTCAACTGGTTCCCATTGCGCGGACTGACGTCAGACGGCTGGTCGCAATTTCCCTGGTACTGGAAGATCATCGATTACTTCTGGCATTTGACGCTGCCGCTGATCGCCATGGGGCTCGGCGCGTTCACCACCATGACGTTCCTGACCAAGAACTCGTTTCTGGATGAGATCCGCAAGCAATACGTGATGACCGCGCGCGCAAAGGGCTGCAGCGAGAATCGGGTGCTCTATGGCCACGTCTTCCGCAACGCGATGCTCATCGTGATCGCGGGCTTTCCCAGCACCTTCATTCACGCTTTCTTCTCGGGCTCGCTTCTGATCGAGACCATCTTCTCACTGGATGGGCTCGGACTGCTCAGTTTCGAGAGCGTTCTCAACCGCGACTATCCCGTGGTGTTCGGCACGCTCTTCATCTTTTCGCTTGTCGGCCTCGTGATCAACCTCATCTCTGACCTGACCTACATGTGGATCGATCCGCGGATCGATTTCGAGGCACGGGAGGTCTGATGACACTGACCGCCCCGACCCCGATCGAAACCACCGCAAAGTCGCCGCTCGGCGATGCCGTGCCGATCACACGCAAGCCGTTCGTGCCATCTCCGCTCAACCGGCGGCGCTGGCAGAATTTTAGGGCGAACCGGCGCGGTTACTGGTCGTTCTGGATCTTCATGATCCTGTTCGTGGTGTCGCTGTTTGCCGAGCTGATCGCCAATGACCGGCCATTCCTGATCAAGTACGACGGCCATCTCTACTGGCCGGCCTTCGTCACCTATTCCGAGACGACCTTCGGTGGCGACTTCGAGACGGCGGCCGACTACCGCGATCCCTATTTGCAGAAGCTGATCAAGGACAAGGGTGGCAGCATCGTCTGGCCGCTGATCCGCTATTCCTACGACACCCACAATCTCGACCTGCCGACGCCGGCGCCGTCGCCGCCGACCTGGATGCTGACGGAGGCGCAGTGCAAGCCTGTCGTCGAGAAGAAGGGCCTCAAGAGCTGCCGCGACCTCGAATACAACTGGCTCGGCACCGACGATCAGGGCCGCGACGTGGTTGCGCGCCTGATCTACGGTTTCCGTATCTCGGTGCTGTTCGGCCTGTGCCTGACCATTGTCTCCTCCGTCGTCGGCATCGCGGCCGGCGCGGTGCAGGGCTATTTCGGCGGCTGGGTCGATCTGTTGTTCCAGCGTTTCATCGAGATATGGACTGCGATCCCTTCGCTCTACCTCTTGCTGATCCTCTCGTCGGTGCTCGTGCCTGGCTTCTTCGTGCTGCTCGGCATCCTGCTCCTGTTTTCCTGGGTGTCGCTGGTCGGGCTCGTGCGCGCGGAGTTCCTGCGCGGGCGCAATTTCGAGTACATCCAGGCCGCGCGCGCCCTCGGCGTGTCGAACGCCGTGATCATGTTCAAGCATCTGCTGCCGAACGCGATGGTCGCGACGATGACGTTCCTTCCGTTCATCGTCTCCTCGTCGGTCATGACGCTCACGGCCCTCGATTTCCTCGGCTTCGGGTTGCCGCCCGGCTCGCCGTCGCTCGGCGAACTGCTGTCGCAGGGCAAGTCCAACGTGCAGGCGCCCTGGCTTGGTTTCTCCGGCTTCTTCTCGGTCGCGATCATGCTGTCGCTCTTGATCTTCATCGGCGAAGCCGTGCGCGACGCCTTCGATCCGCGCAAGACGTTCAAGTGAGGGCGTGATGGACGCGATCAACCAGCCCCTGCTTGCCGTCCGCGACCTCTCGGTGGCCTTCCACCAGGGCGGCGCCACCACGCTCGCGGTCGACAAGGTCTCGTTCCAGATCAAGCGCGGCGAATGCGTCGCACTGGTCGGCGAGTCCGGTTCCGGC
Source organism: Bradyrhizobium sp. MI1.7 (assembly GCF_055811795.1). Lineage (NCBI taxonomy): Bacteria > Pseudomonadati > Pseudomonadota > Alphaproteobacteria > Hyphomicrobiales > Nitrobacteraceae > Bradyrhizobium > Bradyrhizobium sp. MI1.7. Next base: position 15,545 of record NZ_JBVVPO010000087.1, read on the forward strand.
AAGTCGGTCAGCGCGCTCTCGATCCTGAAGCTCCTGCCCTATCCGAATGCCTCGCATCCCTCGGGCAGCATCCGCTTCAAGGGGCGGGAGCTGATCGACCAGTCCGAGCAGCAGATGCGGGAGATTCGCGGCAGCGATATCTCCATCATCTTCCAGGAACCGATGACCTCGCTCAATCCGTTGCACACGATCGAGGCGCAGATTGGCGAGATCATCCAGCTCCACAATCCGACCAGCAATGCCGAGGCGCGCAAGCGGACGCTGGAACTGCTGACGCAGGTCGGCATTCCCGAGCCTGAAACGCGGCTCAACAGCTATCCGCACCAGCTCTCCGGTGGTCAGCGCCAGCGCGTGATGATCGCGATGGCGCTCGCCAACGAGCCGGACCTCTTGATCGCGGACGAGCCGACCACGGCGCTCGACGTCACCGTGCAGGCGCAGATCCTGACGCTGCTCGCGGAAATTCGCTCACGGCTCGGCATGAGCCTGCTGTTCATCACCCACGATCTCGGCATCGTGCGCCGCATCGCCGACCAAGTCTGTGTCATGAAGGGCGGTGAGATCGTCGAGCAGGGGCCGGTCGAGCAGGTCTTCAGGACCCCGAACCATCCCTATACGCGCGACCTGCTCGCGGCGGAGCCGAAGCCCGATCCGGCGCCGCCGCAGCCGAATGCACCGGTGGTGATGTCCGCCGATGATTTGAAGGTCTGGTTTCCGATCAAGCGCGGCCTGATGCGCAAGACGGTCGGCCACATCAAGGCGGTCGACGGCGTCAGCATTGCCGTACGCAAGGGCGAGACGCTCGGCGTTGTCGGCGAGTCCGGCTCGGGCAAGACCACGCTCGGGCTCGCCCTGATGCGGCTGATTTCCTCGAACGGGCGCATCGTGTTCCTCGGCAAAGATATCCAGGGCCTGCGCTTCAAGGAGATGCGCCCCTTCCGGCGCGACATGCAGATCGTGTTCCAGGATCCGTTCGGCTCGCTCAGCCCGCGCATGTCGGTTGCCGACATCATCGCCGAGGGCCTCACCGTGCACCAGCCAAAGCTGTCGCGCGAGGAGCGTGAGGAGCGCGTCGTCAAGGCACTCGAGGACGTCGGGTTGAAGGCGGACACCCGCTATCGCTATCCGCATGAATTTTCCGGCGGCCAGCGCCAGCGCATCAGCATCGCGCGCGCGGTGGTGCTGGAGCCGGATTTCGTCGTGCTGGACGAGCCGACCAGCGCACTCGACATGCTGATTCAAGCGCAGATGGTCGACCTCTTGCGGGAACTCCAGCGCAGGCGCGATCTCACCTACATGTTCATCTCGCACGATTTGCGCGTCGTCGCCTCGCTCGCCAGCCATCTCATCGTGATGCGCGGCGGCAAGGTGGTCGAGGAGGGACAGGCCGCCGAACTGTTCAAGAGCCCGAAGACGGATTACACGCGCGCGCTCTTCGCGGCGGCGTTCCGGCTGGAGACGGCGGGGAACGGGGCGGTGGCGACCTAGTCTTCAGTCGGATGGGTAGAGCGAAGCGAAACCCATCGCATCGCAGCGCGTGGTGAGAACGATGGGTTTCGCTGCGCTCTACCCATCCCACGAAGTCGTGCTACAGCCGCTTGATCGTGACGATTTCGCTGCCTGCTGCCTTGATCCGCGCGATCGCCGGTTCGGTCGCCTCGATCGCGGTTGCCATGTGATGGGCGTTGGCGTGAACCATGGTGCTGCCATCGCGGACGATGGCGACATGTCCCTTCCAGAAAATGAGATCGCCGCGTTGCAGCTTGGTCCGCTCATGCGGCTCCAGCGCGCGGCCGAGCCCTGCCTGTTGCATGTCGCTGTCGCGCGGGCAGCCGATGCCTGCTGCTGTCAGCGAGACCTGCACGAGTCCGGAGCAATCGATACCGAGGCTGCTCTTGCCGCCCCAGAGATAGGGCGTGCCGACGAAGCGCTCGGCGACCGCGACGAAGTCCGGCTCGCGATGATCGAGCCGGGCGAGATGGGCCTTCGGCAGATATTGTCCGTCGCGCGTCACGGCGAAGCTGCCGTCCTCGCGCACCACCGCAATCTTCGAGCCCAGCGCGAGCGTGCCGGCCGGCGGCAGCTTGATCGAGGGACCGGGGAAGGCGAATGTCCGGAGCGCGCTCACCTTGTGGGTCGGGGCGGCCGATGGCTTCATCAGCGCTGCATCAGGCAGCCAGCCGACATAACCATCGCCACCAAGCTGGCCCCAGGCCCAGCCCTCGCCATTGCGATCGTAGACCGTGACGCGTTCGCCGCGCAGCGCCTCCGTCATCAGCATCGCGTTCGACGACGGCTGCTCGCGCACGGGTGCGATCGCCTCGAAGACCTCGAATTCCTCGCCCGTGACGAAGCGGTGGGCTTGCACCTTGCCTTCGAGATATTTCGCGGCGAGGTCGCCGCGCGCCGGTGTCAGCCTTGGATCGTGTGCTGGATCATGCATAGCGCTCGCTCAGTAATGTGTAGATGGCGCGCGCGGCCTGGCATTCGCCGCCTTCGGGCCGCGCCGGCTTCGCCGACGGGGTCCAGCCGTAAATATCCACATGAAGCCAGCTCTTTGCCTGCTCGACGAACCGTTGCAAGAACAGCGCGCAGGTGATCGAGCCGGCAAAGCCGCCGGAGGGTGCGTTGGTGATGGTGGCGGTCTTGGAGTCCAGCCACGCATCGTAAGGCGGCCACAGCGGCATGCGCCACAACGGATCGTTCTCCTTCGCCGCGCAACGCGCGACGTCGGCGGCCAGCGTCTCATCATTGGTGTAAAAGGGCGGTAAATCCGGCCCCAGCGCGACGCGCGCCGCGCCAGTCAGCGTGCCCAAATCGATCAGAAGGTCCGGCTTTTCCTCGTCGGCCAGCGCCAGCGCGTCGGCGAGCACGAGCCGGCCCTCCGCGTCGGTGTTGCCGATCTCGACCGTGATGCCCTTGCGCGAGGTGAAGATGTCGAGCGGCCGGAAGGCATTGCTGGAGACGGCATTTTCGACCGCCGGAATCAGCACGCGCAGGCGGACCTTGAGCTTCGCATCCATCACCATGCGCGCGAGCGCCAGCACGTTGGCGGCACCGCCCATGTCCTTCTTCATGATCAGCATGCCGCTCGACGGCTTGAGGTCGAGCCCGCCGGTGTCGAAGCAGACGCCCTTGCCGACCAGCGTCACCTTGGGATCGGCCGGATCGCCCCAGACGATGTCGATCAGCCGCGGCGCGCGGTCGGAGGCCATGCCGACGGCGTGGATCAGTGGAAAATTCGTCCTCAGATCCTCGCCGATGGTGCAGGCAAAGCTCGCACCGAATTCCGTGGCGAGCGCTTGCGCGGCCGCGGCGAGCTCTTCCGGGCCCATGTCGTTAGCCGGCGTGTTGATGAGATCGCGCGCCAGCATCGCGGCATCCGCCATGCGATTGATCTCGGCCGCGTCGACGCCATCGGGCGGTACCAGCCGGACGGCGGGGCGGTCAGCCTTGCGGTAGCGGGCGAAGCGGTAGCTGCCGAGTGCAAAGGCGAGCGACGCCAACCGCGCATCGTGGGGGGCATTGGCAAAGTGATAGATGCCCGGCGGCAGCAGGCCAGGCAGGGCGCCCGGCCGGAACAGGTCGCGTGATCTCGCGCCCTCGTCCTCGAGTCCGAACAGCACTTGCGCGATCGCTCCGTCCGGGGCGGGCAGCGCGAGATAGCCACCCGGCTTGGCGGCAAAGGCGCTCGCGGCGGCGAACTGGCGCTGCACCGGCGGCAATTTCTCGGCGACCTGATCCCAGCTCGACTTGGTGACGAAGGTGATCGGGATGGCGGTGGGCGATGTCTCGAAGACAGAAGGCATTGGCGGGTCCGGATCGTCAGATCAAGCAGGTCATGCGAACGGACGAGACTTCGCAGAGTTTCGCCGCGGCTGCAATCGGCTTTGCTGTCACCGTTCAGCGACCCGCTACTCGCCGCAAGGGGCCCATGCTAGGTTCCGGCAACGGCCGCCGGATCGACTGGGAAAGTGTGCAGGAGATGACCGGCGGCCGAAGACGAGGCCTGCCGGGAGGAAACTGCAATGGAATTTGTGTGGAGCGTGGTCACATTCATCGGCCAGGTCGTCGAGGCGATTTTTGGTTATGTCGAGCATCATCACTGGATCTTCGCATTCCTTGCCGGCGGTTACGTCTTCTATCTCCACGACCGCTCCGTCCACGCGCGGTTCGATGCGCTCGACAAGCGCATCGACGAAATCCGCAAGCGGCTTGCCATCGAATATTGATCGGGTGAGCGAAACCATCGCCGGGCGGATCTCGTACCCATGCTGAGAACTGCCGTTCACGAGCGCGCGGCCGCGGGGCTTTACTAGCGCCGCGGTTGTGGCATTATTGATGGATATTTTAGATTGTGCCGTGCGGTTCTGCCGAGCGCAACAACGCGGCGGGCCGGCTTGATATCCGGCCAAACCTGTTCGTCGAAAGCATTCTTCTCATCGTTTGGGCGGCGCAGCATTCGCAAATGAGCGGCGCAAAATGGATAGAGCGTTCGTTATTGCGCAGATTTCCGACCTGCATCTGGACGGGTCAGGCCGGCTGCTGGCGACGACCGAGGCGCTCGGTGCCGCAATCCGCCAGGCGATGGCGGACTTCGCGGACGTTCCCGATCGCATTCTGCTGATCACGGGTGATCTCGTGGACGACCCGACGCCGCGCGCGCTGGACGAAGCGCTCGCCGTCATCGCGTCCTTCCGGCAGACCGGACTGTTCACCGACATCCAGGCGGTCGCGGGCAATCACGACGTCAAGCGCCCGAGCCAGCGCGCGGGCCGCCACGACGTCTATGATTATTTGCATCTGCCGCGGAGCTCGAAGAGCGTCTATTACCGCCAGGCCGGCCTCGATCTGGTGCTGCTGGACTCCAACCGCGCGAGCCTCTCGACGCTCGCGAGCGGCCATGTCGACGAGAGCGCCTACAGCGCGCTTGTCGCGGATTCCGCCCGGCTGAGCGTCGAGCTCGCGGGCAGCATGGGATCCGTGGGGCGCGCCGACTATGCCGAGCCGGCGGAAAACCTGGTGCGCGTACTGGCGTTGCATCATCATCCGCTGCCGCAGGCGACCGGCGAAGGAAAGCGGTTTCTCGGCGTCCCCGACGAACCGCTGATGTATCTCGCGGCGCCCGCAACGTTCCTCGAAGCGGCGACGTCGCTCAACGTCAATCTGGTCCTGCACGGACACCGGCATGTCGAGGGGCTCACCCGCTATTCGATTCCGGATCCGCGTGCCACGCGGAGCGAAAGCGGCGAAGCCTTCTGGCGTACGATCTACGTGCTCTCCTGTCCGTCCTCGACCGGGCAGGCCGGTGACGATGCCGGCTTCAACATCATTCATTTTGGCGCATCGTCCCAGGCCGGCCGCACGGAGCACCAGTTCGCGATCACGCGCTATTCGCGGCCGCGCAACGACGGCACCTTCGGGCTGCTCGACTCGAACCTGCCGGACGGCGTCATCAGGTTGCCGGCAGGACGGGATTTTTCGCGTGATCCCGCCGTCCAGTCGGCCATCGAGATCGCCTCATGTGCGATGCTGAAGCGTGATCAAGTCGCCGCACAGGCTCGCCGGCTCCTGATGCGCCGCGCTTTCTATGCCGACAGCGAGGTGGACTGGCCGAGCGCGCTCCACGCCTATCTCGTGACCTCATGGGCCTGGGCCGATATCGAGGGCAAGTTCGCGAGATCGGAGCGCAGGGATGACGCCGGGGCGCTGGCCGCGGTGAAGTTGCTGCTGCGCCGCCTGATCGAGCACTGCGCCGATGTGCTCGGCATTGACGATGTTCAGCTCGACGAGCTGCTTGCGAAGCGGCTGGTCAACCGCGACGACTTCCGGCGCGAATGGCCCGGGATGCCGAGCGCGGGCGTCGATGTTGCCCAGGCGCGGCGGCTGCAATTGCTGCTGCACGACCTGAACGAGCCGGTGAGGGTGCTCGGTCTCGAGCTGGCCCTCGGTGGCGAGCCGCCGCCGCAGACACCGCCGTGAGGGGCAGCCAGGCTGACGTTAACCGGCCGTTAGGGTTAACAGTCTATTGCTGGCGCGTTCGGCTCGATCAATCGGCTCGTGAGTCAAAAGCGTCATGCGTCAACGGTTCAGTCTTGCCCGGCTTCTCGCGTCCACTTCGCTGGTGGCGGCAGTGGCCATGGGCCTCGGCGGCTGCACGGCCATGTCGAAACTCTCCGACGTCACAGGCTCTGTCGGGCCGCGGACGGAAGCCGCCCCCGCCGATCCCGCGCGCGCCGTCGACGTCTATGGCGAGCGCTACCGTGCCAATCCCAAGGACGCCGACGCGGCGCTCGGCTACGGCCAGGCCTTGCGCGCCAACGGCCAGCGCGCCCAGGCCGCCGCCGTGCTCGAGCAGGCGACCATCGCCAATCCCGGCAACAAGGCGCTGCTCGCGCAGTATGGCCGCGCGCTCGCCGACAACGGCAATTTTCAGCAAGCCTTCGATGTGCTGTCGAAGGCGCACTCGCCCGACAATCCGGACTGGCGCCTGCTCTCGGTGCAGGGCACCGCGCTCGATCAGATGGGCCGCCACGACGAGGCGCGTTCCTATTATGCGAGCGCGCTGAGGATCGCACCAGGCGATCCCGGCGTGCTCTCCAATCTCGGCCTGTCCTACATGTTGTCGAAGGACCTGCCGAAGGCCGAAGAGGCGTTGCGGCAGGCCTACGCCTCGCCGCGCGCCAGTACCCGGGTGCGGCAGAATCTCGGCCTCGTCATCGGTCTCCAGGGCCGTTTCGCCGAAGCCGAGACGATCGTGAAGGCCGACCTGCCGCCCGACCAGGCCGCGGCCAATGTCGCTTACCTCAAGGAAATGCTGAGCCGCAGCGACGCTCCGCGCGGCGCACCGAAGCGGACGCCGGTCGCCTCGCTCAGCCAGCCCGATTGATCAGAACCTGATCTTGCAATCCTGAAGCTGCCGGCGGACCGCGCGCGGCCCGCGTCTCGACGTCAGTGCAGCTCGCTGATCTTGATGCCGGTCGGTCCGAGAATGACGACGAACAGCACCGGCAGGAAGAACAGGATCATCGGCACCGTCAACTTCGGCGGCAGCGCGGCGGCCTTCTTCTCGGCCTCGTTCATGCGCATGTCGCGGTTTTCCTGCGCCATGACGCGCAAGGAATGCCCGAGCGGGGTGCCGTAGCGCTCCGCCTGCTGAAGCGCGAGACACACCGACTTGACGCCCTCGAGCCCGGTGCGCCGCGCCAGGTTCTCATAGGCGACCTTGCGATCCTGCAAATAGGACAGCTCGGCCGTGGTCAGGGTGAACTCCTCGGACAGCGCGATCGACTGGCCAACGATTTCGGTAGCGACCTTCCGGAACGCCATTTCGACCGACATGCCGGATTCGATACAGATCAGGAGCAGGTCGAGCGCATCGGGGAAGGCGCGCTTGATCGATAGCTGGCGCTTGGAGATCGCATTCTTGAGGAACAGCATGGGCGCCTGAAGGCCGAGATAGGCCGCGCCGATGCAGATGCCGATCTTGATCGGCATCGACTGCTGCATATGCGCGATCAGGAACACGTAGATGATCGAGCCGACGAACAGCACGAGCGGAGCCACCATGCGGGCGAAGAGGAAGGTGATGTAGGGCGCCTGGCCGCGATAGCCCGCCATGATGAGCTTGTCGCGCGCGGCTTCCTGCGCGAGCCATTTGGTGAGGTTGAAGTCCTCGACGACCCGGGAGACGACCTGCTTCGGCGTTTGGCGCAGCGAGACCTTCTCGCTCTTGTTGAGGCGCTCGCGCTCGCGCTGGCGGATGCGCTCGCGCTCACTCGCCACCGCCTTCATGCGCTTGGCGAGGCCTTCGCCGGCGAAAAGCGGCATCACCAGCGTATAGACGGTGGCGCTGGCGGCGATGGCCGCCAGCAGCATGGTCATGAAGCGGACATCATGCAGTTTCGAAACGAGGAATTCGACCATACGGCACCGTTAGAAATCGAAATTGATCATCTTCTTCATCACCATGATGCCAATCGACATCCAGACGACGCAGCCGACCAGCATGAGCTGGCCGGTCGGATGGGTCCAAAGCAGCGAGATGTAGTGCGGAGTCGTGAGATAGACGAGGAACATCACGATCGGCGGCAGCGAGCCGATGATGCCGGCCGAGGCCTTGGCCTCCATCGACATCGCCTGGATCTTTTCCTTCATCTTCTTGCGGTCGCGCAGCACCTTGGAGAGGTTGCCGAGCGCTTCGGAGAGGTTGCCGCCGGATTTTTGCTGGATCGAGATGACGATGCCGAAGAAGTTGGCTTCCGGCAGCGGCATGCGCTCGTACAGACGCGAGCAGGCCTCGCCGAGCGGCATGCCGATCGCCTGGGTCTCGATGATGGCCAGGAACTCGCTGCGCAGCGGCTCAGGCGAGTCGGCGGCGACGACCTTGATCGATTCGAACAGTGGCAGGCCCGCCTTGATGCCGCGAACGATCACGTCGACCGCATCGGGCAGCGCCGCCAGGAATTTGTTTTCGCGTCGCTTCTTCAGGAAGCCCAGCGCCCAGCGCGGCAGGCCGAAGCCGCCGGCGAAGGCAAGGCCCGCGGCGCCAAGCAGGCCGCCGCCAACGAACATGGCGGCCGCGAACAGCACTCCCGCCACGACGGCGGACACGATCCAGAATTTCTGTGGCGTCCAGTCGAGCCCTGCCTGCGACAGGCGAACACCGAGCGGAACGCTCTTCTCCTGCTGGCGCCGCGCCTCGAGATCCTTGAGCGACGTCTCGACCTGCTCGCGGCGCGACCGCTGGCTCTTTTCGGTCTGCTTGGCCGCGGGCGCATCGGCGCGCGCGATCGAGGCACGGCGGTTTTCCGCCTTCCGTTCTCCGGACAGGAGCGGATAAAGGAACACCCAGGCGATGCCGCCGACGGCGGCGGTGGCTAGGAAGGCGAGGGCAAGGACCTGCATGTTCATGGCTGCGCCGATCTGCTCATGTCTTCGGCGCGACTTCCGCCGCATCGAGCGCGGCGGCAAGGCGCTTCTCGTCGCCGTAATAGCGCGCACGCTCCCAGAATTTCGGGCGGCCGATGCCGGTCGAGCGGTGCCGGCCGATGATCTTGCCGTTGGCGTCCTCGCCGACCATGTCGTAGAGGAAGATGTCCTGGGTGATGATGGTGTCGCCTTCCATGCCCATCACCTCGGTGATGTGCGTGATGCGGCGCGAGCCGTCGCGCAGGCGCGCGGCCTGGACGATGACGTCGATCGAAGCGCAGATCATCTCGCGGATGGTGCGCGAGGGCAGTGAGAAGCCGCCCATCGTGATCATGGATTCGCAGCGCGACAGTGCTTCGCGCGGATTGTTGGCGTGGAGCGTGCCCATCGAGCCGTCATGACCGGTGTTCATGGCCTGGAGCAGGTCGAACGCCTCGGGTCCGCGGACTTCGCCGACGATGATGCGTTCGGGGCGCATACGCAGGCAGTTGCGCACCAATTCGCGCATGGTGACCTGGCCTTCGCCCTCGATGTTGGGCGGACGGGTTTCGAGTCGCACCACGTGCGGCTGCTGGAGCTGGAGCTCGGCCGCGTCCTCGCAGGTGATGATGCGCTCGTCGTGCTCGATGTAGTTGGTCAGGCAGTTGAGCAGCGTGGTCTTGCCGGAGCCGGTGCCGCCGGAGATCAGCACGTTGCAGCGGACGCGGCCGATGATCTGGAGGATTTCCGCGCCCTCCGGCGAGATCGCGCCGAACCTGACCAGCTGATCCAGCGTCAGCTTGTCCTTCCTGAATTTTCGAATGGTGAGCGTGGGCCCGTCGATCGACAGCGGCGGCACGATGGCGTTGACGCGGGAGCCGTCGGCGAGGCGCGCGTCGCAGATCGGCGAGGATTCGTCGACGCGCCGGCCGACCTGGCTGACGATGCGCTGGCAGATGTTGAGGAGCTGCTGGTTGTCGCGGAAGCGGATACCGGTGCGCTGGATCTTGCCGGCGACCTCGATGTAGACGGTGTCGGCGCCGTTGACCATGATGTCGGCGATGTCGTCGCGCGACAGCAGAGGCTCCAGCGGGCCGTAGCCGAGAACGTCGTTGCAGATATCGTCGAGCAGCTCTTCCTGCTCGGCGATCGACATCACGATGTTCTTGATCGCGATGATCTCGTTGACGATGTCGCGGATTTCCTCGCGCGCGGACTCGGAGTCGAGCTTGGCGAGCTGGGCGAGGTCGATGGCCTCGATCAGCGCACCGAAGATCGTTGCCTTGACCTCGTAGTAATTGTCCGAGCGGCGGGATTCCATGGCCGGCGCCGTGTCGCCAGAGCCTGCCCAGGCTCCGGCGCCCGCGGTGTCGCGCGCGCCGCCCCCGCCGGCCGTCGCCTCGCCGCCGCTTGCCCCCGCGCGGCCGGCGCCGTTGACCATGATGTCGGCGATGTCGTCGCGCGACAGCAGAGGCTCCAGCGGGCCGTAGCCGAGAACGTCG
>NZ_JBVVPO010000088.1:0-25640 GCF_055811795.1 Bradyrhizobium sp. MI1.7
GGCGGAGGCGCTTGACGAATTGCTGTTATGAGTGAAAACAACTGGTGTTGCGACGACCGTTTGAATCCGCCCAGTACGCCGCGGCGGATGTGGTGAGAGCGAGTTCTCCAATGCGGGTCTCTGGAATACTGGATCGCCCGCCTTCGCGGGCGATGACGGCCGACTTGTTGCTGGACCTTCCCGCGATGACAGCTAGCCACATATCAATCGCGATCAAACGGCGGTTGCGGCATTCGGTCAAACTGCGCATCATCCCATCAGGGAAGCGCAGGAGCATGTCGTGGCGAAAACGGAATGGAGTTACAAGAGCGCGGTCGAGCTGTCGGCCGCGTTGACCGCAAAGAAGGTCTCCGCGGTCGAGCTCACGCAGGATGCGATTGATCGCATCGAACGTCACGACGGCAAGGTCAACGCGATCTGCGTCCGGGATTTCGACCGCGCGCTGAGCGCCGCGCGGGACGCGGACGCGGCGCGGGCGCGCGGCGAGCGGAAGCCGCTGCTCGGCCTCCCAATCACCGTGAAGGAATCCTACAACGTCGCCGGCCTGCCCACGACCTGGGGCATTCCCGCGCAGAAGGATTTTGTCGCGAAGGAAGACGCACTGCCAATCACGCGGGTGAAGGACGCCGGCACCGTCATCGTCGGCAAGACCAACGTGCCGCTCGGGCTCGGCGACTGGCAGAGCTACAATGACATCTACGGCACCACCAACAACCCCTACGATCTCGGCCGCACACCCGGTGGTTCGTCTGGCGGCTCGTCTGCCGCGCTCGCCGCGGGCTATGGCCCGCTGTCGATCGGCTCCGACATCGGCGGCTCGCTGCGTGTGCCGGCCTTCCATTGCGGCATCTATGCGCACAAGCCGACCTTCAGTCTCGTCGCCATGCGCGGCCACACGCCGCCGCCGCTGCCGCCTTTGCCGTTCGAGCGTGACCTCTCGGTGATCGGCCCGATGGCGCGTAGCGCCGCCGATCTTTCGCTTGTGCTCGACGTGATGGCCGGGCCCGATCCGATCGACGCTGGCCTCGCCTACCGGCTCGAGCTGCCGGCGGCGCGGCACACGGCGTTCAGGGATTTCCGCGTGCTGGTGATCGACACCGATCCGGTGATGCCGACCGACACGGCGGTGCGCGGCACCATCAACCGGCTGGCCGACAATCTCGCCAAGGCTGGCGTCAAAATCGAGCGCAACAGCCCGCTGCTGCCGGATTTCGCGGCCTCCACGCGGCTCTATATGCGCATGCTGATGTCGTTCCTCGGCTCGACTTTCGCGCCCGACATCTATGCTGGCGCGAAAGCGGCAGCAGCGGCGTTGCCAGAGGGTGACAACAGCTTGGCCGCGGAACGGCTGCGCGGTATCGCGCTCAACCATCGCGACTGGCAGGCGGCCAACGGCGGGCGCACCCGCCTTCGCGCGCAATGGCGCGAGCTGTTCAAGTCGTTCGACGCGGTGATCTGCCCGGTGATGCCGACGGCGGCCTATCCGCACGACCATTCGCCAGAGCAGGAAAAGCGCCGGATCAAGATCGACGGCAAGGAGCACGTCTATCCCGACCAGCTCGCCTGGCCGGGCATCGCGACGCTCCCCGGTCTGCCCTCGACCGCGATTCCGACGGGCTTTGCGCCTGATGGACTGCCCATCGGCGTGCAGATCGTCGGCCCGTGGCTGGAAGACCGCACGCCGCTCAAGCTCGCCGAGCTGATCGAGCGCGAATTCGGCGGGTTCGTGCCGCCCCCTTTGTTCAATGACTAGTGCCTCCCGTCATTGCGAGGAGCCCTTGCGACGAAGCAATCCAGACTGCATCCGCGGAGACATTTCTGGATTGCTTCGCTACGCTCGCAATGACGGAGTAAAATAACATAGAGGGAGAGAAACGTCATGAGCCAAGACCTCGACCAGCTCACCGCGCTCAACCACGACTATGTCGCGTCCGTGCAAAACTGCGACGTTAAACGCTTCGACGAAATCCTCGCGCCGGAGTTCTTTTGCTCCAATCCCGACAAGACATTGGTCGACCGCGCCGCCTTCCTGGAGCAGACGGCACGGCCGATCGCAATCCGCAATCTGCATGCGCATGATGTCATCATCCGCATCATGGGCGATTTTGCCATCATCCACGCTGCCACCAGCTACACCACCGCCGACGGCCGGCAGGCGACGGGGCGGTACACCGATTGCTGGACGAAGAAGAACGGGACGTGGCTCGCGGTATCAGCGCACGTGTCGCGGTGAGTTGAGGTCAGCCATCCTCACACTCCGCTGACATCCCCCGGGTTGACGGGGGCATCCAGTACGCCGCGGAAATCGTCGGTTCACACAGCTTCCGCCGCGTATTACTGTATCGCCCGCTTTCGCGGGCGATGACACCGTCATTGCGGTTGCTAGCTATCAAACACAATCACGCTGCGCAGCGTCTTGCCGGCCTTCATGTTGGCAAAGCCCTCGTTGATCTCGCTGAGCTTCAGCTTGGCCGAGATCCAATCCTCGAGGTGCAGCCGGCCGCGCAGGTAGAAATCAACCAGCCTCGGCATGTCCACGCGAAAATGGTTGGAGCCCATCGACGAGCCCTGGATCCTGCGCTCGCGCAGGAAGTCGAAGCCGTGCAGCTCGATCTTCTGACCGAACGGGATCATGCCGACGATGGTGGCCGTGCCGCCGGACGCCAGCATGCCAAAAGCCTGCTCCGCGGTCTCCTTGCGGCCGAGCACCTCGAAGGAATGATGCACGCCGCCATTGGTGAGGTCGCGCACCTGCTTCACGACGTCGCCGTCGGTGGGATTGATGATGTCGGTCGCGCCCAGCTTGGTCGCAAGCTGCAGCTTTGCCGGATTGGTGTCGATGGCGATGATGCGCCCGGCGCCGGCGATCTGCGCGCCGTTGATCGCGGCCATGCCGACACCGCCACAGCCGATCACGGCCACGGTCTCGCCGGCCGTCACCTTCGCCGTGTTCACGACCGCGCCGTAGCCGGTGATGACGCCGCAGCCGATCAGCGCGGCGAGATCGAGCGGCATCTCCTTGCGGATTTTGACGATGGCGTTCTCGTGCACCAGCATCTGCTCGGCGAACGACGAGAGGTTGAGGAACTGGTGCAACTTCTCGGGCTTCGACCATTGCATCCGGTTGGAGGCGCCCGGCAACAGCTTTACGGTGGTGTCGGTGCAGAGCACGGTGCGGCCCGTGGTACAGTTGTCGCAGGTGCCGCAGAACACCGACAGGCACGTCACGACGTGATCGCCCGGCTTCACATAGGTGACGTCGGAGCCGACCTGCTCGACGATGCCGGCGGACTCGTGCCCGAGCACCGCGGGCAGCGGATGCGGATACAGGCCTTCCATGAAGTGCAGATCGGAGTGACAGAGGCCGGCGACCGCCGTGCGGATCAAAACCTCGCGTGGGCCCGGCTTCGGCAGGCTGACATCCTCGATGACCAGCGGCTGATTGACTTCATAAAGGACGGCGGCCTTCATCGAGCACTCCCTATCGCTTCTTTTGGTTTGAGCGTGGAGTGCAGCCTACGCTGCCAGAACCAGTTCGCCAACCTCGCTCATGCCGGCGTCGCGATCCCCGAGCAGCAGCGCTGCGATCTTCGCTTGCGCGGCATTTTCCGTCAGCCGGAACGGATCGCTCGGCGCCACGCGATGGTCGATCACCAGCCGCGACAGCAGCAGCCGGCGCGCATCGCCGCGCATTTCGTGGATGCGATGCGCTTCCCAGGCGAGCGCGACCGCGCTCGCGACGTGATAGAGCAAGCTCGTCGCGCGGCGCGCATCGGCCTCGTTCTCGGAATTGCCCGCGACCTCGCGCGCGAAGCCGACGGCGCGATCGACGAGACCGCGCAAATTGTCGCGCCAGGCCTGCGGGACCGACACGCTATCATCGAGCCGCGCATGCAGATCGGCTGATAGCGCGGATTCGGCGCCGTGGCGGCCGACCGCGCGCCGGAGCGCATCGATGGCGACGATGTTGCCGGTGCCTTCCCAGACGGAGCCGAGATGGGCGTCGCGCAGCAGGCGGGGCGTGGCAAATTCCTCGATATAACCGATACCGCCGCGCATCTCGAGCGCATCGCCGCAAACCTTGCGCGCATCGCGCGTCGCACGGAATTTCAGCGTCGGCGTGAGGATGCGCAGCAGCGCCGCAGCATCCTGACTGCCAGCCTCGGCGCGGTCGAGTGCGTCGGCGGTCAGAAAACTCATCGACAGCGCCTGCTCGACCGGCAGCATGATCTTCAGCATCTGCCGCCGTCCCAGCGGCAGGTCGATGATGCGCTTGCCGAACACCACGCGGTTCTTGGCGACCGTCATCGCATCATGATAGGCGCGGCGCATCAGCGCGGTGGATTTGACGCCATTGGAGAGCCGCGACGAGTTCACCATCTCGGCCATCTGCACGAAGCCGCGGTCGAGCTTGCCGACCGCATAGGCGATCGCGCCTTCGAGCTTGATCTCGCCCGAGGCCATCGAGCGCGTGCCGAGCTTGTCCTTCAGGCGCACGATCCGGTAATGGTTCTGCGAACCGTCGTCGAGGAAGCGCGGCATCAGGAACAGGCCGACGCCGCGCGTGCCGGGGCCAGCGCCTTCGGGGCGCGCCAGCAGCATCACGACCTTGGCATCGGCGTTCGAGCAGAACCATTTTTCGCCATGGAGGCGCCAATGGTCGCCCTCCTGCACGGCGCGCGTGGTCAGTGTACCGACATCGGAGCCACCCTCCTTCTCGGTCATGAACTGGCCGCCCTGGGTCAGCTTGCTCATGTCGGTCTGGGTCAGGCCGTCGAGATATTTCGCCTTCAGCGCCTCGCTGCCGAAATTCGCCAAGAGCTTTGCGCAGCCGTCGGTGACGTTGATCGGGCAGCCCATGCCGAATTCGGTCTGGTTGAACAGGAAGGTGAAGGCGTGCTTGGCCACGACGGGATATTTGTCGGGCCAGCCCATGATGCCCTTGCGGATCGAAAGCGCGTGGATGCCGAACTCGCCGAACGCGGCATTCTCCAGCTCGCGATAGGCCGGGTGATATTCGATCCATTGCATGTCGCGGCCGAACTTGTCGCGCTGGTGCAGCACCGGCGTGTGCCGGTCGGCGAGCCGCGCGCAATCGTCGAGATGGCCACCGGCGAGCTCGCCGAGGCGATTGAGATGCGGCTCGATGTGGCGGAACAGCGTATCCGGCAGATGGATACGCAACAGATCAGTCAGCGCCGGATCGGCGCGATAGAAATTCATGCCTGATGTATCGGGCGCCAGCAGACCGGATGGTGCGGCCGCGACACTTTTTGGCTCACCTGTGACCGGCTTGTGCATGATCGTCCTCTTCGTTCCCGCCCGACGGCAATTCTTATCGCTTGCCGCTTGGGATGATGTCGATCATGCTCCAGTCGCAAAGTCGGATAAAGCCGCAAATTGTCAGGGAGGCATGATCGCCGTGAAGGAGCAATTCGCTCTGCGGAATTATGACCGACCCGGCTGGTTGTCCGCGCGGCGGATGCATAGATCAGCGGCTTCCCGTCTCCGAGAGATCACGCCATGGAACATCCGAAATACAAGATCGCCCTCATCGTTGGCGCGGGCGAAGGCCTGAGCGCCTCGCTTGCTCGGCTGCTGTCTGCGCAAGGCATCCGCGTCGCGCTGGCCGCGCGCAAGATCGAGAAATTAGGCGCGCTCTGTAGCGAGACCGGCGCCAAGGCCTATGCCTGCAACGCCACCGAACCTGAGGAGGTCGAGCGGCTGTTCGGCCTGGTCGAACGCGAGCTCGGCACGCCCGAGCTCGTCGTCTACAACGCCAGCGGCCGCACGCGCGGGCCGTTCGTCGATCTCGTTCCGGCCGATGTCGCGCAGGCGATCGCGATCAGCGCCTATGGCGGCTTCCTGGTGGCGCAGCAGGCGGCCAAGCGCATGCTGCCGAACAAGCACGGCGCGATCCTGTTCACCGGCGCCTCGGCGAGCGTCAAGGGGTATGCACAGTCGGCCTCGTTCGCGATGGGCAAGTTCGCGCTGCGAGGGCTGGCGCAGAGCCTGGCGCGCGAGCTCTCGCCGCAGGGCATCCACATCGCGCATTTCGTGATCGACGGCGGCATCCGCAGCGCGGCGCGGACCGAACCCGCCGACAAGCCGGATTCGATGCTCGATCCCGACGCGATCGCGGAGAGCTACTGGAACGTGCTGCAACAGCCGCGCAGCGCCTGGAGCTGGGAGCTGGAGCTGCGGCCCTGGGTGGAGAAGTTTTGAGTTGAGCTGTCGTAGGGTGGGCAAAGGCGCATAGCGCCGTGCCCACCGCCATGAATGAACAAACAGATGGTGGGCACGCTACGCTTTGCCCACCCGACAAGGGCGGGAAATATGACCACCGAAACCACCATCGATACCGGCACCAACGAACTCCTCTGCGTCATCCGCGACCGCGTCGCGGTGATCACGCTGAACCGGCCGGAGGCGCGCAACGCGCTGTCGGACACCTTGACGCCGGCGCTGCGGACGATGATCCGCACCTGCGGCGAGAGCCCCGAAGTCGGCGCGCTTCTGATCACCGGCGCGGGCGCGGCCTTCTGTGCCGGCGGCAACGTCAAGGGCATGGGCGCGCATCGCGATCCCAAGAAGCTCGAGATGTCGTTTGACGACAAGGTCGCCGACCTCCAGGAGCGGCAGCGGCTGCTCACCGGCGCGCTGGTGTCGGTACGCAAGCCGACCATCGCCGCCCTGCCCGGCCCCGCGGTCGGCGCCGGGCTCGCCATTGCCATGGCCTGCGACATCCGCATCGCCGCGCAATCGGCCTTCGTCGCCACCGGCTACGCCCGCATCGCGCTGAGCGGCGACTACGGCATCGCCTGGCTCTTGACCCGGCTGGTCGGCACCGCGCGGGCCCGCGAACTGCTGTTCACCGGTGATCGCGTCGACGCCGCGCGCGCAGAGGCCATCGGCCTCGTCAACCGCGTCGTACCCGACGACAGGCTGCAAGACGAGGCCTTTGCGCTGGCCAAGTCGCTCGCCGAAGGCCCGCGTCAGGCGCTGCGCTACATGAAGGACAATCTCGACGAGGCGCTGTTGTTCGATTTCGAGACCGCTCGCGACCACGAAGCCGGACGGCTGATCCGCCTGACCACGACTGCTGATCACAGGGAAGCCGTGCAGGCCTTCATCGAGAAGCGCAAGGCGGTGTTTACGGGGAAGTAGGGCTACGCAGCCAAGACCATCAGATCATTCCATAGAGTAGGTACCCCATTTTCAGGAGGGCTGAATGGATTGGTCTGAGATTGTGCGGAAAGCCGCGCTGCTGGCGGAGAAGACTGGGTATGTCACGTTCGATCAACTGAACGAACTGATGCCGTCCACCAGGCTGGAACCGGAAGACATCGAGGCCGTACTGACCGCTTTGAGCGACCGGGGTATCTGGATTGCGGAGGAGTAAGGTTCGCTCCTCCGTCCTCGTAGTAGGTCCGTAGCCCGGATGGAGCGGAGCGTAATCCGGGGCCGCTGGCGCACGTGGCACGAATCCCGGATTGCGCTTCGCTCCATCCGGGCTACGCAGCTCACTACTTGGCGGGCGCCCTCGCAAAATCCACGAATGCGCGCAGCGCTGCGGGCAATTGGCGACGGCTTGGATAGTACAGGAAGAAGCCGGGATAGGCCGGGCACCAGTCGGCGAGCACGCGAACCAGCTTACGCTTGGCGAGCAGCGCTTCGACCTGCGCCTCAAACACGTAGGCAAGCCCAGCGCCGTCGAGCGCCGCATCGACCATCAGATCCTGGTCGTTCATCGTCAGCGGTCCCGCGACGTCGATCGCGAGCTCGATGCCGCCGCGCTCGAATTCCCAATGATAGAGCGCGCCTGAGGTGAAACGGTAGCGGATGCAGGGCAGGCCTTTCAGGTCGCGCGGCGTGGTGGGCGGCTTGCGCGATTTGAAGAACCCGGGCGTGCCGACCACGGCAAAACGGTGCCGCGGGCCGATCGGGACCGCAATCATGTCGGCGGCAATGGTCTCGCCGAAACGCACGCCGGCATCGAAGCCGGCCGCGACCATGTCGATCAGGGCGTCGTTGATGACGATCTCGACGCTGACGTCGGGGAATGATTTCAGGAAACGCGTCACGATCGGCAGCAGTACCAGCTGCGCGGACTGGCGGGCGGCGGTGAAGCGCAGCGTGCCGGCGGGCTTGCCGCGGAAATTGTTGAGGTCCTCGAGCGCGTCGTCGATATCGCGAAAGGCCGGCGTGATGCGGGCAAACAGACGTTCGCCGGCCTCGGTGAGCGCGACGCTCCGGGTGGTGCGGTTGACGAGGCGCAGACCGAGCCGCTCTTCGACATTGCGCAAAGCGTGGGACAGCGCCGATGGCGTCACGCCGAGCTCGGTCGCCGCCGCGCGAAAACTGCGGTGGCGGGCAATGGCGAGGAAGGTCGCGAGGTCGGACGGGTCAATCCGCATTAATGAATTTGGCTCAAGAGCTTGCGGAATATATAGCAGATTATCTCAGCTATGGCGAGCCGCTACACCTTGCCCATCGGCTTCCGCACATCGTCGGGGCCAAAATGGAAAGGGCAACATCATGCGTGTCTGGTTCATCACAGGAGCATCCCGCGGATTTGGCGCTTTGATCGCCGAGGCCGCCTTGAAGGCCGGCGATGCGGTGGTCGCGACCGCGCGCGATCCGTCCACTGTCACCGCGCGCCTCGGCAGCCACGAGCGCCTGCTCGCGACCCGGCTCGACGTCACCAGCGAGGCCGAGGCGCATGAGGCGGCGGGCCAGGCTGTGAAGCGCTTCGGGCGCATCGATATCCTGGTCAACAATGCCGGCTACGGCCTGCTCGGCGCGATCGAGGAGGCCAGCGGCGCTGAGACGCAAAAGCTGTTCGGCACGAATGTATTCGGCCTGCTCGGCGTCACCCGCGCGGTGCTGCCGCATATGCGCCGCCAGCGTTCCGGCCACGTCATCAACATCTCGTCGGTCGGCGGTTACACCGGTTATCCCGGCTGGGGCGTCTATGGCGCGACCAAGTTCGCGGTCGAGGGAATCAGCGAAGCGCTGGCCGGCGAAGTGGCGCCGCTCGGCATCAAGGTCACCGTGGTCGAGCCGGGCTTCTTCCGCACCGACTTCCTCGACGACACCTCGCTGTCGCGCACCGCGCAGGTGATCGACGACTATCACGAGAGTGTCGGCAAGACCCGCGCTCACGCCGCCGAATTCAACCACGGCCAGCGCGGCGATCCGCGCAAGCTGGCGCAGGCCTTCCTGACGCTGGTCGATGCCAAGAACCCGCCGCTGCGCCTGCCGCTCGGCAGCGACACGGTGGAGCGGATCGAGGCAAAGAACCTCTTCGTTGCGCGGGAGCTGGCGGGATGGCGATCGGTCGCGACCTCGACCGACTTCACCAATGACGGCGCTTGAGCGAAGGCAAAAAAAGGCCCGGCTCTGGATGACCAGGCCGGGCTCGGAGTGGTGTCAGGCCGAGGCTGAGGGGCTGTCGGCCTGACGGGAAAGGGCGGCGAGGCGCCAGCTCGCGCAGGGAATATCTTTCGGTGCGACGTTGATCTCCTTATCGAAGCGCACCAGCTTCCAGTCGTCGGGATGATTGACGAAAGCGAAACCGGATTTGCGGGCGAGCGAGATCATGGTCTCGTTGGAGCGTAGCGTGTCGCCGAACATGTGCTCGGCACCGAGCGCAGCCGCGCGGCACTCGAGATTCTTCATCAGCGCAGTGGCGATGCCGTGGCCCTGCCAGCGGTCGTCGACCGACAGGCCGAACTCGAGTGTGGAGGTCTCGGCATGGAAGGCGTAGCGCGCCTCGGCGACGATGGTCTCGAAGCCGTCGACCATCTTCGTCGCGACAACAGTGAAGCGTTCGCGCGCGCCGACATCGAGGAATTCGCTCAGCAGGCCCTTTGGCAATTCGCTGATCGCACCGAAGAAGCGGTTGTAGCGGGAGCGGGTCGAGAGCGAGCGGAAATAGTGCTGAAGCTCCTCGGTGTCGCGCGGCTCGACGAAGCGGATGTTGATCGCCTCACCCTGCCGGGTGCGCAGCACGTCCGAATATTGCTTCAGATCTTCGAGGCGAAGAGTGCTCATGACACGAGCCCTGCGGAAAGAGGGACCGCCGGCGCCCCTGTGATCAGGCGGCGCCGGCCTGGCGGCCAATCAGGCCCGCCAGAAGGGTTTGTCAGCCTCGTAGGCGATGTCGGTCCAGGACAGGCCGACGTCGTGGAGATCGCGGGCCGTCCAGTGGGTCAGTTCGCGGCGGGTCCGGTAGCGCTCGTGCCAGACGTGAAGCGTCTCGCCGATCTGCTGGATCAGGCCGGGTGCATGATGATTTGTCATCGAATTGTGGGTCAAAGTAGACATTTTCAGCTCCTCGAGCTAACTTGACCGCTAATATCTGCTTGCTACCGCGTTGCGACAAACGACAATTTGTACCCCTTCGCATGAAATAACGTCATGCATCCTGCTGCCAGATGACTGCCAGATTGCCCTCCCTGAACGGATTGCGGGCCTTTGAGGCCGCCGCGCGCCATCTCAGCTTCACGCTGGCCGCGTCCGAGCTGAACGTGACCCAGACCGCGATCAGCCATCAGATCCGGCGGCTCGAGGAGGAGCTCGGCATCCGCCTGTTCGTCCGGCAGAACCGCGCGCTGGCGCTGACGCCGGAAGCGCGCGACTATTTGCCGGGCGTCCGCGCCGCCTTCAATGACCTCCGCCTTGCGACCGACCGGCTGCTGCGCAAGGACGACGACAAGGTGCTGACCGTCTCGACGCTGGCATCGCTCGCTGCGAAATGGCTGCTGCCGCGGCTGACCGATTTCCAGGAGCAGCACCCCGGCATCGACGTCCGCATCACCACCTCGACCAGCCTCGTCGATTTCCAGCGCGACAATGTCGATGCCGCGATTCGCTATGGCCGCGGTCAATGGCCGGGCCTGCGCGCCGACTGGCTGATGGCGGACGAGCTGTTTCCGGTGTGCAGTCCGTCGCTGCTGCGCGGCGACAAGCCGCTGCGCCAGCCTGAGGATCTCAAAGGCTATCCGCTGCTGCACACCTCCAATGCCAACAGCGATGACTGGCGGCTATGGCTGACGGCGGCCGGCCTTCCGGGCGACATCGCCAGGCAGCCCGGCATCACCTTCGACATGATCTTCATGACCATCCAGGCCGCAATCGACGGCATCGGCGTGGCGATGGGCCGGACCTCCTACGTCCAGGACGACATCGCCAAGGGCCGGCTCGTGGTGCCCTTCAAGATCGCGCTGCCGGCCGATGCGGGCTTCTACCTGGTCGCGCCGGAGGGCCGGCGCGAGGCGCCGAAGCTGGCCGCGTTCCGCGAGTGGATGATCGCTGCAACGCAGAATAAAGCCTGAAAAATCATCAGCTTCCGCGGTGAAATCGATTGACTCGCCGCGCCCCGCGCGAGAGGGGTAGGACAGATTGTCGCACAGGCAATCTGCTGCCTTGCCGTGGAATGAGTTCCGGTCCGGCCGCGCCTTCCAGGGGAGTAACGTCATGGCTGGACCAGCAACCAATCCGCCCGAGATCAAGTCGCGCATCGGCGCGATCCTGCGCGCCACATCAGGCAATTTTCTCGAGCAGTTCGATTTCTTCCTGTTCGGCTTCTATGCCGCCGCGATCGGCAAGGCGTTCTTCCCCTCCACCAACGAGACGGCGTCGCTGCTCAACACTTTCGGCGTGTTCTGGCTCGGCGCCTTGATGCGCCCCGTCGGCGCGATCGTGCTCGGCGCCTACATCGACCGCATCGGCCGCCGCCAGGGCCTGATCGTCACGCTCGGCATCATGGCGATCGGCACCGTCGTGATCGCTTTCTGCCCGAGCTATGCGACCATCGGCATCGCCGCGCCCGTCATCGTGCTGATCGGCCGCCTGCTGCAGGGCTTCTCCGCCGGCGTCGAGCTCGGCGGCGTCTCGGTCTATCTCGCGGAAATCTCCACGCCCGGCAATCGCGGCTTCTACACCTCGTTCCAGTCGTCGAGCCAGCAGGTCGCGATCTTCGTGGCCTCGATCCTCGGCTTCATCCTGTCCGAGGTGATGCCGGCGGACGTCGTGACCGCCTGGGGCTGGCGCATTCCCTTCTTCGTCGGTTGCCTCATCATTCCCCTGATCTTCATGCTGCGGCGGACGCTCGAGGAAACGCCGGCCTTCCTCGCCATGAAGAAGCACCCGACGGCAAACGAGGTGTTCGCCTCCGCGCTCGCCAACTGGCGCATCGTCATCCTCGGCATGATGATCGCGGTCCTGACCACGACGACATTCTACTTCGTCACCGTGTACACGCCGACCTTCGGCAAGACGGTGCTGAAGCTCTCGACGCAGGACGCACTGCTGGTGACGCTGCTCGTCGCCGTGACCAACTTCTTCTGGAATCCCGTCGGCGGCGCGCTGTCCGATCGCATCGGCCGCAAGCCGGTACTGCTCGCCATCGCCGGCCTGGCGCTCGTCACCGCCTACCCGGCACTGTCCTGGCTGGTCGCCGCGCCGACTTTCGGCAAACTGCTCGCGGTCGAGATGTTGTTCTCGTTCTATTTCGGCATGTACAGCGGCACCATGCTCGGTGCTCTCGTCGAGATCGTGCCGGCGCATGTCCGCACCACCTGCTTCTCGCTGGCCTTCGCGCTCGCCGCTGCGCTGTTCGGCACGTTCACGCCATTCGCCTCGACCTTGCTGATCGACTACACCGGCAACAAAGCCTCACCCGGCTTCTGGCTGATGTTCGCCGCTGCGCTTGGCATCATTGCCGCATCCATCGTCTATCGCGGTGGCCGCCAAGCGGTGACGACGTACGATGCGACCGGTGAAGCGGCGCCGGCGGTGAGCCACTGATGGTCATTCCGGGGCGCCTCGAAGAGGCGAACCCGGAATCCATTTCTCCCAACATTCTTGCGGCACGATGGATTCCGGGCTCGATGCTTCGCATCGCCCCGGAATGACAGTAACCTAAAGCTCCACCACCACGTAATCGCTCTCGACCTTCACCGGGATGGTCTCGGCGACATACGGGCCCTTCACCACGCTCGCACCCGGCTCGACATGCGCCGGATAGGCCTTCACGCGGAAGCGGCGGGGGTCGCAATAGGACTGGCCGGTGCGGATGTCGAACTCCCAACCGTGCCAGGGGCAGCGGATGATCTCGCCGAGCTTGGTGTATTCGATCTCGCCGGGATCCTTTGATTGCGCGAGCCCGATCAGCGGGCCCTCGCACAGCGCGGCGCCCTGATGCGGGCAGCGGTTCATCAGGCCGAAATACTCGCCCTTGATGTTGAAGACCGCGATCGGCCGTCCGTCGATCTCCAGAAATTTTCGCGTGCCCGGCGGAAGCTCATCCACCGCCGCAATCACGTGCCGCGCCATGCTTATGTCTTCCGCATGATCTGATCGGAAAACCGCTTCACACTTTTCCGGATCATGCGGCTATCCCATAGAGCTTGCGCGCATTGCCGAGATAGAACGCTTCGCGGTTGGCGTCGCTGACGCCCGCCGGCAGCACGCGCGACGGCTCGTCATAGTCCCAATGCGGATAGTCGGTCGCGAACAGCAGTCGGTCCCAGCCGATCCATTTGATGACGTCGAACAGATCCTCGCGCCGCTCCGGGTCCTCCATCGGCTGCGTGGTCCACCACACCTGCTCGCGGATATATTCCGACGGCGGCCGCTTCACATGCGGCACTTCGCTGCGCAGCCGGTGCCAGACCTTGTCGAGCCGCCAGGCGAGCGACGGGGCCCAGCCGAAGCCGGCCTCGATCATCACCATCTTCAGCTTCGGAAAGCGCTCGAACACACCTTCCAAGACAAGGCTCGCCAGCGCCGATTGCTGGCACTGCGAGTGGCCCACCATCTCCTCGATGTAATAGGAAGGCCAGCCGGACGGCGTGATCGGATTGCCGCCGAAGCCGAAAGCGTGCACGCCGACGGGAAGCCCCGCCTCTTCCGCGGCCTGATAGATCGGCCAGTAACGGCGTTGACCGAGCGGCTCGACATTGCGGCTGAGCAGGAGGACCTGCACGAAATTCTTGTCGCCGGCGCGCTCGCGGATTTCGGCGGCGGCCGACAGGCCGTCCTCATTGCCGACGACAATGGACGCCTTCAGACGCTTGTCCTTGCTGGTCCATTTGTCGATCTGCCAGTCGTTGATCGCCGAGCACAGCGCCGCCGAGAGCTCGTGATTGCGGATGCCCTGCCCGGTGTTGAGCGGATTGAGCACGCCGAGTTCCACGTTGTTGGGATCGAGCAGCTGCTTCCGCATGAAGGACAACGAAGAGCCCTGCGGCCCGCCTTCCGGCGGATAGGCGTCGCGACGCGATGCGTTGGGCTGGGCCTTCGGATAGGGCGGGCCTTCCATCATGCCCTGATAGGCATGGACGCCGTAGACTTCGAGATGATGCTGCCAGCGTTTCGCCAGATAAGGATAGAGCTCGGTGCGGGTGGCGCGTGCCGGATGGATGTCGCAGTCCGCGATTGCGGTTTTGACGGTCAGTGGGGAAGCGGCTTCGGTGCTCTCGCGGAATTGGACATTCATCGCCTTGCCTCCTTTGGCAGCGGGCTAAGTCAGGCGGGGATAGGTCGCATGCGGATTTTCGATCATGATCTTGCGCACGAGATCGGGGGTGAGGCCCTCGGGCAGCGCGTCCTGGCCGTCGAATTGCCAGTGCGGATAGTCCGTGGAGAATAGAACCAATTCGTCGGACTGCATATGATCAAACAGGCGAATTAATGTCTCAGGTTCCGGCGGCGCATCAAATGGCTGTAAAGAGAACCGGATGTTGCTGCGCACAATGTCGAGCGGCGCGCGATCGACCCATGGCGTCTCCATTCGCACCCCGCGCCAGAACTTGTGCAGGCGCCAGAGAAAAGGGGAGATCCAGGAGACGCCGGATTCGAGCATCACCATTTTCAGCCGCGGATATTTGGCGAACACGCCCTCGACGATCAGACTGGTGAGCTGAGTCTGGAACGCTTGGGCCTGACCGACATAATCCTCGATGTGATAGGAACCCCAGCCCACGGCAGTCGGCGGATTGTGATAGGCGGAACCGGCGTGAATCCCGACGGGCAGCTGGAGCCGTTCCGCCGCTTCGTAGATCGGCCACAGCGCGCGCTTGCCGAGCGGCGTGTCGCCCATGACCAGCATCAGCACCTGTACGAAGCGGCGGTCCTGTGCGCAGCGCTCGATCTCGGCGACGGCTTTCTCGACATTTTGCGTGGGGATCACGATCGAACCACGCAGCCGTGAATCGCGATCGAGCCATTCCTTCACCAGCCACTCGTTCAACGCGCGGCAGAAGGCGGCCTGCAAATCTTCCGAAAACACCATCTGCACGCCGTAGAGTGGATTGCAGATGGCGTGCGTAAGCTGGAAGGGATCGAGCAGATGGCGCTGCATGTCCTCCAGGCTTGCGCCGGGCTTGCCGGTTTCCGGCCGCCAATCGGGACGCGCCACGATCGGCGAGTTCTGCGGATAGGATTGTGAGACAAGGTCGACCATGCCGCGCGTCGTCACCTGATCGCGCCAATAGTCGTTGAGGTACGGCAGCAGGCTGGTCAGATGCGGCACGGCCGGATGCACGTCGCAGTCCACCCCGCCGGCGATCAGGGACGCCATCACGTCTCCTTCACGTTTCCTCGTCACGTTTTGTCTTGTCCACCATTCAAGCAGGCCTGCCTGTCGTCCGCAACTCGGCCAAGGCCGCTGTCATATGCTAGGAAGGCACAGCTCCGTTGCGAGGACTGAGAGGTTAAAGGGATGAAAGAGCTCGTCGGCATTGCGGAACAGGTTGCGGCCCGACTAATCGCGCGCAAACAGACCATTGCAGTGGCTGAATCCTCGACCGGCGGCCTGATCTCGGCCAGCCTGCTCGCGGTGCCCGGCGCCTCCGCCTATTTCCTCGGCGGCGCGGTGGTCTACACCCGCGATGCCAGGCGCGTGCTGATGGATATTTCGGACGAAGGAATGAAGGGCTTTCGTTCCTCGTCGGAGCCTTATGCAAAGCTGCTGGCCGAACAGATGCGCAGCCGCTTCGGCTGCGACTGGGGCCTGTCCGAAACCGGCGCCGCCGGCCCCACCGGCAACCGCTATGGCGATGCCGCCGGCCACAGCTGCATGGCGGTTTCGGGACCCGCGGCGGAGGTGATCACGCTGGAGACGGGCAACAACGACCGGTTTGCGAACATGCAGATGTTTGCTGCCACGGCGCTGAAGCTGTTGCTGAGGAAGCTGGAGGGGTGAACGCCCTCACATGGGAACCGCACGCGCTCCCGATCTCCAGCCGGACTGACCGTCGTGCCGGCGCATGAGCAAGCGCGTCACCGCCCAGGCGCGATAGGAGCAATGATGCAACTTCCTGCGTTCGTCTTCGCGACCCTGCTCGTCCTTGGGATAACGACGGCGCAAGCCGCCGGGGTCAGAAACTTCGACATTCCTGCCGGTCCGGCGGGACCGGCAATCCGATTGCTGGTCTGGACTCCGTGTGCAGAGCCACCTCGCGAGATGGATGCGCGTGGCGCCACCTTCTTCGCCGTGCCCGCATGTCCGGTCACCGGAGAAAAGCTTCCACTCATCGTGATGTCGCACGGCCGCCGTGGATGGTTCGGCGGTCACCATGACACCGCCGCGGCTTTGGCCGATGCCGGGTTCGTCGTGGCGGCGCTCAATCATCCCGGCGACACCATGCGTGACACCAGCCGCACCGACAGTCTTTCGGTTCTCGTCGAGCGCCCCACGGACATGAGCCGGCTGATCGACTATATGCTCGACGGGTGGTCGGACACATCCCGCATCGATCCTCAGCGCATCGGGCTCTACGGGTTTTCGTTTGGCGGCTACACCGGCCTTGTCGTCATCGGCGGCGATCCCGATCTGCGCAAGGGATTGCCGAATTGCGAGACCTCCAGCCTGAGGGCGTGCAAGCAACTCGAAAGCGGCGAGCTTCCTGATCAGCCGACGACCCATGATAAGCGCGTCAAGGCCGCGGTCATCATCGATCCCTATCCGGTGTTCGTCTTCCCCGAGGAGAATCTGAAAGCAATAGCAGTGCCGGTTCAATTGTGGAGTTCTGACCCCGCGCAGAATGCCGATGGTCTATCCGGATGCTGTGCGGCAGCGATCAATCAAAGGCTTCCGATCAAGCCGGACTACCATTTCGTGGACAATGCCCGGCATTTTTCCTTCCTCGCGACCTGCACCCCAAAGGACGCCCGGGAGGCGCCCGCCGTCTGCACCGATGCGCCGGATTTCGATCGCGTCGATTTCCACCGACGGCTTCACGCAGATGTCGTCGCGTTCTTTCGCAAGCATTTCGCCGAAAGCGCCAAGCCGTAACGCGGCCCTCGGCCCGGCGCCGCGCCGGTCTAAGAGCAGGACAAGCCGTTGCCGGGCTCGCGGCAGAGCTTCGCGCGAACCTCTACGATATCGATATCGTACTCCCCGGCTCTCCGCTTGCGCGAGGCGGAGGCCGAGTCGGCACTGTCCATTGAAAGCAGATTGAGCTGCTTCTTGGTCGCCGCGCTGCACATCAGAGCAGCGTTGCCGCCGAGGTATCTCGACTGGGCGCCAAGCTCCTGCCGGGTGAGCTCCGCGAATGGCCCCAGACGCAATTGCGTTTCGACCGCTGCGATTTCAGCGTCGCTCGCCTGCGTCCGGGCAACACCCTTCATCCTGCGTTCGAAGCCGTTTGCGATCGCCGCCCCATGTGCCGCACCAAGATCCGCAACCTCTTGCGCTGCGTCCGTAAACTCACCGCGCTGGGAACCGGCCAACAGATAGGACTTGCAAGCCAACGGGTTGCTCGCGAGCTTCAGGAGGGTCGCCAGCTCCGCCCGGTCCAGGGCATTGATGTGCTCGTCGTCGGCATAGACTTCCATCTCGCTCGCCAGGATCATGTTGAGTGCACCATTGGCGGCGGGCCATCCGCCCTCGTTGAAGGCCTCTTCGGTCTCCCGAAGGAAGACCGCCCTGAGCGCGGGATCGCTGCGGGCAATCGACGCGGCCAAAGGGAAGCGCGCGATGTTCTGATCGAAATCGCGTGCAAACGCGCTCGGCCCGACGAGGTTCGCATAGGCCAGGTTTCCCGCCAGCAGTGCGACGACGACGAGCAGCAGGATTGATCTTCTGGTCATGTGAGAGTTTTGGTGTGGGCTACCGCGAGAGATCATCTCACGCCGGGTCACCGCCATCCATTGCAACTACAGGCTGCCCTTAATGAATCCTTTCGCAGCCGTGGCGAGTTGCACGCATGCCCTGCTATCTTGCCAGATGCCGCATGAAGATCCGCACCACATATCCCTGGACCCGCGGCGCTTCGTCATAGATATCCGACGCGAGCCGCTCGATGGTCTCACGCAGGGATAGGAATTGCGCCTGGCGCGCGCTGCTCTCGGTGCCCTGCATGCCCGCGAGCTCGTCCATCGCGGCATCGCTGATCTGGCAATGCACGACCTCATCCTCGCGCATCATCGTGAAGCGGAAGGCCAACCGTTCGAGGTCGTGGCCGATGATCCTGTCGCGCGACAGCGGCATCCAATTGTCCCGTTCGCGCCCCCGAACGGGACAATGCTGAAAATCTGACGCTTTGTCACCACCCGCGCCAGGAGGCATCGCTGTCATGCGATGTTCATCAACAGCGAGCTTCCGTCGGTCGGCCCGGCTCCGACGTCAGTAGGCGAGCGCCGTGCCGGTCGGCTTGTCGAGTGCCGCGGCCAGCGATCGATACTCCTCACAATCCGTCCCGCAGATGGCAGCGATCCGGTTGAGATGATAGAGCGCCTGCTCGCGGTTACCCCGCTCGAGCTGCCACAACCCGTAATACTGCCACGTCAATACGTGGTTCGGATCTGCCTTCAACGCGCGCTCGTACCAGACCTGCGACTGCTCGTAGTCGCCGAGCTTGCGGTAGGAATAACCGATGAGGTTGGCGACGTTCGGATGGTCGTCATGGCCGAGCGATTTTAGTTGCTCGATCGCGGTCGCATAGTCGTTTCGCTCGTAGATGGTGTCATAAGCCACGCGGTAGCCGGCCGCGAAGGCGGGATCGCCGATACTGGACTGGTTGTTCGGCTTCCTGCCTTTGTGTGTTGCCTTGGTGCCCCAGCGCTTCGGGTAGACTGGCTGCGGCTGCAGCCTCTGATCCGCGTAGGCTCCGGCATAGGGATCAGTGGAGCTGATGCCGCCCCCGCCACCACCACCACCGCCGCCGCCGGCGGCAAAGGCCGGCGAGCTCAACAGTACTGCCGCAAATGTACCGAGCGTGACGAGCCTGATCATCGCTGTGATCATGTCTGCCTCCTGTCCTGTTCAAGCGACCCCGGACGACGTGATAACCCTGCGTCGGCCGCGATATTCCGGGACACTGTGCTCACAGAGACGTCAGCGTTCGTACGACAGTCACGTTGTCCTTTACTGGAACGCGACCTCGGCGAAGCTTCGCAGCTTTCGCGAATGCAGCCGTTCCGATTCCTGCTGCTTGAGCCGCTCCAGCGCCTTCAGGCCGATCTCGAGATGCTGGCCGACGCGGCGGCGGTAGAATTCGCTGGCCATGCCCGCGAGCTTGATCTCGCCATGCAGCGGCTTGTCGGAGACGCACAGCAGCGTGCCGTAGGGAACGCGGAAGCGGTAGCCGTTGGCGGCGATCGCGGCCGATTCCATGTCGAGCGCGACCGCGCGCGACTGCGACATGCGGCGGATCACCTCGGGCCCCGAGATCTCCCAGTTGCGGTTGTCGACGCTCGCGACGGTGCCCGTGCGCATCAGGCGCTTCAGCTCGAAACCTTCGAGCCCGGTGACGTCCTCGACCGCCTGTTCGAGCGCGACCTGCATCTCGGCCAATGCCGGGATCGGCACCCAGAGCGGCAGCTCGCGGTCGAGCACGTGGTCCTCGCGCACATAGCCGTGGGCGAGCACATAGTCGCCGAGCCGCTGCGTGTTGCGCAGGCCTGCGCAATGGCCGAGCATCAGCCAGGCATGCGGGCGCAGCACAGCAACGTGGTCGGTGACGTTGCGCGCGTTCGACGGGCCGGTGCCGATGTTGATCAGGGTGATGCCGCGATAGCCAGGCGCGACCAGATGGAAAGCCGGCATCTGCGGCGCGCGGGCAGGCGCCACCCCGCTGGTTGCGCCGCCGCTGCCCGTGCTCACATTGCCGGGCGCGACGAAGGCTTCGAGGCCGGCCTCGCCGGACTGCAGCCGCTGCTGGCAGAGCTGCGCGAAGGCATCGACATAGAACTGGTAGTTGGTGAAGATCACGAAATTCTGGAAATGCTCCGGATCGGTTCCGGTGTAGTGGTAGAGCCGCCGCAACGAATAATCGACACGGGCGGCGCGAAACAATGACAACGGCTCGGGCGCGCCCGGCTGAAGCTCGAAAGTGCCGTCGGCGATCGAATCGTCCATGGTGGCGAGATCAGGCACGTCGAACGCATCGCGCAGCGATCGCGTCACAAGGGAATTCTCGCTGGTGGTGATTGCGGCTTCGATATTGATGTCGCGGCGATAGGCGAAGTGGATCGGGATCGACTCGGCGGATTCGCCGATCTCGACGGGAACGCCGTGGTTCTGGATCAACAATCCGATCTGCTCGGTGAGATAGGCGCGGAACAGATCCGGCCGCGTGACGCTGGTCTCGTGCACGCCGGGGCCGGCGACGAAGCCGTAGGCGAGACGCGAGTCCAGCCGCGCATACGTCGCGGTGGTGACGCGGACGAAGGGATAATAGGCCCGCACCCGCGTCGTGATCGCCTCGCCGTTGACATAGGCCTCGAACCGGTCGCGCAGGAATTTCGTGTTGCGCTCGTAGATTTCCTCGAGGCGGGCGACGGCGAGGACGGCGTCGGTGAAGGATTTGGTGGCGATGGAGGGTGGGGACTGCATTGTTCGACCGCCGGGTTGCTGGGCATGAGTCGAACTATAGCAAAGAACGATGGCAATCGTCAGCGAAGGGCGGTTTGCGGACCACACGCTCCACTGTCATGCCCCGGCTTGACCGGGGCATCCAGTACGCCGCGGCGTCCCGGTTCGATCACAGCCGCCTCTGGAATACTGGATCGCCCGGTCAAGCCGGGCGATGACAGCGAGTGTGCGGCGCGCTCCGGGACGACGCGCTTTCGCGCGTCACTTCTCGCGGAAGGCCCGCATCAGCTGGTCGTGCAGCGGCTTCATCAGATAGGACAGCATGGTGCGGTCGCCGGTCTGGACGAAGGCTTCCGCCGGCATGCCGGGGATCAGCTTGGAGTCGCCGAGCTTGGCGACCTCTTCCGCGGGCATCGATACGCGGATGGTGTAGTAGCTCTGCCCGGTGCGCTGGTCGGTGGTGACGTCGGGCGACACGCGGCTGACGACGCCGTTGAGCTCCGGCGTGGTGCGCTGGTTGAACGCAGACAGGCGAAGCAGCGTCTTCTGGCCGATCTGGAGCTTGTCGATATCGACAGGATTGACCTTGGCCTCGACCTGGAGATCGTCGGCCTGCGGCACGATCAGCATCAGCGCGTCGCCGGCGGTGACGACGCCACCGACGGTATGCACGGTCGATTGCAGCACCATGCCGTCCTGCGGCGCGCGGATGTCGACACGGCGGAGCTGGTCTTCGGCGGCGACCTTGCGCTCGATCATTTCACCGATCTTGTCGTTGGTCTCGCGCAGATCCTTGGAGACCTCGCTCACCATGTCCTTGTCGACCTGGATGATCTGTAGCTCGGTCTCGGTGATCTTGCCCTTGGCCTGCGCGCGCGAGGCGATGTATTGCGCGCGCTCGCCGTTGAGGCGGGCGCTGTCGCGTTCCAGCGTGGTGAGGCGGGAGATCTGCACCAGGTGCTTCTCATAGAGATCGCGGACACCGACCAGCTCCTGCTGCACCAGGACGATCTCCCTGTCCTTGGCCTTTTCCTGCGCGGAGAGTCCTTCGATCTCCTCGTTGAGCTGCTGGACACGCTCGCGGAGCTGCGCCTTCTGCCCGGCGCGGCCATTGACGCGGACGTCGAACAACTTGGTTTCGGCGGAGAGCAGGTTCTTGACGTCGGGATCGTTGCCGCGATCGAGGAGCGATTGCGGAAACTCGATCTTGTCGACACCGCGCTGCTCGGCCTGGAGCCGCGCCGTGCGCGCCAGCGCGGCGTCGAGATTCTTGGTGACGATGGCGAGGTTCGCCTTGGTGACCGTGTCGTCGAGCCGCACCACGATATCGCCGGCCTTGACCACGTCGCCGTCGCGGGCACGCAGCTCGCCGACCACGCCGCCGGTCGGATGTTGCACCTTCTTGACGTTGGATTCGACCACGACCTGGCCCGGCGCGATCAGGGCCCCCGAGATCTGCACCGTCGACGCCCAGCCGCCGAGACCGATGACGAGGGCCAGCACGATGGCCAGCCCGAGCATCAGATGAAACCTGATGGAATCCCGCACGGTCCTCTTCGCGGCGGGCTTTCCGCCGCCGATAGCCATCGTGCTCATGACTTGGGCACTCCGCCTTCGCTGACGATCTTGATCGGTGCCGGCGGCGTCACGCGCGGCTGAAGCACCTGGGCAAGCACCTGCTCCTTCGGCCCAAACGCCTGCATACGGCCGTCGCGCAGCACCAGGATCTGGTCGACCGCCTCGACGCCGATCGGGCGATGCGCCACCACGATGACGATGGCGCCGCGCTCGCGCGCGCTGCGGATCGCGCGGGTCAGCGCCTCGTCGCCTTCGGTGTCGAGATTGGAATTGGGCTCGTCGAGCACGATCAGGAACGGGCTGCCGTAGAGCGCACGCGCCAGCGCCACGCGCTGCGCCTGGCCCGCGGAGAGCGCGGTGCCCTGCTCACCGACCTGGGTGTTGTAGCCCTCGCGCATCTTGATGATCATCTCGTGCACGCCGGCTTCCTTCGCCGCGGAAATGATGCCGTCAGAGGTCGCTTCGGAATCGAAACGGCTGATGTTCTGCGCGATGGTGCCGCCGAACAATTCGACGTCCTGCGGCAGATAGCCGATGTGGCGGCCGAGCATGTCGGAGGCCCACTGGTCGAGCGCCGCGCCGTCGAGCCGCACCTTGCCACGGACCGGATGCCAGACGCCGACCAGCGCGCGGATCAGCGACGATTTGCCGGAGCCGCTCGGCCCGATCACGCCGAGGCCATTGCCGGCGGTGAGCGCGAAGGTGACGTCCTGCACGATGAGGCGCTGATCGCCTGGCGGCACCATGGCGATGCCTTCGACCGACAGACGACTGGTGGGCGCCTGCAACTGGGTCGGCATCGTCTGCGGCGGCATCTGCTCCAGCAGGCGCGTGAGGCGCTGCCAGCTCTGACGTGCCGCGACAAAGGATTTCCAGTGCGCAATGGCGAGATCGACCGGCGCGAGGGCGCGGGCGGAGAGGATCGAGCCGGCGATGATGATGCCTGCGGTCGCCTCCTGGTGGATGACGAGATAGGCGCCGACCGCGAGCACGGCCGATTGCAGCATCATGCGCAGCACTTTTGCGACCGCACCGAGACCGCCGGCGACGTCGCTCGCACGCTGATTGCCGTCGAGGTATTTTTCGTTGGCTTCGCTCCAGCGCTGGTTCATCCGGCCGGTCATGCCCATCGACACCATGACTTCGGCGTTGCGTCGGCTGGAGGCGGCGAGATCGTTGCGCTGGGCGGCAAGGCCCATCGCGTCCTTGGCCGGCTGGCGGGACATGAATTCGGTGACCAGCGTCAGCCCGACCAGGATGATGGCGCCGACCAGAGCGGTGAGGCCGATCATGACGTGGAAGGCGAAGCAGATGGCCAGGTACAGCGGCAGCCAGGGCAGGTCGAAGAACGCGCTCGGACCCATGCCGCCGAGGAACGAGCGGACATTGTCGAGGTCGCGCAGCGGCTGCAGGCCCTCGTTGCGGCTGCCGACCAGGAGCGGCAGGCGCACGACGGTGTCGAACACGCGCTTGTTGAGGGCTTCATCGAGCGCCGTGCCGATCCGCCCCAGGATCCGGTTTCGGATCATGTCGAGCATGCCCTGCGCCATATAGAGGAAGCTGGCGATGATGATCAGGCCGACGAGAGTCGGAACGCTGCGGCTCGGCAGAACCCGGTCGTAGACCTCCAGCATGAAGATCGACCCAGTCAGATAGAGCAGGTTGATCATGCAGCTCATCAAGCCGACGCCGACGAACGCCGTGCGACAAGCACGCAAGGCGTCACCGAGCTCTGAACGGCGGACGCCGGGTACGGCTGCCATCAGTCTGATCTCTTTCGGGTAAGGGGCAACGCCCCTGATTTCCTAGGTCGTTCAGGGGTACGCGACCCGGATTAACATCGTATTCCCCCGCGACGAACGCGGCCGAATTAATCCAGGTCCCTGATAGGCCACCTCTACCCCTGACGGCCTCGCACGCAAGTCCGGTATTTCACAGTCTTTGCGGCTTTTTATAGCAGACATCGCGGCCTCTCCCCAGCGGGGGAGAGGCGAAAGTTCTGGCTCACCGAGCCAATGTGACGCTAGAGCCGGCCGCCGCCGCGCACCAGCCGCACCACCAGGAGCAGGATGATGGCGCCGATGGCGGAATAGATGATCTCGGACACGAGGCCGGTGCCGAGATGGATGCCGAGCTTCGGGAACAGGAAGCTTGCGACAAACGCGCCGGCGATGCCGATCACGATGTCGCCAATGATGCCGAACCCGCTGCCGCGCACCACCTTGCCGGCGAGCCAGCCGGCGACGAGGCCGACGAACAGGATGACGATGAGGCCTTGGCCAGAAATGTACATAAGTTGAAGTCCCTCTCCATGAACGGGGGCATGGAACCGGAACCGGGATGAATGGGGTCTGAATGGTCGGTTCGGATAAAAATGTCGAAAACAACCCCATGCACAGTAGGAGTGCAGTTGGCCGGCGGTGCGAGGTGAACTGTGACAAGTCGGTGTTGTCGTAGAGGGATTCTGAAGAAGTGCGCGATTTGAAGTGAGGGACGCGCCGCTCTCTCATTCCCTCCCCCTTGCGGGGGAGGGCGGGGGAGAGGGGTAGCCACAAACTCAGACCTCGCCCGTGGCCACCCCTCTCCCAGGCCCTCCTCCGCAAGGGGGAGGGAGCGCAGTGTTGCGCGGGGATGTAGTACGGCTGGAGAACGAACTACGACGCCGTCACCGGCTCCGCCAGCACGCACCTCGCCGCCCGGCCCGGTCCGACCTCCACATTCGCAGGCAATTGCTCCAGACACCGCGGCTGGGCGACCGTGCAGCGGGGGGCGAAGGAGCAGTTGTTCGGCTTTTCGGCCAGCGAGGGCGGGGTGCCGGGGATGGTCTCCAGCCGGGCGCCGCGCTTGGCGCCGTGGATGGTGGAGGCGAGCAAGCCCTTGGCGTAGGGGTGCACCGGCGTGCGGACGATGTCGCGGAGCGTCCCCTGCTCCACGATCTGGCCAGCATACATCACCGCGACACGGTCGCAGATCTCGATCGCAACACCTATGTCGTGGGTGACGAAGATGACGGACATGCCGAACTCGCGCTGAAGCTCGCGCAGCAACAGCAGGATCTGGATCTGCACGGTGGCATCGAGCGCGGTGGTCGGCTCATCCGCCAGCAAGATCTTGGGACGGCAGGCGAGGGCCCCCGCGCGCAAAGGCCGGGGGGGGCATCCCCCCCGCAAAGCCGGGGGGGATTGCGACCACCCCCCCCCGGCGCCCGGGGTGGGCCCCCCCCCGCAGCGTTATT
>NZ_JBVVPO010000089.1:0-25601 GCF_055811795.1 Bradyrhizobium sp. MI1.7
GGCCTTCATCCTCTGAAAGCCCGGCCGTCCGGTCAATTACTGAAAGCCAACCTGTCCCCCCTGGAGGGCCCACTCCAATGAGGGGTCAAAAATTTACAGGCCGATTGACAGCCTTGTCGGCGGCAGCGCGGTCGACCAGCCGACCGAAGTCCTTTTCGAAGGGGCGGCTAGGGTCTTATTCTGCTCAGTTTTCTGCCGCTCGTGCCCCTAAGCAGACGCAAATTGCGGAGGAGGCACGCAGCAACGCGGTTTGCCTCTATTCCTTGGTATGTGGCTGACCGCTGGCAGTGAGGTCGTCTTCCACCTTCCCTTCGCTCTTGAGCTTTGCGGCTCTGTCCTCGTTCTTCTTTGCTGACTCTTCCTTATCGCCTGGAGTGGCGCATTGCGAACCGGCCTTGAGATCGCCCCTCACCTGAGCCTCGTCGGCTGAGTTCTGCTGGGATTTGTCCTGCTGGAGCTTGTCCTCGCATTGCTCGGCCGACGTGGTGGCGGGGATGAAAGAGAAGGTCAGTGAGAAAGCAATTGCGATCGATCGATGCACGGAAGTGTTCCTTGATATTGTGCAATTTACGTCGTAGCCAACGCGTCCGGCGCGGCGTTCATTGAACTAAAATAACCTAGGACCGGACAGCTAGTTCCCGGCTCTCGGCTGGCGCCCCTGTTGGGGTTGAGCGGACTTTCTGCGGTCAGCCGCTTGATGAGCACACGGCTTAACAGCCCCGGCAGATACTTTTGATCTTCTTATCCAGAGCCTTGTCCGCGGGATCGCGAAGCTCCGCAGCAGGTCTAGGATCTTGCTGACCGGCAGCCGCGGGCTGCGCGCGGTGATAGTGGCGCCGGCTTTTCGCATCTGCCGTTTGAACGACGGGGAGTGCTGCAATAAGGAGCGTATACAAAACGACTTTCAGCAGTTTTTGCAAATCTTCCCCACCGTTCTGTCTGCCTTGGTGTTCTCTTGATCTATTTTAGCGTCGCTGTCCTGGGTGTTGGTTGTCGTCGTTCTACCGATGCCGCCTGCAGGCGCCGTGCTCCGCGCGCTATCGCCTGGAGATCCGGATGAGGTCGCGGTACCGGCGGCATTGGTGCCGGGTGCCTGTACGCCCGTGGCCGAGCCGTTTCTTTCTCCCGTCCCCTGGTTAATTGACGGGGCTGCTCCGGGAGCTGCCGCGGTGCCGGTTGGGCCGCCGGTCATCCCCGAAATTGTGCCGGCGGAATTTGCTGCGCCGGAGGCGGCACTTCCCGTGGCTGAAGGAGAAGAGGTCGCGCCGGCGCTGCCCGCAGCTGAAGAGGCTGCTCCACCGGCGCTTCCACCAGCGGACCCGCCGCCGCCGCCGCCTCCGCCGCTACCGCCTCCACCTCCTCCGCCTTGAGCGAACGCGGCACAGGGAAGGACGATAGTCATGGCGAGAGCGAGACGAAGGAGTTTCATGCTGCGATTCCTTTAGCGACCAAGCGGCCTCCGGTAATTTCGTTCCTATCGCCGACGCGGCTTCGCCAAGGCGAAATCGATAACCCGGGCTGCCACGGAAGCTTAATCTGCGCGCTCCGCAAGGCTTTGCGGCCGCGCAACATCGTCAGCCCTGGACCGGAGTTGTTATGCTTGCTTGGTATTCGATGCTGACACTTATGGCCGATGCCCTTTAGGTCATCGACGTTCGGCCGCGGCAGATCGCGGCGGGCACCAGCACTGCCGGCGAAATGTTCCTTATGGTCACTGAAAAGCTGGATGCTGCGGCGGAGGCCCGAACGATATTCATGCGTGGCGGCGACAGCGGCGAGGTTCTCGATCCCTACAGAAAATCGTGGCCTTCAACGTCAAGCGTTTGTCGGCAGGCAAGACGGTCGGCCTGAGATTAAGAGGCGGCCCATAGGAACGCGGCGCAGGAACGATTGTTTCGATCTAGCCGGTGCGTTCACGGCCTGGGACATCAATGTGCGTCCCGCCGCGAGGCGAAGGAGCACGCCAAGTTCATCGCTCATCGCATAGGCGGTGAGAAGCCACCCTTCGCGCAGCCTGGCAACTACATCAGGGTCCGGGATGAACACGGTGTAGAGATTTTCGAGGCACCGATACACGTTGGGCCTGGCTATTCTATGCTCAGGCAGCTTAGGCGGCGAGCCGCCATTTTTTATGCCATTCCTTCCGTCTGCGCGTTTTGTTGTGCGCTTCTTTGCGCGCCGTGGACGCCATGGAGCTCGCCGAGCATATCGACCAGATGGTGCTGTTCTCGGGTGACGGCGACTTCCGGTCCCTGGTGGAGGCGGTGCAGCGCCGCGGCGTTCGCGTC
The DNA here is from genome assembly GCF_055811795.1 of Bradyrhizobium sp. MI1.7. Classification (NCBI taxonomy): domain Bacteria; kingdom Pseudomonadati; phylum Pseudomonadota; class Alphaproteobacteria; order Hyphomicrobiales; family Nitrobacteraceae; genus Bradyrhizobium; species Bradyrhizobium sp. MI1.7. The sequence goes on from NZ_JBVVPO010000089.1 coordinate 2,289, forward strand.
ACCGTGATTTCCACGATCGCGAGCCAGCCGCCGATGATCGCCGACGAGCTGCGTCGCAAAGCCGACGTGTTCACCGACCTCGTCGAGCTACAATCCAAGCTCGGCCGCGACCCGTCCGAACGCCCCGCCTCGCGTGCGTTGGGGCTACATCAGAGATTTCCAGCTAACGCTGTTCGAGGGCCGCTTAGGGTCAAAATGCGAAGAACTCAATGTGAGAAAATCAGGTCTGCCCTGGCTCACCCGGACATTCGTGAGGGCGCTGCGAATTCGCGAATGGGCCAGTAGCGGCCGAGCTGAGCGAGATAGCGCGCAACACTCTCCTCCAATTGCGTGCGCCGCCGCTCCACTTTGCCGCGCGTGAAGTTCTTATCGCGATTATTGACTGCTTTGAATTTGCTGCCGTCGATGGCAACGCTGGCTGTCGCGAGCAAGCCCATCTTGCGGCACACCTCGAGGAGGCGCGCGCAGACCTTTTTGATGCCGGGACCATTGTCCTTGCGGAAATCGGCAATCGTTTTGTGATCTGGCGCAAGCCTGGCGAGCAGCCACATCACTTCGACGTTGCGGCCAGCTTCACGCTCAAGCCGGCGGCTCGAATGGACACGGTTAAGATAACCGTAAATGTAGAGCCCTAAGGGCGCGGCCGGATGATACGACGGCCTACCTGTGCCGGCAGGCTCAACGCCACCGAACCCAAGTTCAGCCAGATCGAGGGCTGCAACGAAGGCGTCGATCACGCGAACCGGATTGTCATCTGCAACCCGGTCGTCCAGGCATTCCGGCAACAAAGTAGATTGCCCACGATCAGCTCCTTGAACGAAACGAGTCATGCCAGCCCCGCCGATTCACGGGAATCATAGCAGGCACGGCGTTTTCACACAGCCAGGGTCAAAACGCGAAGAACTCAGCAGGAGCAAATCTCGTCCGCCTTGCCATACTAAGCGGACCTCAACGAAACGCTCCGCTACTTCGCAGATGGGCGAGCAGCGGACCTCCGGCAACGTCACGCGCCGCGCGGCGCGCGTGTCTTGAAGGAGGGCGCAATAACTGGCGACAAGCGCCCGTCGACGAACATCAGCGCGTGATCGGAGGGCTTCCGTTATCTGAAGACAGGCTGTGTCGGAGCGGAGCTCCGAAACGGATCATCGGAAGTTGAGAGTCCTCGATTGGGGGGCGGAGTGGCGCCGGGGAAGGGGTTCCGCCAAGCTTCCTCACTTGTGCGATTGCAGAAATCCGGATGGCTGCATTTGCTCACCGAGTCTTGCCCCGTCAAGCTACCGAGTGCCCGCCTTGCAGGATGTGATCGGCGGGGCGGGTGGCGTGGAGGTGCAGCTTGCATTGCGGAGTGGGAGGTATAGTCCCGGTCTCGAACCTTCTTGGAGTCCACCTGGGAGTTCATCCGTGCCTGCGCGTTTCTCCCTTGTTCCCAGGTCTGAAATTGCCGGAATAGCGCTTCCTTATCGGCCTCCGACTGGATGTTGGCGACGGCGGGGGTCTCTTGCAGGAATGCCTCAAAGCGTTCTCGCTTTACCGGTTCGAGGCCGTGTTGGTCGAGCCATTGCTGTGCGAGCGGCAGGCGATTCCAGCCGGCGAGTGGTGCCGTCAGGGAGACCTCCTTCCACTTGGGATGAAAGGGCGGGTTCTGCAAAGCGGCGAATTTCGTGAAGAAGGCGTCAACGAACAGGGCGAGCTTGCGACGGCGTTCAGTGTTGGGAGCCCAATTGTATGCTGCGAGCACCGCCGGCACCGCGATCGTTTCCACCGTTTCTCCCTCGGGAATCAGGTTCGGATAGTCTTTCGAGGTCAACGTCGCCGGCAGATAATCGCTCTGCAGGGGCTTCGAATAGGCGACCGCAGCAAGATGAAAGGGGCCGTCATTCTTGAAGGCAGTGACAGACAGGTATGGCTTGCCGCCCACCACGATGACGGCGTCGAGCTCGCCCTTCTTCAACTTTTCCATTGCGATCCGCTGCTCGATATAGACGAAGTTCGCTTTGATCCCGAGCCGCTCGAAAACTGTCAGTGCAGTCACAAACGTGCCGCCATTGGGCAGGTCGACGCTCACCGTCTTACCTTCGAGATCGCTCAGAGTCTTGACTGCCTTCGGTGCGATGACCTGCATCTCCTCATTGTAGAGCTTGGTCACATAGGTGAACTGCTTCTTGATGTTGTTGGCGAAGCCCTTCTTCTCGAGATAGTCGAGCGTGTCGGCGCGCACGATGCCGAGATCGACGCCTTTAAGAAAGAGGATGTCGGCGATGCTCTGCACCGAGCCTCGACCGGTGATCGGCAGGACGCGCAGCTTACCGTCGTCGTCGAGCACGGAAGCGAGGTCTGCACCGAACTGCACATAGGTGCCGCCGATCGTACCAGTAAGCAGCGTGACCGTGTTGGCGTTCATTGCCTTCTTGGTCGAGACCGAGCCGAATTGGAAGACTGCCTTCAGGCTGTCACTAACCTTGGCCGGGTCATACTCGGTCTGTCCGGCATGGGCCGCAAATCCAGAAGCCATCAAGATCATCGCGGCAATCATTCCAAGGAGTTGACGCACAACATCCTCCTGGCGTGTGGAACCTGCCACACGGACACAACCTCTCGAATCGTTGATCGTTCCCATGGCGCCCAGTGGAACACTGGGACCGAACACTTCTGCTCCGGGTCAAAAGGCGAAGAACTCAGCGTGAGCAATTCTCGTCCGCTACGCCCCACTAAGCTGACCTCAGTGAGGGGTGTCGCCACTTCGCTGATGGGCCAATAGGAGACATTGCTCACCAGCAAAAGTCTTCCCGAGGCCGGCCAGTGCCGAGCGCGGCTTTATCTTTCTCGCAGCACGAAACCTTTACGCTGCTCATCTATTGGTGTGTGTAGCGGCGAACCGGAAAACGGCAGCCGTCTGAGAAAGCCGCGCGGAGTAATGCCCGAGCGGCTTTTTCATGCAGATCGGGCCGTGTCCTTATCAGCGCATCAGCAGGCTCCGAGGTTTGGGACGAAAGCAGATGAGGCCTTTAGCGAGACAGCCATTTAGGGCACGTACCACCGAAGAACTTATGGCGCTGCTCAGCGCAGTAGCTACTGCAATTCTTGCGGTCATCATTATCTCGATGCTCTATTTTGGCCGGGATATCTTCGTGCCCGTTGCTTTGGCTATTCTACTAAGCTTCGTGCTGGCGCCGCTGGTCGGAATACTGCAGCGTATCCATGTCCCCCGCGGATTAGCCGTCGTGAGCGTGGTTATACTTGCCTTCTCGCTGATTTTCGCGATGGGGAGTCTCCTCGCCACGCAACTGACGCAACTCGCGGGAGACCTCCCGCGTTACCAATCGACGATAAGCGAAAAAATTCAGTCCTTCCGGGACACAAAAGCCGGCAGGGGCACGCTGGAACGCGCCTCCGACATGCTGAAGGATCTCAGCAAAGAACTTGATAAGCCAAAGGATGCACCATCCGCACGTGGCTCAGGCTCTGTCGCTGGTTTCAACACGCCCGCGCCGCTGACGCCGGTTCCGGTAGAAGTACGCCAGCCCGATCCTGGCGCGCTGGAAAGCCTGCGGACTTTGATCTCGCCGCTGGTTCATCCTCTCGCGACAACCGGCATCATCATTATTTTCGTCATCTTCATTCTGCTTCAACGCGAAGATCTTCGTAATCGTCTCATTCGATTGGCGGGGTCATCCGATCTCCAACGTACGACGGCGGCGCTCGACGACGCGGCGAGCCGCCTTAGCCGGCTGTTCCTGACTCAGCTCATCTTGAACGGCGCATTTGGCGTGGTGATCGGGATAGGTCTGTGGCTCATCGGGATTCCAAGCGCGATCCTTTGGGGCATCCTGGCGGCAGCTCTCCGCTTCGTTCCCTACATCGGCGCCGTCATCGCGGCCGCGTTCCCGCTTGCGTTGGCAGTAGCCATCGATCCCGGCTGGTCGATGCTGCTATGGACGCTCGCGCTTTTCCTAGTTGTGGAGCCGGTCATGGGCCATGTCATCGAGCCGATGGTTTACGGCCACAGCACAGGGCTTTCTCCAGTTGCCGTGGTCGTGTCGGCAACGTTCTGGACTGCACTATGGGGTCCAATCGGGCTCGTCCTCGCGACGCCGCTGACGGTGTGCCTTGTCGTGCTAGGGCGTCATGTGGAACGTCTGGAATTTCTTGATGTCATGTTCGGGGACCGGCCGGCCCTTTCTCCCCCCGAAATATTTTACCAGCGGATGCTGGCTGGTGATCCGACGGAAGCCGCCGAAAAGGCCGAAGAATTTCTGAAAGAACGGTCGCTGGCCTCGTACTATGATGAAGTCGCCTTGAAGGGTTTGCAGCTAGCGCAAGCCGATGCCGAGCGCGGCGCGCTTGACCAGGAACGTCTAACGAAGATTCGAGACGCGGTGAACGAATTTGCCAGCGACCTTTCGGATCAGGAGGACCGGCCGCCGGCGAAAAGCAATTCAACCACCGACGCGGAAGCATCGTCCGCGGTGGAAAGCGTTGCAGAAAATGCGACAAATGAAACGTTGCCCATTCTCAGCAAGGAATCCCTCCCGCCGGGATGGCAGGGTGAACATCCCGTCCTCTGCGTGGCGGGGCGCAGTCGCATCGATGAGGCGGCCGCGATCATGCTGGCTCAGCTCTCGACGACGCACGGCCTGGCGGCGCGAGTGGAAGGGGCGGAAGCGCTCTCCACGACGAATGTCTTCCGCCTTGATACCAGCGGCGTTGCGATCGTATGCCTGGTCTATCTCGATGCCAATGGACCAGCGCACATGCGTTACTCCGTTCGACGCCTAAGGCGAAAGTTACCGAAGGCAACCATTATCCTGGGCTGTTGGGTCAAGGAAATCGACCCGGCTGCGCTGGAATTGTTGCGGGAAGGCGCGAAAGCCGACCTCGTTGCCGCGAGCCTCGGTGAGGCGGTCAAGCTGTGCATCGAGGCGACGGGAGTGAAGGACCAGGAAGCCTCCAAGCAGGAAATGTCCGCAACAGTAGCTGCGTGAAGTTTCCATCATGGCGAGATTTCCCGTCGTGAAATCAGGCAGACGTTGTCGGCATATGTCCAATGCTGGAAAGGTTATTTGAGTGTGGAACCAATCTAATCGAATTCGCTGCGTCTTGATGGTGTGCGCGACAATCACGACGACTTCGACTTTCGCGGCTAACCCTGATCAAGGCGAGAACCTCGTCAAACGATGGTGCGCAGGCTGCCATCTTGTCGCAGCCGATCAGAAGGGCGCGAGAGCCGACGCTCCAACGTTCGCGTCCATCGCAGCGAGGCCGGATTTCGACCCCGCCAAGCTAGCGTTCTTCTTGCTCGATCCACACCCGAAGATGCCTAATATGCAGCTCAGCAGGGATGAAGCGTCAGATATCGCCGCCTATATCGCGACACTCAAGTAGCAGCAGAAAACACGCCGCCGACGCGGAGCACGCGCGATCCCGAACGTTCCGCGCTTGATGACCGACAAAGTGTGGTCGAGTTCAAGAAGTCCGCAGCGCGCCCATCTGCTGCCGAAGATTGGTCTACTGTACACCCACCATGTGCGGTCAGCGACGCAATTTGATGCCTTGAAAAGAGCCAAACCGTCCTTTTGCCTGAACAATCGACGTCACCAAAACAACGGGATCGCCTTGCCCAGTGGCATAGCCGCCACCTTCGAAGCCGCGCGAGGCTTTCGAGGCCGCGTGGTCCGAGCTGCGGCTCACCATCCCAGACACCGCCTTCGCCGAATGGCGCCAAGACCGGGACTGGCGGGCCGAGGTTGCGGCCAAGCGGGCGCGGGGCGAGAAGCTCGACAGCGAGATCCGGAGCACGCTGATGCGCTGCGTCTGCGGCACCACATTCAACAGCTGGAAACCGGCGGAGAGCTACCCGCACCGCGTACACATCACCGCCGCGCAGGCGGCCATTGGGTACTGGCCGAAGTAGGCCTCCAACTGAGGCGGCCTTACTCCGCGGCGACAGGCTCAGCCTAGCGTTTTGTCAGAGCCTCTGCGGCCAGCGTCCGATCTAACCACTCGTCGGCAAACAAGCGCCATTGAGCTTTAGACGACAAGACGTCAGTCTTGTCTGCCTGCTCGCGGCACTCCTCATACCCACGAGGAAACTTCGCTGCATCTTCGAACATGGCACCCCGCTGTGGATCATAAACTCCAAGGAGCGGTTTATCCGGGTTTCGATCCTAGCGAGAGCAGGCCTGATGGCCAAAGGAAAATCAAAGTCCTGCCGCGCCATTTTAACTTAGGCTACTGAGATCAAATATAGGCCAGGACTGGCCGATGAGACACGCCTATGGAGCACACCGAAGAACGCCCCTATGCGAACCCGGAGGCGGCTGCGCGCAAGCTCCTCGAGCTCGCAGCCAACGTCGCGGCCGTGCAGGACGGCCGCATCTACATCGAGCGGATCAACGCGCTGGTCATGATCGGGCTGGAGGGCAGCGGGCGCGAGTTCGGCGCCGGGTTGAAATACGCGATCGAGGGCGGCTGGTTGTCGAAGCATGAAAGCGGCACCTACGTGAAGCTGACGCCGCCTGGGGAAGATCCGCTGCCTCGCACATAGGAAGGTACCAGGCGAGATTGGCCGCCAACTGAGGCGGCCTTACTTGCTAATGCGGGGAACGAGCGCAGCCACACTGAATGCCACTATGCAGGCGACGGCTAGGGACCAGAGCGTTATGGCAGTCTCTCTAGGCATGGGCCCCAACGTCATGCACCACCGTTTCAAGCGGGTTAATTCATGAAGTAGATGCTCGTAATCGCTATGGCGACCAGTAGTGCGCCACCAAACATCGCAATGGCAAAACAGACGCGCGCCGGGATCGAATACGTATGGAAGTGGGGTTCCCTGATCATGCTACGGCTTCTCCTGCGTTTGGAGCTCAACCGGCAGTTCCGATGAGTGGAACCACTAAAATCCCTTTATGAGACGGCGTCGAGTTAATTCGGTTCCGCGGTGCAAAGACCGGAACGTTCTAGCGAGGCGGCCTCAATGCCCGCGCCGTTCGACCTCGAATGTGAATTTGAGCTGGAGCACCGGACCGCCGTCGTCCCGGACTTCAATCGACATCTGGTGGCTGCCGTCCCCCGGGGTCCGAACGGCATCTCGGGCCATATCGGCCAGCGAGCGCGCCGCCTCTTCTTGCACCTTCTCTACGGTCGAGAGTTCCAGACCTTCCTCATCCGAGAAAATCTCGTCACCCTCTCTGATGTCAAAGTAATACCGTCTCATCAGACCTGAACGACGCCAACCTCAAATTGTTTCTTTCGTAAAACGGGCCACTCAACTAGGCGACTGATGCCGCAAGCAGGCCGGCCCCCCCACCTCTGCTCGTTCCTCGCGAGAGAAGCAAGTCTATCCAGCTAGCCAGCCAAACCGACATAAGTTCGGGCGATGTCGGCGCGATCTTTGGAAATGCCGCTCGCGCCAGAAAGTCTCTTGTAGAGGTCAGCATGTTCTCGGCACTCAGCAATGTTGATCACTGGCTCTGCCTTCTGTTGGCCGTGCGCGTCACAGGAGCGCCTTCCCCGCTGGCTTGCCTACTACCAAGTTAGGCCCCGTTAAAATCAGTCTTATGACACTGGTTAAATACGGAAGCGCCCGCTTCAGTTTGGAAAAGGAACCACAAAGGCGACTGATATTTGAGTCGTCGCTGGCTCGCTGGCCGAGCTGGCGGAGCGGCCCTGGCCTACCCCCTTTGACCCCTTTGCCGGGGCCGTCTCTCGCCCTTGTCATGTCGGACTAGCGTATGCGTGGCTCGCCCTCGATCTGCCGGCCGACCGCCTCGACCGCGACATCTATCTGGTGCTTGAAGACTTCGGCGCGCGCGCCGGTTGCGCCTGGCGTGAGACGGATGAGGCTGACACTGATCTTGAGGGCGTCCTGCAAAATCTCCTGTCCGGCCAGTACGCCTATCCGGTCCGAATTGTATCCTTCAATCCCGTCGAGGGGTGGTCGCGGGATGCGACTTCCGACGTCGCCGACGCGCCGGCCCAGCGCGCGGCCGACACCGACGCCGAGATCTCCTCCGCACTACAAGCCTTCATCGCCGCCACCGCCACAAGGCGCTTCGACGCACAGCTGGCGCTGCCCCTGCGCGGGGTCGCCTGATGCCCAGCGAGGAAAAGCCTGTGTCCGTTGGTGCAACGACCACGACATGCGTCAACTGTGACGATTTCGGCTGGGTTTGCGCGAGAACCACCCGGACCGCCCCTGGGACGGCCCGCGCGCCTGCACCTGTGGCGGCGCCGGCGCACCCTGCCCGGCCTGCAACGCTGCTGGCGAAGGTGAAGTGCCGCGCATGCCAGAAGGCTTTCAGATCGAGGTCAACAAGGACGGCTGGCGGCACTGTGGTGCCTCTATCGATGTGAGCGGCCCAGGCGCCTCCGGGGCTGGAGAGGAACGGAGACACCGGGACCGCAACGACGCACCGGCTCGAAGTTGGGGCGCCGTGGATATTCTCCGCCCCGGGATTCAGCGCAGGCTCTAACAAATGTTGAGTGTCCCAGATTAACTTTGCGGGCTTCCTCCGTTGCGCAGTGTTCCTTCGCGGAACAGAGCCCACGAAATATTCCTGACACAAACCGCTGCTTCCATGCCTTCAACCGGGCGCGGTGTTTGTATCCTTAGTTGTTTTCATTCCCGGGGCTGGCTTTGCTCGAACCTATTTTTTTTGACCGGCGTCGATAGACTTTGGACAGGGCCGCCCCACAAGGGCGGCCCTTTCTTCTGGAGCCTTCAAGCCCTATCTGCGGTCTATGCGTACTGCGTTCGAATTTTGCCGGCTTACCGCCGCCTAGATGGTACCGGCCGGGCCCGACTGGATCCACGAAATCAAATACGACGGCTAACGCCTGCGCGTAGAACGGCGAGGCCGCGACGTTCGGCTGCTCACCAAGAATGGTCACAACTGGACCGACCGCTTCCCTTGGATCCTCCAGGCAGCGTTGAAGAACCGCGAGGAGCAATTTGTCATCGACGGTGAAGCCGTAGTGCTCGGCGTCGACGGCGTCTCAGACTTCAACGCCCTGCACTCGCGCCGAGGTGCAGCTCTATGCGTTCGACATTCTGGCGCTCGGCGGCGAAGACTTACGTCAGCTGCCGTTGACGATGCGCAAGACCAACCTGGCGCGCCTGCTACGCGGCCGCCCCGATGGCATCTTCGTCGCACCGTTTGAGGGCGGAGAAATTGGGCCGGACCTCTTCAAAGCAGCCTGCGGCATGGGCCTTGAGGGATTAGTCTCGAAACGGCGGAATCGCCGCTACGTCGCCGGCCGCACAAAGGAATGGATCAAGATGAAGAACCGAACACACCCCGCTATGTCCAGAGAGTTTTGACACGAATACCGGATTAGGGCGTGCACTCATATTGCCGCTTCTCGAGATAAAGCGGACCTATGCAAAGAAGTCCGGCAATTTCGCCATTTGACCCAACTCGGACATTTGCGCGAGACGGGTGGCCGCTAACAAATGCGACGCATGCACGTTCGAGTAACCCACCTCAGCGCACGGTCGGAGCATGCTCCCGCTCGGCTAACGCCGAGGGCGCGGCGCACTAAGACTGGTGCGGTGCCAGCGTAGGGCGACAACGGAATTATTATTAAATGTCGGCCCCTTTGTTGGGGGCACCACGCTCTTCTGCGCCCTGTAATTCCCTCTGCGCTTGGTCCCAGAACTCGTCTTCGCGTCCTTCCGGTTTGCCCGCCTGCTCCCACAGCTCGAACGCGCGCTTCCGTATCTGCTCCTCGGTTGGGTGGGCCATCATGAAATCTCCCAGAGCGCAGTCCTGCCTTGGGCAGGAGGCACAAAGGGCAGGACCGCCGGGCCAATTTATCTCAAAGAGCCAATTCGGGCTTCGGAGTCGTTCCTTCGCCACGCGCCTTCTCGGCCGCATCATCCGCCAAGGCCCATAGCAGCCGTATCCCGGCCGTTGGCCCGAAGTCGGCTTCTGACCACACCGGACATCGACGACCAAAGTCGGCAACCGGCACACCTGCGGGTCTCCGGAACTTTGGGGTGATTCCGGGAGTTTATAAATTAGGCGGTATCGCGATTTCGCTTTCGGCTCAACACACGCTCAACACACATATGCCGTCTGTCGTCGCAAACCGCGGCATCGCAGGAGGCTCTTCATGAGTATCAAGCGAATCTTGGTTCCACTTCCCGGCTCAGCCGGCCTCACCGGTCAAATTGAAACGGCCCTGTCTGCCGCCAAGGTGCTGGTGGCTCACGTCCAGGCACTGTTCATCAGTGAGCCGCCGCCAGTCACGCGCGACCTAATGGCCACCGACCTAATGGCCACCGAAATGGGACGACGAACGGCGACCGTCCCCGTAAATTGGCACGCCGAGGAACGGGAGCGAACTGCGCGGGATGCGCGTGAGGTTTTCGCGCGGGGCTGCGCGGTAGTCGGCATCCCGATGCTATCGGCGAGCGACGAGCCCGGCCGCCCGCTCGCAGCATCCTGGCGCGAAGCCGAGGGATCGTATGTGGAAATCGCGGTGCAACGGGCCGCTGCCTTCGACCTAATGGTCGCCGCAAGCGCCAGCGTGATGGAATCGCTCATGGCTATTGCCGAGCAATCGCTGCTGCGGACCCGTCGCCCCGTGCTGTTGGCGCCGGCTCGCCCGCAGAGTGATCTGACCGACAGCGTGATGATCGCCTGGGACGAGAGCCCGGAATGCTGGCACGCGGTCTCGGCTGCCATACCGTTCATGCAACTTGCCAAATCAGTGCGGGTCATAAGCGTTGACCGGGACGGCAGCAATCGTCAAGCCTCGCAGGCGGAGGTGCTTGCCTATTTGCGCTGTCATGGCATCGATGCGACCGCGCAGGTGGTTGCACCGGAATTGCGCTCGGTGGGTGATACGCTGCTCGCGGTGGGGGCAGAGCATGAAGCCGGCCTGCTGATCATGGGCGCCTATTCCCATAGCCGCCTACGCGAGATGTTTCTGGGCGGGGCCACGCGCCACATCCTTAAGAACGCTTCGGTACGCCCCGTTCTCTTAGCGCATTAGCCCTCGTCAGAGCGCAATCCCAGCTCAGGTTGCCGCCAACGCCAACGCTATGGCGGGCTTGCTCACTCGCCGAAGGCGGGTTGGGGGGACCGTGCGATTAAGCACCGACGCTGCCAAACGCACCACCCTCCTCAATTGGGTCTCCCGAGTTCGGCACTTATGGCAGATCGTGCTCGGGTCGATTTGATTGGATGTCGGTTTGTGGGCCCTTAACGGACCTCGTGCAATGTCCTCTTCTCCGCCGCGGTTGGGAAATAAGCGGGCATCGCGGATTTATGAGTGCACGTGCTTGCGATGAAACCTTACGCCTCATTGCCGAGGTGCCCATCTCCTTGGTCGGTGCTATTGATTTCCCAGGGAGGATTATCCCGCCGGTCCGGGAATGAAGCACCGCCACAAAGGAGTCATTCTTCCATTGTCGTATGACGGCCACCACCAAACCATCGCCCTGCCGCTGAGGTTCTGCCCGTTGACTACGACAGAGTTTGGCACGTCAAACCATTGCCCGGGTTCGTTTGGCCGATGCGGATGCTTCAGAAGGACTCTATAGCCATTTTTTGCCATATCCCACTCGGCCTCCGCCTGTTGGCCGTCCCCACCATCACAGCACGGCTCACCTGCCCTATTCTTGAGACTTTTGAACCAAGCGTTCAGTTCTGGTCGCATCAGGTCATGTGAATAGGCTGTGTTGATGCCGAAAAATGTGACCGCACACAATCCCACCGTGCCGGCTACGATCAACCGATAAAGATGCACTGGGTGTCCATTGGAACTGGTCATGGAAACCTCCGTTTCCTAGCCCGTTTGCGTGGGTCATCGGAAACGAGCGAAGGTTCAACCGGAAGTACACTTAGGTGCCGGCCAGTTCCTCGGCATGCTTTGCTTTTTGACGTGACGCCGAGTCAATTTGGCTTCTTGCCCTAACAGCGAAGTGGCGATGCCCCTCACTGTGGTCAGCTTAGTGGGACGCAGCGGACGAGATTTGCTTACGCTGAGTTTTTCGCTTTTGACCTGAGCGGAAGTCCCGGCGCTGATCGTTCCGCAGCGGCCAAATGGCGCGTTTCAGGAGCTCAAAAGGAGGCTAGGATAACTACGTGCAAGACCTCAGCGCAGACGCCGGCCTCCGGCTCCTCCGCGGCTGGCATCAGCGAAAACTCATGGAGGATTTCGCGATGAAATCGCTGGCCTATGTAACTCTATCTGTCCTCGCGCTTATGCCGAGCTACGCCTTCGCTCAACAGTCAACCGGCCACAAGATGAGCGACGAGGAGCTGATTAAGCTGTCCTTGTCCGCGGCACCCGAGGCCATCGCCAAAGACGCAACGATCGTCGCTATGGATCACGACGGCAAGATGCGGACGTTGCGCAAAGGAACTGGGCAGTGGACGTGCATGCCGGGCCATGCCGATCCGGCCAACCCCGACCCGATGTGCGGCGATCAAAACGCGATGGAATGGGCGACGGCATGGATGGAGCACAAGGAGCCACCGGCGAATAAGGTAGGGTTCATGTACATGCTGCAAGGGGACGGAGGTGCAAGCAACACCGACCCCTATGCAACAAAAGAAGAGCCCGGCAACAATTGGATCAAAACCGGCGCACACGTAATGATCGTGGGCTCTGGCGCTAAGATGTTGGATGGTTATCCACGCGACGCGAAGGCCGACCCAACGAAGCCCTATGTGATGTGGCCTGGCACGCAATACGAGCATTTGATGCTGCCGGTCCGCTGATCTCGCGATCCTGCATCCGCGCCAGGACGGTTCTGTGCGGGGCGCGCGCGATGAAACGCGCGTCCCTATCGGTCCTGCTGCCCCGATGAGTCCGCTTGCGGCCCCTTAGCGGACTTCGTGAAGAGTCGGCTTCTGCGCCGCTGTTGGCGAATAAGTGGGTGCTGGCCGAAATAGGCCACTCGCGAAAGTGAATTAGTGCCACTGGTAGGAACTAAGGGATTGCCCGCCCTGTTGCATGTTGTTCCTCCCTCTAAAGGAACAGCCTTATGGCCGACGACAACAACAAAAATCCAAATGAGAAGCAGCCCGGCGAGAATCCGGACGGCAAGTACCATTTCAATCCTGGGAACATGGCCGGGAAGAAGCCCGGGGATTCGGAGCAGACTGCCGAAAACCGTGGCGAGCAGCCGCACGCGGACAAAGAAAAACCCGCCGGTTAGGTGCTGGCCACTCGGAGGCCGCCAACTGAGGCGGCCCTACCCTTTTGATTTGACCTCGCAAATCCTGCGTTTCAGGTGGCACGTCATAGTCGTCCACTAGCCTTTCGGTCTGCTCCTTGGCCTCTTCATGGGATCGACAAGCCGCTAACTATGGCCATCCGGGCCTAGGATGTAGGCGCGACATCCAATCATTCCGGTGGTGCCAGACCGGGCGACCTGAACCACTCGCTCATATGCGCGCCGGTCTCGGCTTGCCTGGCCTTGCGGATTGTGCGCTCCCGTTCGATACCCGGTGGAAGCGACTGAGCCTTCTCACGAAGACGCCTTGCCTCTTCTGCAAGGCGTTCCTCAAGGGACATAGTTTGCTTGAAACGGCGACGGTGCTGATAGCGCTGCTGCATTCCTGAGGAAGGCGGGAGCGCTAATGGCGTTCTCATCCCCGATAAGAGCCAGGACAAGGCGATATCGCCCTGATGAACTGCGCCAAGGGGAGGACCGCCGTAGTGCTCGCAATCCAAACATGTCCGGCGACAACGTCAACAAGCCGGATCGCGGGCTGCTCGCGAGCGCATTATACCAACGGTAGCGCCCGCTCATTCCGGAGTAACGGTGCGCAACCTCTTTACCGAGACAAACGTCCACCAATCCCGAGCCTGGATAAGAGGGTGCGATCGGCTCTTTGCCTAACCTGTTCGAACGTGCATTGAGAAGGCTTTTTGTCCGGTCGCCACCTGATGATCGAAGTCCCGTGACGGAAGCGACCGCCGGTGAAATGATCGTAGGACACTTCGACCACATATTTCGGCTTGACCGGCTGCCATTCTGGCGATCGCTTCGTGGACCAGCGACTGGGACCGCCAGGGGCATTTCCTGTAAAGCTCTGAGCTTGCTTGACGGCTTCGAGCTTGTCGGTCAAAGCCGGCTTGTCCTTTGCTTTGATCCCCGACGAGAATCCAACGTGATGCAGCAACCCGTCGTCATCGTAGAGCCCGAGAAGAATCGACCCGACGACCTGCCGGCCCGCCAGACGGTTTTCGCCGTAGCGAAAGCCGCCGATGACACAGTCCGCACTACGATAACGCTTGATCTTTTGCATACCCTCTCGATTGCCGGCCTGGTATGGAAGGTCGAGGCGCTTCGCGATGACGCCATCGCTTCCACCGCCCGCCGACGCGAGCCAACGTTGGGCATCCCTCAGCTTCGAGCTGGCCGGCGAAAGGCGAAACAGGTTTGCCTTCGAGAAGAAACGAGCGGCGAAATTCTCCAGAAGCGGTCGCCGCTTGGCGAGAGGCTCACCCGCCAGATCGCTTCCGCCTTTCAGCAAGAGGTCGAACGCGAGGAACAAGGCCGGGCTCTCTGCCGCCAATTTCTTCACGCGGCTTGCAGCAGGGTGAATGCGCTGCAACAAATCATCGAATGAGAGTTGACCGCCGGTCGGAACGACGATCTCGCCATCGAGGACAAAGCTTTTTTCGCGGACCGCAAGCGCGCCGGCCATGACTTCGGGAAAGTACCGGTTGAGGTTCTGCCCGGATTTCGAATGGAGGTCGACTTGCTCGCCCTCCCGCACCAGAAGGCAACGGAAGCCATCCCATTTCGGTTCGTACTGCCATAGCTCGCCGATCGGAATGGCGTCGACCGAACGGGCCTCCATGGCCTCGATGGCGATGCGGCGCTTTCCCACGCCGCTCAATCTTCCACACGAGCGAGAGGCCCGATGGCAGGAGCGTTGATTGGCTGTCCGTCGACATCGAACATCGATCCATGACAGGGGCAGTCCCAACACGTCTCAAAGCTGTTCCAATGCAGGTGACAACCCACATGCGTGCAACTCGCCGACCTCAGGTGCAGCGCACCTGCCTCGTCTCTAAAGGCTGCAAGTTTTTTCAGTCCACGCCGCACGACCGCGCCTTTGCCAAGCTTGAGATCGTCCAGTGAGTTAATCTCGCCAGGCGCCGCATACTCAGCAAAGCTTTTAAGTGCGGTAATGTTCTCAGTCACAAAGTTCTTCGCGGCCTTAAGAGGAACCCGGCCCGGCTCGTAGATGTCTTTCCAGGGGTGATCCTCACCAAAAACGAGGCTCGTATTCAGCATCGCGCCGGCGACACCGTGCGTCAGGCCTTGCCCGGAATCGCCCATCGCGACGTAGATATTCTTGCCGCCGGAATCCCGTCCGATGAAGCCGGCATAATCGATTGTATCGAGCACCTGCCCGGACCAGCGATGCGTCTCTTTGCCGAGGCCGGAAACCAGGCTGCGGGCCCAAGCTTCCAGTCTGTCAAAACGCTCATCAGCGTCGTCTGCCTCTCCGGTTTTGTGATCTTCGCCTCCCACCAGCACATAGTCGGTATTGGCGGGACCGGGCTGCAGGCGGACATAATGGTAAGGATCTTCAGTGTCCCAGTAGAGCGCGTCAGGTAGCGCACCGCGCTTGATCTCGAAGGTGATAACATAGGTCCGATAGGGAGCCGTCTTCGTGTGGATGGCAAAGCGGTCGGAGATCGAAGAGTTGGTTGCGACAACGGCATGTTTGGCGCGAATGGCGCCGCGCGCGGCTTTAACCGTCACGACACCATTGTCTTCAGTCACTTCGTCGACCGGACTGTCTCGGAAAAAGGTCACGCCATTCTCACTGCAGGCCTTTGCCACCCCGGCCAGGTATTTGAGGGGATGAAAAGTCGCTTGCCTGGGATAGCGCAGAACGTGGCGGCCCTCGCACCCTTTGAGGGATACGCCCATCAGCCGGTGGACGGGAGCTCCGACCTCGCGGACCGCATCCATTTCCTGGTCGATGATATCGGACGGCATGTCCCGCCCCTGAAAGAGATAGCCGTCAAGCCTGCGAAAGTCGCAGTCGATCTTCTCTATGTTCTGGATTTCCTCGATGCGGTCGATGGCAGCCGCCTGGCTGTCGCAAAAGAGCTTTGTCGCCTCGTGCCCCCTGATCTTCGTCATTTCGCTGACGAGATCGTCGCACAAAGGAGCAAGGTGAGCCGACGTCCTCGACGTCATGCCACCGCAAATGCGGCCGCGGTCGATGACAATGACGGACCTGCCGCGCTGGCAAAGCTCATACGCCGTTGATATCCCGGCGATCCCGGAGCCAATCACGGCGACGTCGCACTCCTGGGCGCCATCGAGCACGCGCGCATCAGGTGCGACGTCAATATCCATCCAGAGCGATTTGCTGGTCATGATGTTCTCCAAACACGTGAGAACGTTCCCATGTCAGGCCGAGTTCCAATTCTAAGTGTCAGACCTTGAGCACAACGGCCAGTATGCGCCTGAAGGTTGTCGCGTTCTTGGGAGCGTGCGCGTCGTTGTCATTGTTGAAATAGACCCAGGCCCGCTTCGCACCGCTCGCCTTGATCCTTTTGGCCCAGATCTCCAGCTCGCTCTTGGAATAATCGTGACGATACCATCGCTTTGGGCCGTGCAGGCGGATGTAGAGTTCATCGCTCGTCCGAACGAGTTCGTCCGGCAAGCGTGGCCCGCTGCAGGAGCAGAAGATAATCCCCGCGCTACGAAAAGCCTCATAGACCTCTTCATTCCACCAACTCGCGTGCCGAAACTCCACGACGTTGCGACGCTCGGGATCCAGCTGGCTGACAATGTCATTAAGCCGGGTCTTGGTGTAACGATAGCTCGGCGGCATTTGAAACAGAAAGCAGCCCATCCGGTCACCCAGAATGTCGGCGATCATTCCAAAATCCCGGATGAGCGTCTTTGTCGCTTTGAATCGTTTCACGTGGGTGATGAGTTCGGAGACTTTGACGGTGTAGATGAACTTCTTTCTCCCGGGCTGCCGCCGCCAGGATTGAACACCGGCGACTGTCGGCCACGAGTAAAAGGATGCATTGATTTCGACAGTGTCGAAACGCTTTAAATAATGATTAAACCACTCGGTCTGCGGCACGTCTGCATAGAATGAGTCCCGCCATTTCCAATAACGCCAGCCGGAGCATCCGACGTGGACAAACTGTCTGTGCCGCGGCGGATCCTTTGGACGGTCAGTTTTTGTCTTGAGGCGAGCAGCATGCATCTTTGCGGCACGCTTGATATTGTCCTCGCGCTGCTTTTCGCGTCGCAGACGTCTGCGTTCTCGGAGCTCCTCGGGCGTCAATTCGATCCGCGTCGGTGGTGCCATCTGCGAACGAGCCTCGATTGCCTACCGCTACAGCCTCGCGAGCCCTGCTGGCGCCGTTACAATGCAAGCCCGCGGCGACATCTGGGCTCCCGCTCCCGCGTGCGGAATCGTTACCGTCGTTAAAAAGGGTCGTGAATTCGTAGAGAAGAACGACTGCACCGAGAGAGCGCCGCCAACGATTGACGCCACGGACGATTTCATCCACCGTCCAGAGAACCAGGCCACCGTTGACCGCGATCGCGCGATCGTCAAGGCCAAGTTTGCTTTGCCTGCTGATGGCCATACCCAGAGCAAAAGGCCGGCCACTATCACAATCCACAGAATGAGATTGGGTGACTGTACAATCGTGATAGCGCCGGTCTTGCGATTGCGGAAAAACCATCGAAAGAACTCGCGCCACTAGTTCGCCCCGGTTGAATCTTCAGTCAGAGTCCAACCTCACCTTCTTCGCGACCTTTCCAATAGGTCGCGCGGTTGGCTTTGACCTTGATCAGGACAATGCCTGGCGTATCCACGCCATTTTCGAACCATTTGTCGAGATCACTTGTCCAGTGCTGATGAAAGACGGCCTTGTCGCGGATCAGTTCGGCAGTCCCTTCGACGGCCACATAGATCCCTTCGGCGAATAGACCGGCCTCGGATGAGAATCCGAGCGCGACATTAGGATTCCGTTGGATGTCAGAAACTGTCCGCGTCTTTTCGTAAGTGAAGTAATAAGACGTGCCGTCGTAAGCCACGTCGCCGTTGTTACTCATGGGTCGATTGGCGATCTCACCGTTTTCTGTGTGGGTCGAAAGAATGGCGATGTCGATGCCGGCCATTTCCTTCGCGATTTCAGCGAGCGATTTCTTGGACATCTTTCCTTCTCCATTGGCCGGGGAGCAACTGCGGGGTTCAACCCATGTTCCCTTGAGGTCCGCAACTGGTTAGCCGTGGGAGCGACGACAAGCGATTACGCCGCTCATTGCTCTCGGACGCCGGCCGATGGCAAATGGGATGCATCTACCTCGACCACGCATTGCGTCCTCCGAGGTGGCTAGGAACCCTGGGAAGGAGCAAGCGTTCGGCTCACTATGGTCGACACCCCACTTTCTCATCTTGTTGAACATTCGGTCCAGATCGCTTGGGAGTTCCTCGAGCGCTCGGGCGACCTCGGCGACGCTGCCGAAGCCAGCCAATTTCTCTCCCATAAGATCGAGCAAATGGTCCGGAACGGTGAACGTAGCAGGTTGCTGCTCTCGAACCGGGCGATCGATGCTTATCGGCGGCAATTCGGCGTCCTCGACGCCTAGCACGCATAACTCTACGAACGAAACCTCGAGAGCCCGCTTGGTCGTTAAAGGTGTCGCGACATGAAGCTCTCTCGTTGTGCCTTGGCCTTGGCGATTATCCTTCCCTGCGCTGCTTTCGCTCAAGGTGGCGGTGGTGGAGGCAGTGGCGGTGGGTCCGCGGGCGGAGGAGCCGGCGGCGCAGCCTCCTCCGGGGCGGGCGATACAGGGACATCCTCACCTTCAGCTACAAACGCCGCTGGCACTGCAGGGTCTGGCCCAGCAAATCCCGCCGGAACCGTTGGCTCTCCCGGCAACTCCACCGTCGGCAATGCCCCCGCAACGTCGCAGCCCGGCGTCAATCACGAACCGGGGCAACGGATCGACACCGAAAGCGAAGCCCGGACGCGCGGCACCAATGCGGCCGGCACCGCTGCTTCCTCGGGCTCTTCGGCCGCGGCTGCGAAGACCGCGCCTGCCGGAGGGATCGGAAGGCCTGCGACCACCAACCAGCAGGATAGCGACGCCAAGATCGATCAAGAGAACAGCAACACGGACAGGATGGTGGGGTCGATCTGCAAAAACTGCAAATGAGCATCGTGTTGATCCTCATGTTGGGGCCTTTTTTGATGGAGCCGATTTCCGCTAGTGGAAAACGGCCCGGATCGCATAGGCAATACCCGCGGGCGGCGGAGCAAATCGGTACGATTAGACCCAAGAAGGATCTGTGGGACCCGACCGACCGCGCCCTCGAGAAGATCAGAAGCATCTGCCGGGACTGTTAGCCGCTCGAGTGTGATGCGCCTGGAGAACCCGCCGGATGAAAGCAATCGTGTATCAACATGAGCTCGCCGCCGAACTCGAGAAGCGGTCTGGCGTAACCGGCCTCAAGCTGATCCGCGTAAAGGGTTACAGCCCCAGTTGGCAACTTGGCGGTATCCGGCAGAAGCCTCTGGAGGAATCCGCCGAAGCGGCTTTGGGTGAGGAAGTGCGGAAGTTGCAGACAGAGTTTGACATGGCCTAGGCTGGCGCTCGCCCATCACGGCTTCTCTTTTCGGCAACCTCTAAAGGAAGCGGCACCGGCGGACGGATTGATTTCTCCGACAGGCGGAAGTGACTTTAGACTTATTCCGGCGCCCCACCCCGACCCGTAGATTTTCCGCTGACACTTGCCGAAGCGTCCAGCCTTCGGCTCGCAGCCGATGCGCGCCCAGTCCACGGAAAAGAGTGACCGGACTTTATCAAGCATCGACTGCGGATCTCATCTCTCAAAGCGTCAAGCGGTTGGACAAAGGCTCGCATGAAGGCACGGTGCTGGCGAGTAGGGTCCGATGCAGGTGAGCGCTCACAAGGCCTCCCTTTTTCAACGTTACGCTGAAGGCGGTGACGATCCGAAACAAGGATGGGGCGAACAAACCCTTGCATGCTCTGCAGCATCATCTTGGCCTGGCGCAGGAACTCGACAGAAACCGAAAGTAAAAAGTAAATCGGCTTACCTAGATGCCGGCATAGGGCAGCCCACGTGGGCAGCCCGGCCTTGTTAAGGCGGCGCCCGCCTGTTGCGTGAACAATGGTCTTTTCTGCCGTAAGAGCGATGAGAGGCCCCGTACATTGGATGGAACCTTGATCAAGCCTCGGATGTTTTCTGACGAGCGGCGCCTACTTCACGGCAAGATTAGCGACCCCGGTAGGATCGACGAGCGCCGGACCGCCAAGCGAGGTAGCAAGTGGGTCGCCCGAACACGGTTAGCAAGCGGATAGCAAAGCCCGGCACATCGACAGCTTCGGATCGCGACGCATCTCGCAACCCGGTGCAGCAAAAGCCGCTCCCACTTGGTTCGGGCGCGCGCATGAACGCCCGGGTGGTCTTTGCCGTAGCGGTGGTAGCGCTCTCCCTGTGGACAGCGGGGGGATTCCTGCCACCTTTGATCTGGGCAACCATTCTCGCCGTCACCTTGTGGCCTCTCTACATCAAGTTCGCTGCACGGCTCACCTCGGGCCCAACAAGGCTGGCAGCCGTCGCCTTTACGGCGATCGTCGCGCTCATCCTGTTTACGCCCATGGCGCTTGCCATCTACCAGGTGGCCGAGCAAAGCGGTGACATCGCGAACTGGCTGAAGAAGGCCAGGGAGAGCGGAATCGAAGTGCCCGACTGGATCGCTCGCCTGCCGGTCGTAGCAGAAATCGCGCAGCAATGGTGGCGCGATAATCTGTCGGATCCGAAAGCCGCGACTGCTTGGCTCAAGACCATCAATGCGGATGATGCGTCTGGTCTATTCAACACTTTCGGCGGTCAGCTGATGCGTCGCCTGTTCATGCTCTTCTTCTCCCTATTTGCCTTGTTCGTGCTGCTCAGCAACGGCCGCTCGGTCGCTAACCGTACCATCGAGACGTGCGATCGCATCCTGGGGCACCCCGGCGAGGGCGTGGTGCAGAAGATCGTGGATTCGATCCGAGGGACGGTGAACGGTACCGTGATCGTCGCTATCGGCGAAGGCTCGTTGATCGGCGTCGGATACCTTGCTGCAGGCGTACCAAATGCCGTGATGTTTACCATCATAACCACGGCCTTTGCGATGCTCCCATTCGGTGCCTGGGCAGTGTTCACGGCTGCCGCCGCGACGCTTTTGTCCGGCGGTGGCAGCGGGATCGCAGCCGCAGGCGTCTTTTTCTGGGGCGCGGCCGTCATGCTTGCAGGGGATCACTTTGTGTGGCCAACTCTGGTCGGGGGCGCGGCGCGGCTCCCTTTCCTCTTTGCGTTCGTCGGAATTTTCGGGGGGCTGGCTGCCTTCGGCCTACTCGGTTTGTTTTTAGGACCAGTCATCATGGCCGTACTATTGACGGTTTGGCGAGAGTGGATTTTTCGGCCTGAAGAGCGAAGCAGGTTTGACTGATTGCGCCGGCGTGCGGGCTGCCCATTACCTCGGCGCGTACTCGTCGTGGAAGATGATCCTCTCATCCGTGAATTCGTTGTCGACGCTCTGCGCGAGGAGGCCTTTACGTGTTCCAGCCGATGGCGACGAGGCGCTTGCCTGTTGCAAGCGGCGGTCGCGGAGGTGCTCATCACCGACATCAGGTTACCCGGGAAGATCGACGGATGGCAGATCGCCAAACGCTGCCGCGAGCATCACCCGGAACTGCGATACCGGTGGTCGTGATCGTGTTTCCAGCCATCTTCGCCCCCATGTACGCTATCCGCAGCGACATCATATATCTACCGCGCGCCGGGTGTTCCTGGGAAGGGTTGACCGGATGCAACGTGCGGGATGACGATCGTGCAGCAGGTGCGCGAGTTCTTCGCGCTCGGATTCTCTATCGAACAGGGCTTTCTGAATATCCCGGGCATGTCGCCCCATACGTCTATGGCCGCCCGTCCCAGCAGGACGGCGAAGCTTCCGGTCTTGTCTTCATCGGCGTCTTAGTGGAACAGCGGAAGACCTCCCGCGTTCCATTGCCATCATTGCGAGAGGAGAAATCGATTATGGGTATCTTCACCAAGGACATCAAAACCATGGATGACTTGCTGATCCATGGGCTTCAGGACATCTACTATGCTGAGCAACAGATCACGAAGGCGCTGCCGAAGATGATCGACAAGGCCACTAACCGCGATTTGGTCACGGGCCTCAAGAACCATCTCGAAGAGACCAATAAGCAGATCGAGCGGCTTCAGAAGGTCTTCGAGAAGCTAGGCAGGGAACCCAGTGGTGCGCAGTGCCCGGCCATCGACGGCATCATCAGGGAAGCCGACGAGACCGCGGGCGAGATCGAGGACAAGGCGGTTCTGGACGCCGCCATCGTCGCGAATGCGCAGGCGGTCGAGCACTACGAAATTTGCCGGTACGGGACACTGATTGCCTGGGCCGAGGAGCTCGGCCACGACGAGATCGTACGCTTCCTCACCACCAACCTGAACGAAGAGAAGGCGGCGAATACCAAACTCAATACGGTGGCGCTGCGCAAGGGCGTGAATGCCAAGGCCTCCAGCTCCAGCGCCGCCTAAGACGTGTCTCCCGGCCCTAACGACCCCGACATCGCGGGGTCGCTATTTCGTCGCGGCCGGTGGACCGCTCGCAGCTTGCGTCTTGCGAACCAGCACGTGATCGAGACGACGAGCCAGGCCAGCGACGCCGCGGCGAACGCGCCGGCCACGCTACGCTCGACGATCCACCAGAACACGGCCGCGAACGCCAACATCCCGACAGCCCCAAGCGCTGCACCGGCGGCGTCGAGCGCGGCGGCCTCCTGCCCGCGCCTTTCGCCGACGAGCCCGGCCTCCCGCTTGCGGCGGATCTCATGTTTTTCGATGAGCGTGGCGCTGGCGCAGAAGTGGAGTGGGCCCCTCGGAGCAGACGGGGTCAGGCTGCTGGTTTGACCGTTCGCCGGGTGTGTTGATCCTCGAATTGCACAGGACTGAGATAACCGAGTGCCGAGTGAAGCCGTCGACGGTTGTAAACCTCCTCAAGGAAGCGCGGAAGGTTTTCGGCAACGTCGATGAAGGTTTCGAATGCCATCGGATAAACGGCTTCGACCTTGAGTGTCTTCATGAAGCTCTCCGCCGTGGCATTGTCGTATGGGTTGCCGCGCCGGCCCATGGAGCCGATCAAGCCGTGGGCGGCAAGATGATCGCGATAGGCAGCCGCAGCGTATTGGGCGGATTCAAACGGTCGTCGCAACACCAGTTGTTTTCACTCATAACAGCAATTCGTCAAGCGCCTCCGCCGGCG
>NZ_JBVVPO010000090.1:0-24419 GCF_055811795.1 Bradyrhizobium sp. MI1.7
CCCCCCCCCCCCCCCCCCGCCCCCCCCCCCCCCCCCCCCCCCCCCCCCCCCCCCCACCCCCCCCCCGCCCGCGCCCCCCCCCCCCCCCCCCCCCCCCCCCCCCCCCACGACACCGTCATTTAGGCACGCAAAAGCGCCTATCTCTCCACCTCAACCCTCAGCCCGGCGTGATCGACCAGCCGCTTGATCAGCTTGTGCTGCATCGCTGCGCCCGGCGTCCAGAGACCGGCCGGGACATCAGGCGTGTCGCGCAGCAGGCAGATCGCGCATTCGGAAACCATCTTCGCCGTTGAGGCATAGCCGGGATCGAGATCGCCCTTCACCGCCGCGCGCACCTGACGGCCGTCGGGCGCGATCGCGACATAGAGCACGTCGTAATGACCGTTGTCGCGCTCTTCCTTCGATGGCCCGTCGCCGGGCTTGAGCGCTTTGGGGCCGGTCTTTTCGCTATTGGCGGCCATGACGAGCTTCGCGTTGGCCTGCCCTTCGTCCCCCGTCCCCGTCAGCACCATCTCGTCGTAGACGAAATCGCGGCCATACGGGAATCCCATCAGCATGTTGGAGCGATGGACGTTGCGCGTGTTCAGCGTCGCCATAGCAAACGGGGCGGACCAGGATTGCAGGTCTTCCTCGAAAACGGGCTTGTTGCCGCGCGGCTGTTTCGGCCCCTCGAAGCCGGGCGTGAATGCGAAGGGGTCCTTGAGGATCGACACCAGGCTGAGATCCTGCGCGACTGCTTCGAAGGTGACCCTCGCGCTCGCCGAGGTGCCGCCGGAGAACTTCCAGCTGAGGTCGCGGACGCGCCCCTTGACGCGCGGCGCCGGCGCTCCGAACACGCGACGGGCTTCCTCCTGCACGAAGAACGCACCGAGCTCGAACGGGATGGAATCGAAGCGCGCCGCTCGCCTTCGCCGCCGCGTCATACCTGTCGATCATCTGCTTCAGCCAGATCGGCTCGCCGCAGAGATCCATATAGTCGGTGCCCGACGCGACGCAGGCGGCAAGCAGATCGGAGCCGTAGAGCTGGTAGGGACCGACAGTGGTTATGACCAGCTTCGCCTGATCGACCATCGCCCGCAACGAAGCCGGATCGGCTGCGTCCGCCACGATCAGCGGCGTGTCAGCGGGTGCGCTGATCGCATCGCGAACGGAGGCGAGCTTGTCCCTGCTGCGCCCGGCCATCGCCCATGTCGGCGCGCCGTCACCGGCATAGCTTGCAGCGAGATATTCGGCGACGAGCTGGCCGGTGTATCCCGTCGCGCCGTAGACGACGATGTCGAACTTCGCGGACACGGACCTTACGCTTCCACCTCGAACGTCAGCCCAGCATTGTCCCGCAGGCGCTTGATCAGCTTGTGCTGCATCGCCGCGCCCGGCGCCCAGAATCCGGCCGGGACGTCTGTCACATCGCGCAACAGGCACATCGCGCATTCGGAGATCATCTTCGAGGTCGAGCCGTAACCGGGATCACGGTCGCCGGTGACGCCGGCGCGAACCATGCGGCCGTCGGGCGCGATCGCGACATAGAGCAGGTCGAAGCGGCCGTTCTCCCGCTCTTCCTTCGAGGGCCCCTCGCCCGGCTTCGGCGCGTTCGGACCGGTCTTCTCGGCGTTGGCTGCCACCACGCGCTGCGCGTTGGCTTCGCCCTTCTCGCCGGGACCCGTCAGAACCATCTCGTCGTAGACGAAGTCCTGGCCGTAGGGAAAGCCCATCAGCATGTTGGAGCGATGGACGTTGCGCGTGTTGATCAGTGCCATCATGAACGGCGCGGCCCAGGATTGCAGGTCATCCTCGAGCAGCGACCTGTTGCCCTTTGGCTGCTTCGGGCCGGTGAAGCCCGGCGTCAACGCGAACGGATCGTTCAGGATCGCGATCAGGCTGATGTCCTTTGCGACCGCATCGAAGGTCGCCTTCGCGCTCGCCGCGGTGCCGCCCGAGAGCGTGCCGCGCATGTCGCGCACGCGGCCTTTCACACGCGAGGCCGGAGCGCCGAACACGCGCTTGGCCTCTTCCTGCACGACAAACGCGCCGAGCTCGAACGGCACGGAATCGAAACCGCATGAGAACACGATACGCGCGCCGCTCTCTTTGGCGGCCGCCTCGTACTTGTCGATCATCTGTCGCATCCAGATCGGTTCGCCGCAGAGATCGAAATAATCGGTGCCGGTGGCAACGCAGGCCGCGAGCAGTTCCTCGCCATAGAGCTGATACGGGCCGACGGTGGTGATCACCGACATCGTCTGCTCCGCCATCGCCTTCAGCGAGGCCGCGTCCGATGCATCCGCGACAATCAGCGGCGTATTCCCGGGCGCGCCGATCGCATCGCGTACCGACTTGAGCTTGCCGAGGCTACGGCCTGCCATCGCCCATTTGAGCGCGTGGTCACCCTTGTAATGCTGAGTCAGATATTCGGCGACGAGCTGGCCGGTGAAACCGGTCGCACCGTAGACGACGATGTCGAATTTCGCTGAGCTCATGATCGACCTTTATTTCTTCGCGTAACTCACGCCCATGCCGGCGCGGACGTCGCTTTGAATCCCATAGGGCGGAATCGGATAGCGCAGGCCGTTCTTGGCCAGCGCCTTCATGCCCTCGATCGCCTTGGCGAGATGCGAGGGCTTCAAGGCCATCAGCATCTCCTCGTCCGGCACGCCGCCATAGCGCCGTTCGGCATAGCATGGCAAGGACAGGCTGGGCTCGCCGGTTTTCAGCGCCCGCCCCCAAGAATCCGCGCAGGCGGTCTCACCGACCACCCCCCATTCGAACTTCTTGTAGCCGGTATATTGCAGCCCGTTGATCAGGATGATCATCTGCCCCGGCGTCGCATAGACCAGGCAGATGTCGGGCGGATCGAGCCGCCCGCTCGCGAGCGGACTGACCGCAAGCGCCTGATACTGCCCGAACGGAACCACGTCCAGCGCCTCCTGGCGCTTGCGCGCGTCCTCAGCGGTGCCGTGCCAGACCCCGACATAGTTTTCGCCGGCGAGCCATTTTTCGTCCTGCGGCGCAAGCCCGATCACGGCGCGACACTGCGCACCGACAAGATCGTCGGCGGTGATGCCGACCGTCCAGCCCAGACGTGCAGCCATGCTGACGATCTGGTCGGTGGTGTGGACCGCGTTCGGCCGCCGGATTTTCGGGATCGCCTCCATGTCGGCAGTGCGCGCGAACAGCTTCATGCCGATCACCGTCGTCTTCAGCCGCAGCAGGCTGTTGAGGTCGGCGACGAGCCCGGCAAGATCGATCCTGTCTTCGCTCTGCTGCTGCATGGCGTCCTCCCGACCGGCGATCGCGCGCCGGTACTCTGTTCTTGTTTTGCGGCCCTCGTTTTAGTCCTTGCCCGGCCCCGGAAGCAACTCGCCGGTCCGCCCCATGATGCGATACGCCAAAAGGCCGATCCATTCGCGCACGGCGACGTCGGTCTTGCCGAGACCATCGGCCCCATTGCGGGTGAAGGCGAAGAGCCCGTCGCGCCCGCCCATCCGCCAATCCACCGGATAGGCTTCGACGTCAAACCCGGCCTTGCGGAAAATCCCCATCGCGCGCGGCATGTGGAAAGCCGACGTGACCAGAAGCCAGCGTTCGCCCGGCTTCGGCGTCACCAGCTGCTTTGTGAAGATCGCGTTCTCCCAGGTGTTGCGGGAGTCGCGCTCGAGGATCAGACGCTCCTTCGGTATGCCCAGGCTTTCCAGGATCGGCGCGGTGTAGTCGGCCTCCCTCGCCTCCGTCGCGACCAGGTTCGCCGAGCCGCCGGTGAAGACGATACGCGCGTTCGGATAGCGCCGCGCGAGGTCGGCCGGCGCCAGCATGCGATCGGCCGCGTGCGCAACCACGGGCGTGCGATGCGCCGCCGACAGATCGGTATCGATCGAGCCGCCGAGCACGATGATGCCGTCGGGGGCGCCCCGCGACGGGTCCCACGCCGGGAAACGCGACTCCAGCGGATAGAGCAGAAGATTGCCGATCGGCGAGAACGCGACCAGCGCCAGCAGCACCAGCGTGGTCACGGCGAGCTTGCGGCCGACCGCAGCAAACCGCGTCGCCATCAGCAGCAGCGACAGGATTCCTAGCTCGATCAGGAGATTGATCGGCAGCAGAGCGGTGCCGAGGGTCTTGGAAAGAACGAAATACAGGGGAGCCTCGCTGGAATGATCGTGCCGGGCTTGACCGGCCCGTCCATCTTCAGAAATCTTCTTGAAAGAGGATCGATCGCCGGGTCAAGCCCGGGCATAACAGGTTCTCATGACGAGTTCTGATGAAACCGATTGGACGCGGCCAATGACCCATCACCACCTGCATTCAAGCCCCGAGACCTGCCATTGGGGCTTCTTCGAAGCCGCGCTCAAACCCGTCCTCACCGTCAAAAGCGGCGATGAGGTGACGGTCGACACCATCAGCGGTGGGCCCGACATGCTGCCCGACCGCACCAAATTTCACATTCCGCCGGAGATGTTCGAGGTTCACGCCAAAAACGAGCGCATGCTGCCCGGCCACATCCTCACCGGCCCCATCGCAGTCGAGGGCGCCGAGCCCGGCGACGTGCTCGCGGTCGAGATCCTCGACGTCCAGCTCCGGCAGGATTGGGGCTGGAACATGATCAAGCCGCTGTCCGGTACCCTGCCCGACGATTTCCACGAAACGCGCATCCTGAACATCCCGCTCGACCGGTCGCGGATGGTCGGCCGCATGCCCTGGGGCCTCGATCTGCCGCTCAAGCCGTTCTTCGGCGTGATGGGCGTCTCGCCGCCACCGGCCTGGGGCCGCATCTCCTCGCTCGTGCCGCGCGCGATGGGCGGCAATCTCGACAACAAGGAGCTCGGAGCCGGTGCGACGCTCTATTTGCCGGTGTTCGTCCCGGGCGCGATGTTCTCCTGCGGCGACGGCCATGGCGTGCAGGGCGACGGCGAGGTCTGCGTCACCGCGATCGAGACCGCGCTCCAGGGCCGCTTCCGCCTGACGCTGCGCAAGGACCTCAGGTTCGACTATCCGCGCGCTGAGACGGCAACGCATTACATGACCATGGCCATGGACCCCGACCTCGACCAGTGTACGGTGCGCGCGCTGCGCGACATGATCGTGCTGCTCGGCGAGACGCGAAACCTGTCGCGCGAGGACGCCTACACGCTGTGCAGCCTGGCCGCCGACCTGCGGGTGACGCAGACCGTCAACGGCTGCAAGGGCATCCATTGCATGATCGAAAAGGCGATCGTGCACGGCTAGCCACACCCGCCTGCCCGGACCCGTCTCCACTCCGCCTCCGCTCGGCATCCCGCGCGGCGCGCGGCGCTGCGCCTGATTTCCCGAGCGATTCCAATGAGCTGAAACACCGGTCTTGCCCGGATTTGACTCCCACCCCTGAACCTAAATAGAGTCTTAATCGTTACTTTTATGTACCCGAGTAAGAGGCTAGCGTTCGGGCCATGGCCACCGAAAAAGCCGAGACTGACCGCATTCCCGTAACCTTGGCGCTCTCGACCATCACCTATCTGGAAAAACTGGTGAGACAGGGCACCCACGGCACCAGCGTTCCCGGCGTCGCACGCACTCTGATCGAGGAAGGCATCCGTCTCGCCATCAAGGACGGCCTTTTGTCGATTCGCGACAACGGCAGAACGTGAGGGCGCGCCGGACGTGAGGCGGACGGATCTCGAGAGGCGGATGGCCGACATCTGCAACCTGGGACCGTTACAATGCCTGTTCTCTCACCAACTTCTTCACCGACTGCTTCTTCACCGACTTGGACCAACGAACGAATTGAGCTTCTGAAGCAGCACTTCGAGGCCGGCCTCACCTGCAGCGAGATCGCTGCCGACATCGGCGTCAGCCGCAACGCGGTGATCGGCAAGCTGTCCCGGCTCAATCTCACGCGCGGCAGGACGAGCGACGAGCGCAAGCTCGAGCGGAGCCTCGCGCCGCGGCGCGGGACGAGAGCCGTACCGCGGCTGCAATATGAGATGCTCGCCACGATCTACGGCGACACCGACACACCTGTGGTCGCGGGTCCGATCGACGATGCCAACCGCTGCTCGCTGCTGGAGCTCGCCGAGAATCGCTGCCGCTGGCCGATCTCGACGCCGGGCGCAGACGACTTCTGCTTCTGCGGCAATACCGCGCCCGACGGCCAGTCCTACTGCGTCGGCCACAGCCGCCTCGCCTACCGGCCGAACTCGCGCGCCCGTGTGATGCGCGGCTGAAGGAAAATCCCAAAACGAAAAACCTCCGGCGGGGCATCACCGGAGGTTTCTGGAGGCTTAGCATGAAGCTAAGAGCCGTGACTTTCGTAATCGGCTGAAAACAAGATAGCTGATCAACTCAGGTAAGTAAATAAGTTTGAGGGCGATCGATACGCATAGCTCGTCTTCGTCGTTTGCAACGTGTTGCCGGATTTTCCGAAGGCCGCTTTCATGAAAAAGCCCCGGCGGTTTCCCGCCGGGGCTCTATCAGATCGGAACGGTCTTCAGCTTACCAGTTGCGCTGGGCGCGCAGCAGCAGGCTGTAGGTGTCCTGGTCCTTCAGCTCGTAGGTTGCCGCAGGCTTGGCAACCGACGCCAGCGCCGGGGTGGTGATCACGCCCGAGTACTTCTGGTCGAGGTGGCTGTAGACGAAGTCAGCCGAGAAGGTCAGGTTCTTGACCGGCGTCCAGCGGGTGATGACGCCGATCTGGCCGATGTTGAAGTCCGGGTTGCAGGTGCCGGTCAGCGAGGCGAACGCAGCGCTGCCGCAGATCAGGCCCTTCGCCGTGCCGCTGTAGTTGACCGCAGCCCACGCGCCGTAGAGCGCCGTATTCCAGTACGGGTTCCAGTTGTGGGTGTAGGCACCACGGAAACCGTAGGTCTTGGTCAGCTCGAGCTGGCCGTTGGGACCGAACACCGCGTCAGACACGCCGGCAAAGCCGATGCTCTGATACGCGCTGCCCGAACCGCCGAACATCGAGTAGCTGGTCGCCGCCAGCGACTGGAAGTTGTAGCGGCTCGCGCCGTCGGTATAGACGCCCGAGATGTTGATCACGTCGCCAGCACCGGTCGGGATGTTCTTGATCTGCAGAGCTAGCTGAACGGCCCAGCCCCACTTGTCTTCCGGATGACCGGTGACTTCGGACGCGCCGTAGTAGGCGACGTGGTTGTCGTGCGCAGCCACCGACGCCTGGAACAGGCCCCAGGCCTGGTCGACACGAACCATGCCGACGATGTCGGGCGACCTAGTGCCGCCGATATCGTTCGAGCCGTAAGCACCGCCGAGGACGCCGCTGGTGGACATGCCGGCGGTGTTCCAGATGTTGGTCGTGAAGAACTGGGTCTGGTCCTGCGCCGAAACGGTCGCGGTCACGCCCTGGCCGAAATCGGCCGTGTAGGTGAACTGGGCGACGCCGTTCACGGAGCCGCTGCCACCGACGAGCTGGTCGAAGTTGTTGCCGGGATAGTTGGTCCAGGGCGCGTCGAACTGCGACACGGACTTACCCATGGTGAAGCCGGCGAACTGGATGAACGCATAGTAGACGCCGAGCGTACCACCCGAGATCGTGCCCGAGCTTGCGTTGTTCGGCGCA
Source organism: Bradyrhizobium sp. MI1.7 (assembly GCF_055811795.1). Lineage (NCBI taxonomy): Bacteria > Pseudomonadati > Pseudomonadota > Alphaproteobacteria > Hyphomicrobiales > Nitrobacteraceae > Bradyrhizobium > Bradyrhizobium sp. MI1.7. Next base: position 7,547 of record NZ_JBVVPO010000090.1, read on the forward strand.
GACACGCCCGTGCTTCCGAGTTGCGAGTAAACGGTCGCGCCTGTTGCCGAGCCGCTTCCCGTATAGTTATCGGTCGTCCAGGTGAACACCGCGTCAAAGTAAGTGCGAACCACCCCGTACTCAGTCGCGGTACGGGTATCGATGTTGAGGTCCTCGCGAGCGCGCGCCAAATAGTAGTTCGACAGGCGGTTGTTCGCGCCGGAAACACCGTTGTAGGCGGCGCTGTAGTTGCCGCCGGCATTGAGCGCGACTTCAGCACGCAGATAGCCGCCGAGCTTGATGCAGGTGTCGGTGCCCGGGATGTAGTAGAAGCCCGCGCCGTAGAGCGAGCAGATCTTGACGTACTCGACCGCCTTGGCCTTGACCGGAAGATCGGCCGCTTGTGCTCCGCCGACGGCGATCAGACCCGCCGCAGTGCCGAGCAAAAGGCTCTTCACCACTTTCATATAAAACCTCCAAGTTGCTCATTTTACGGAGACCGGACCGTGAGGCCCCCCAGATCCCCGTCTTTTCAAATCCGCTCGGCCGCTTCGCGCTTTTGGACACACCCGCATCGACGCGAGGGACGTGAGCGAACCACCTGCAACGGGACGATTGAGTACCCCCCACCGTCACGGGCCAATATGCCTGCGCCGTTCCGCTAATCAAAATAGTTTATTTAGTCAGCTTTGTTGTTTCACTAAACCTGTGCCCCGCGCGCAACACCGCGAGTGAGGGAATATGCTGAGCTGATCATCTTTGTAGTTTTAGTGACAAAATTACCCTGCTCTGCACTTGCGTCAGGGCAGACTTGCGTGGACTATGGCCGTGCAAGACACCGGCCGGAAAAGAATCAGATCACGGGAGTGACGCTGTGTCAGCGACCAGGAAGGAAGGGGCGCGCCTCCGCTCCATCGGCAATCTCGATATCATCAGGCGTTTCACCTGGGAAATTTCGTCGATCAACATGTATCTGGAGGAGTTGCGTCAGTTCTGGGCGAGAACGCTGGGCATCAGCGGTCCGCAATGGCTGATCCTGATGGCGATCTCCGACCTCGACAAGGACGACGGCGTGCCCGTCAACGTGGTCTCCAAGCTGCTCCACGTCGATCCGTCCTTCGTCACCACCCAGTCCAAGCTGCTGGAGAAGAAGGGCCTGCTGCGGCGGCGGCCCTCGCCGACCGACGCCCGCGTGGTGCGGCTGTCGCTGGTCGAGAAGACGCAGAAGCACATCGCAAGCCTCAACGAGCAGTACAAAACGATCCGCGAATTCGTCTTCCAGGAATTCGACGAGAACGAACTGACCGAATTCACCGGCAAGCTGGCGACGCTGAAGACCCGGCTCGAAAAGGCCTGCGTCAGGATATCCCTCGACTACTAAAACATGATCCGGAAAAGTGCGAAGCGGTTTTCCGAAAAGATCATGCCCAAGCAACAACCTAAATCGCGATGACGATTCATCCCAATCTCATCGCGCTTTAAGACAGCAGGCGGCGTTCAGATCCGCCGCCCCGTGGCGCCCAGTTGCGATTCCAGCCAGTCGAAGATGTATTCGTTGGCAAGGCTGGGATTGTCCGCATGGGCCTGCGCCGCGCCGGTCTCCTGCGCGGTGAACACCTTCAGCACGATGTCGGAGCTGCCGAGTCGCGACTTCTGCACGATCTGGCGCGCCCGGTCGGCCTTGAGCCAGCCGTCCTCGCCGAGCGTGATCAGCACCGGACAGTCGACGCTCGAGGCCATCAACGGCGCCGACGGCACCGGGACGATGCTGAGGTCGCTCATCGCAAAGCGGCTGGCGAAGAAGGATCGTTCGTGCAGGTCCCACAGACCGCCGTCGCAGACGGCCGCGGCGAGCCTCGGCTCCTGCAACACCGCGCGCGCGACGAAGGAAGAGCCCCACCCGTCGGCCACGATGGCGACGCGATCGAAATCGACGTCGCGGCGCGTCTCCAGATAATCCATGACGCTGGCAATCGAGCTCTCGAGGTCGCGGCGCTGCAGGAGCGTGTCGGTATAGTCGTCACGCTGGTCGCCGAGCAGGTCCAGCGCGAGCATCGACAGTCCGCGTTCGCGCGCATGCGGCGCGAGCTTGAACAGGAATTCTTCCTTGCGGTGTCCGGGCTCGCCGATGCAGATCACGGTCGGAGCCCGCTTGCCGGCCGGGGACGCAGGCAGGAAATAGCCTTGCAAAACGTGTCCGTCATCGGCCCAGGGAATCGTGACGACCTCGCCAGCCGGACCGCGCGCGGTGAGGAAGCGGCGCGCGCATTCCTGCATGGCGAGCACCGCGACCCAGCGGCGCTCGTCGGCCTGGTCCAGCGGCATCGCGGCCGCGCCGTAGTAATTCATTGCCCGCAGCCAGTTGCGCTGCGCGGTCGCCATGTGGCCTTCCGCGAATGCCGCCTCGGCACGCTGCCGGTTGGCTTGCGCTAGCCGCTTCCACTCGCGGTGCCAGGACTGCTCGCCGCCCTGCTTGAGCTGCCGCGCGATCATCAGGCATTCTGCGATGGTGGCGCCACCCTCCTGCGCCGCGGTGAGGAGCCGCGTGAATTCAGCGGAAATATCCTCTCTCTCCGGGCAGAGGATCCAGTCGTCGGAGAGGCATGCGGGTATCATCGGAGCTACGCTTTATGATGGCGTTACCCCTGATGGACTAAACTATTTTGGTTCACCAACCAAGCTGCCGTGCGCCGAATGAGACCCGTTTCACATCACCATCGCTTGAACATTGCTTGAACGACGGAGCATGTCGCATGCGTGACATTCCAAATCGTCATAAGGCGTCGGAAAGTGGCAAGAGGTGGCACGTAAAGTTACCTGCGTAACATGTAAATTACCTGTGTAATAATACGTCCGCACCTCTTGCCATGATGGTCGTCATACCCAGATACGCGGACGTTTCGTTGATAGTCTCAGCCAAACCGAATCAACCGAGCCGCCAGCCAACTTCCTGCGTAAAGCTTTCATAGAAGGCGCGGTCGTAGGCCTGCTCCGGCGTTGCGCGCACGCGTTCGTCAAGGCGCTTTGCGTCTTCGCCCACAAGAATGCGCCACCGGTCCGCCTTGACCCCGTCGAGGATGATCTTCGCGGCCTGCGCAGCCGTCGTCGGCGCGTCCTCGAGGAAGCTGCGGGCGCGTTCGGCGAACGCAGCCTGGATGTCCTCGTCCGACATCTTGTCAGCATCCGGCACGCCAGCCGCGACCATGCGCTTGCGGGTCAGCGCGACCTCGTCGGCATTGAGCCGCTCCGACCCGTCGGCGCTCTGCACCTTGCGCGAATTGGAGACGATCGAGGTGCCGATATGGCCGGGCATCACCACCGAGCATTTGACGTGCGGCGCGTGCAGGCGGAGGTCGTTGATCAGCGCTTCGGTAAATCCCTTCACCGCGAACTTGGCCGAGCTGTAGGCGGTGTGCGCCTGTCCCATGCCGATCGAGGCCCAGAAGCCGTTGACGCTCGCGGTGTTGACGATGTGGGCCTCGTCCGCCGCCACCAGCATCGGCAGGAAGGTGCGCACGCCGAGATAGACGCCGCCCCAGCAGATGTTGAAGGTGCGCTCCCACTGCTCGCGCGTATTGGTGAACAGGCTGCCGCCGCCACCGATGCCGGCATTGTTGAACAGGAGATGGATCCGGTCGGTCTTCTGCTGCTCGGCGAGCTCATCGCGAAACCGCTTGAGATGGTCCTCGATCGAGACGTCGGCGACATGGGTCGTGACCCGCAGGCCCTGCGGCAGCTTCTCGACCTCGCAGAGCCGCTTGGTCTCGGCCATCGCGGCTTCGGAGACGTCGCACATCGCGACATTGCAGCCCTCCGCGACGAGCTGCCGTGCGAGCTCGCGTCCCATCCCCGTGCCGCCGCCGGTGATGACGGCGATCTTTCCTGCAAAATCCTTCATGGGACTTCGGTCCCTCCCCTTGTCGGTATGTTTCTTCACAGCTAGCGCCGCGCATCGCGGCGCGCGCAAAATGTAGCAGCGCCGCATCCGCAGGTAAAAGCGGATCGGCGCTGCAATTGGACATCGATAATTTCGGCCGGCGGACTATTCGGCCGCTTCGACACGCACCCCGTTCAACGCGCCGAGTGCCTCCAGCGCCTTGCGGGTGGCGGCCTGCTGCGCCGGCGAGGCCTCCGGCATCGGTGCGCGCGGATAGGTCCTGGGCAAGCCCTGGAGCGTCTGGGCGTAACGCGTGCAGGCCGGCAGATTGTCGGCGATCACGGCGTTCCACAGCGTCAACAGCTTCTTGTGCAGGTCGAGCGCGCGCGGATGGTCGCCCGCCTTCACCGCATCCCACAGCGCGACGGAGGCATGCGGCGCCGCGGTCAGGATCGCGGCGATCGAGCCATGGGCGCCGAGCGTGTAGGACGGATACATGAGGGCATCGACCGCGCTGTAGATCAGCTTGTCCGGCGCCATCATCATGAGATCCGCGAACAGCTTGAGATCGCCCGCGCTCTGCTTGACGCCGACCACCAGCGGCACCTCGGTCATGATCCGCACCAGCAGCGCCGGTGACAGATAGGACCACGGCACCACGTTGTAGATGATGATGGGCATGCCGGTCTCGTCAGCCATGGCGCGGAAGTGCGCGACCATCGCCTCGTCATCGGGCTTGAACAGATAATGCACCGGCGTGACCTGGAGCGCTGCGACATTCATGTCGCGCACGAGCTTGCCGCGACGGATCGCATCGCGCGTGGAGTCCACGATGATGCCGGCGATCACGGGAATGCGTCCCTTCACCGCCTCGACCGTCGCGGCCATCAGGTCGCGATATTCCTCGTGATCGAGCGTGTGGCCCTCGCCGGTCGAGCCGCCGGCCGCGACGCCATGCGCGCCGGCGCCGATCATCCAGTCGACCTGGGGCGCCACGAGCCCAAGGTCGATCTCGCCGTCCTTCCGGAACGGCGTCGTCATCGGCGGGATCACGCCGGTCGGTCGTGCCTTCATGGTCTACCCTCGCGTTTCCTTTGGTCCTGCGGCGGTCCCGCTCTCTTGACGAGTATCCGCCCGCTTTCGAGCCTATCGGCTGCGCAGGCCTTGTGAAGGGGCGCTTCGCGCGGCGCTGCCCCCACAATCGCTCATTCCTGCGATCCTTCCTCGCCCTTTTCCTTGGGGATTCCCCGTATTTGCCCGGCTTCGGTTTAGGGGCAATTTTTTTACAATCCGAATCACCAAATGGAGGTGGACGCTGGGTCGAGTCGGCTAGGTCAGCGTGTTGTTTGTGTCACAGGCTCTGGCACTCCGCTTGCATCCTCTTCGTGGTCTGAAACTACCGATGAGGTGACAGGAATGTTCGTGACCGTGGTTGCCGTGCTCTGCCGGCTGAGCGCAGCCAGCTCAGGCAGTTGCATCGAGGAAATCGTGACCGACAGCAACATGACGCCCGAGATGTCGATGATGCAGTGCGCGATCGGCGCACAGGCCCCGCTTGCCAAATGGATGGGCGAGCATCCGATCTATCACGCCAATTGGCGCCTCGAGCGCTACAAATGCGTGCCGGGTCACTACGAGATCAAGGGCCACGCCTAAGGCCCCGCAAGACTACGGATGAGGAAACGCCCCGGAGGTAGCCTGGTCTCTCCGCGCGGGCACCGCTAGCGCCAGACCCCATTGCGGCGGCGCGCCCCAGTGACGACGATCACGCCTTCCCTTTAAGCCACTGCACGCAGAATGATCGCACGCGCCTGTCGCCCTTCCGGCGTCGGCATCAGCGCGAAATTGTGCGGCTGGTCACGGAGCAGATGCAGCTCGACCGGCACGCCCGCCGCCCTCGCGCGCTCCGCGAGATCGACGCTATCGGGATAGAGCAGATCGCGCGTGCCCGAGAAGATTGTCATCGGCGCGAGCGAACGGAAGGCGCCGTTGAGCGGGCTGACGAAGGGATGGCCGACATCGAGCTCGCCGGCATAGAGCCGCCCCGCCTCAATGATCCCCGGAATGTCCTGGATCGGATCGCGGCCTGCGATCTCGACCTGCTCCGGACGGCTGACCGATGCATCGGCCGCCGGCGAGATCAGCATCAGCCGGCCCGGCTGCCGATGCCCGCGGTCGCGCAGCCACTGGCAGGCAGCGAGCGCCAGTCCCGCGCCGGCGGAATTGCCGACCACCGTGACCTTTGCGGGCCCGACATCCTCCAGCAGCATCCGCAACAGTTCGGCCGTCGCCGGCACGAGATCCTTGGCGGTGGCATGCGGCGCAAGCGGATAGATCGGCACCACGCAGACGACGCGCGCCCTGCGCGTCATCTGGCCGACGAAGCGCCAATGTGCCGGCACGATCTCGTTGATGAAGCCACCGCCGTGCAAGAACATGACGTGGTTGCAGCCCTCATGGCCAGATGATGGCGCCGTGTAATAGACCGGCCATCCGCCCATCTTGGTCAACGTCACCTCGACGCCGCGGCCCAAACCCGTCGGCTCGTAGGAGGCCGGCTGCAATGCGAGTTTCTGCACATGCGCCTGCACGGCCTCGGCCGAGGCAAGGTGCTTCTTGAACGGAAGCTGCCGCAACAGCGCGTTGAAGCAACGGCTCTGCAGGCTCGGCGCGGGATCGCCGGGTGGCCGCATCCCCAACAGCCGGCCGCCTGGACAAAACTGGAAGGCCGATGCGATCTTTGCAACGCTCATGTCAGGTCTCCTCCAGACCGGGCTCTTCGTATGGGCACGAAAAGGCTTGTGTCGACCGCCGCCACATGCGGATATAATGCGAGCATTCGCTCGCTTTTCCTACTCGCATTCGGATCACAGGCCCATGGCGCGCAAACCGCCGACAAAACCCCGGAAAAATGCCTTGCAAGCGCGATCGCGCGCCACCGTCGACGCGCTGGTCGAGGCAACCGCTCGCATTCTGGTCCGCGAAGGCTTTGAGAAAGCCAGCACCAACCGGATCGCCGAAATCGCCGGCGTCAGCGTCGGCTCGCTCTACCAGTATTTTCCCAGCAAGGAGGCGCTCGTCGCCGCCGTGATCGACCGTCACAACGAGGAGATCATGGGCATCGTCCGTGCCGCCCTCACCGAGGTCGCCGACCTGCCGATCGACAAAGCCGTGCGCCGCCTCGTCACCGTCGCGATCGAAGCCCACCGCATCGATCCCAAACTACATCGGGTGCTTGCCGAGCAGATCCCGCGCACCGGCCAGCTCAAGGACGTCGAAGCCTTCAACCGCGAGGTCCACACCCTCGTGCGCGCCTATCTCGAAAGCCGCCGCAACGAGATGCGCAAGATCGACCCGGGACTGGCGACCTTCATCTGCGTCAGTGCGATCGAGGCGGTCGCGCACAACACGGTGCTGAACCAGGCCGAGATGCTCTCGGAGAAGATGGTGAGGACGCTGGTGGATGAGACGACACGGATGGTGGTGGGGTATTTGAGGTAGTTTGCGAAAACGTCGCCTCATGCCCGCTCTACGCGGGAGAGCGGGCATCCTGCTAAGCAGTTGATTTATCTGCGGGCTGCATTGAGCCGAGCCCATGGCCATGAGTTTTCCATTTTTGATGGCGATCAATTCAGCTTTCCTATTGAGGACAAAACATATGCCCAAGAAAAATTGCCTGATAGTCCATGCCGCCGGAAGACAGCTCGACCTACTGCGCGGAGAGGCTTCCCGCATTGCGAAGGCGAACAAGGTCGACTGGTGGATCGATCGTGCCGACGTCGGCACACTTTTTTGCTTTGAAGACGCAAATGCTACAGATGCCTTCGCTCGCACCTGCGACAACTTCGGAGTCCGATGCCAAGACGGCTAGCTAAAAACCCCGCCGACTTTGTGAGCCGGCGGGAGTTGAGTGAATACCTACGAAAACCGGCCCATCGCCAAACGCGCGTCAGACGGTGGGGCCGTTCCGGGTGGATGGCGAGACCTTGAGGAGGTCCAGATTCGCCACAGACCGATTTTTCAATCTCTCCCTTGGAGAGTCGTTCCTCAGACGCCGCGATGCCAATATCTTTGTGATCTGGCGCAAAAGGAAGGCCCCAGCCAATGGGGAAGACCGGGGCCTTCACAGGCCTTGCGATGGATCACACGCAAGACCGATCGCTGGATAGCTGCAGGAGCGCTCGTTCCTCCTGCGGAACCAATCTCGACCCAAGTTGGCTGCAACTCCAGATGAGTCGCGAGAGCCAGCATTCCAGCAGCCAAATCGGGGCTAGAGTGTGTCCGAAGTTGAACTAGACGCGGGCGAAACCAACGTGCTGAAGCCGCGATCCAACTCGAGTGTTTCGCAAATCATCGATTCTTCGTAGGCCGAACCCGCGGCGAGCGACTAGGGCGCGTGGGTGAAGATATCCACTCGTCGATTTCGTCTGGCTCTACTCGCCACGAAGGTGAGACGCCATCGGCTGTCCGGGCTGTGACACGGTATCGGCGCTTACGGAGCTTGGCTGCCAAATTCTTCGCGCCATCTTCGTCTCGACATTCAATAGAAAAATTACCGTAACAAACAACCCAGCGCTTTCGACTTACTTTTCGTTTGGATCGCGCTGAACGCTCCATCTAAGGGACCCCGTGAGTCCCCAAGCCCGTCCCAGTATCAAGACTCCATTCTTACCAAACCGTTTAAACCTGTCCGCGACCTCGCCAAGGGCAGCGGACTACCTACCCATCCTAGCAACCCCCGACGCAAGACATGAGGTCTGGTGAACTTCATCAGCAAGATGTCATTCAATCACCTCGTCTGCGCGGCTCAGAACGGACGTTGGAAGCACCAGGCCGAGCGCCTTCGCAACCGGGAGGTTGACTACCGTGAAACTCGCGCGGCGCGGACGCTACTTGCTTGCCGCCAGGACAGGTTACACATCATAGCGCGGGGAGAAGACAACTCCGCTCCGGACGTCGCGCCTCCCAAGTCCCTGCGACGCAATGCATTGAAGCAGCTGTCGTGAATATTCCCCCGTCCCACAGGCTGGCATGGTGACATCATGCTCCTGTTTTGCCCGACGCGTCAAATCGATTCGGAAAAACATAATTCGCCAATGGGTTCGCTACTGTGCATGGGGTTGTTTTCGACATTTTAATTTTCCGCCCCCAGAAGCAGCCGCCCGCTACCGGTCGTCGCGCATGCGTCACGCAGCGGGAGCAGGCTCCACGCCGACGGTCAATCCACCGATGAGTTGGAAAAAATGGTCGGAGCGAGAGGATTTGAACCTCCGACCCCTAGTCTCCCAGTTATAAACGACCTGTTTTATAGCCATTCCTGACGTTGGATGAAACGTAGAAAACCCCTACAAATCCAACACAATCAAACCAATGACCACTTGCCTTTTTCGGAGCAATAGCCAGACTGCTGGCTACATACTGGCTATAAATTTGGTGGGGCATGGCCAAGATCAGGATTTCGACCGATAGCGTAGCCGCGCTGATGAAGTCTGCGGTCCCGAATAAAACAACCTTTTACTTCGACGATGAACTGGCTGGCTTCGGGCTCTATCGCACCACCACGGGCACGGGCACATATTTCGCCGAATTCCGCCCCGTAGCCGGCGGCAGCAAGAAGCGATTAAAGCTGGGCCGGGTCGGCACCCTGAAGGCCAATGAGGCCCGCGAGGCGGCCCGTAAGGCGATTGCTAACGCTGCACTGGGAAAGGACCTTGCTCAAAACCGAAGCGACGAGCGGGCCAGCCTGACGGTTGAGGAACTGGTCTCAAAATACATCGAGGAATACGTCGCCGAGCACAAAAAAGCGTCCACCGCCGGCCTTTACCGCATGCTGCACAAGAAGCACGTTAAGCCTCGGATGGGCTCAACCAAGGCAGTGGTGCTGACACGGGTTGATGTACAACGCGCGCACGCCCTGATGTCGCGCGAGGCCCGCGTATCCGCCAATCGGGCAATCAAGCTGGTGTCTGCGGCCTACGGCTGGGGCTCACGCCACGGTCACGTGCCGGAAGGCATGAACCCGGCGTCCGGAGTCAAGTTAAACGAGGAAGAGGGTCGCGAACGCTTCCTCACTACCGCCGAGCTGCTGGCGATCGGCAACGCCATGATAGAGGCCGAGACCGTGGGCCTGCCGGTAGATGCAGGGGACGCCAAGCATGCACCTGTGGGGCAGCTTGTGAAAATGTCACCTTATGCCACCGCGGCCGTCAGATTGCTCATGCTCACGGGCGCTCGCTTGCGGGAAATTCTGCACCTGCGCTGGGTTGAAGTTGATCTGGACCGCGGTGTGTTGCGGTTGGCCGACAGCAAAACCGGCAAGAAAACGATTTACCTACCGACCGCCGCTCTCGACATCATCAAGTCCCTGACCAGGCTGGGCGCATTTGTGATTGCCGGCGAATCGGCCGGGACTAAGAATGAGAAACCGCGCGCAGACCTGAAGCGCCCATGGACTGCCATTTGCAAGCGGGCTGGTGTGAGCGGCGTCAGGATCCACGACTTGCGGCATAGCTTTGCCAGCGTTGGAATCGGCGACCAGATGGGCCTGCCGGTTATCGGTACCCTCCTCGGTCATGCCGATCCCAGCACGACGCAGCGTTACGCTCACTTGGCTGACGAGGCGGCGCGCCGGGCGGTGGAGGCCATCGGCGGCAAGATCGCTGCTGCACTGAACGGGAAATAGCGCGAAGGAGACTGACCATCCGCAAGGGTTGCGGCGCACCTACGTAGACTGACGTCGCTCGCTTTCAGCCGTGTTCGCAGCCCTCAGAAGCTCTTCGATGTAGGCGGCGATGTCGCCAATCGCCGCCCGCAAATCGGCCTCCGAAATGCCCTGCCCTTTGGCAGCTCCGATGAGACGCCGCGTTAGTTCCGCCACATCCTGCGACGCGCCCGCAGTCCGGTACTGCTCGACAGCGTGGATGCTGTTCTCAGCCCAGAAATCGATAAACTCGCGGGCCTTGTCTGACATGTGACGTCCCCTGCTGGTGCACGCTTAGCGCGCTTCCGGGGAAAGCGGTAGCCCGCCCCAGCTTCGCGACTGGAGCGGGCCTCGGCGGCGCGGGCTCGATGGGTGTCAGGTACGACCGGCCGCCGATGATATAGTTTAGCGCAGCAATCGCCAGTTAGCTTTGCTTCCCCTGCATGCAGGCTCGCACAAACTCTCTCTTGGCGCGACCTTGTCCCTTCATTATTCCGCCTGCGCTCGAAAAGCCGCGTTCGGTAGCGAGCTGCCGGCACTTCTCCCATTTTTGCGGGTTGCGAAGCGCGCCCTGCTGAGCCTGTCCAACGGCGGCGGTCAGAACCAAAGCAACAAAAGCAATCAAAATCAGCTTAGTCATTCCGGGACCCCTCCTGAAATATTTACTGAAAAATTGCTGTTCGATTTTAGCATGGAATCCGCAATATCAGCAGAAGACAAAGCTAAGTAGCACAATAAGCCCGCCCCAACTTGCGCTGAGGCGGGCCAGTGACCTTTCAGCTACTGACGGATGCCGAGCGCAATGATCTCGTCGTCTGAAGTCCGCTTGGCCCACGCAGCGCGCGCACACTCCAGCCTCAGCGCGCCGTCCGGATCGTGCCGCGCAGCCCATTTGTTGAGGTTGCTCACCGAGGACTCCCCGAGATGGATGTGAAGAGCGTAAACGACGGGGTCGCAGCCCGCGTCTCTTAGGCCGGTATAGTAGGTCTTTGCACAGAAATGCGTGGAGAGATCGATACCCGCGCTAGCATTAAGATCTAAGTCAGTCATTTACTTCCACTGTCGTCCGGCTCATTTGACTGCCCTATTGGAAGTTGGCTAAATCCACATCACCACGTAGACCCTTTGACTTTGCTGATGATCTAACGGTGTTTCTCCGACGTTCGAAGAAAAAGATCGAGGCTGGCGCGGCTGAAATGGCGCTATTGATCAAGATCGAAAGACTGCTGGACGAATGGTCTCGCCGATTCTAGCGCGCCCTGGTCTCGCCAACTCAAACTGGAGTGAAGCGATGCGTTGCGCAGTCTGCGGGAAACTTGCTGAGCCGCTACCGAAAACTCATGACGGCGATGGTTTTCACTGCGCTGCATGCGGAGATTATGTGGTCTCTGGGACCGTCATCACTTCCAGATGGCTGGAGGGGCGGTCACCCACCGAGCGGCTGAAAGCGCTAGAGAACGCGAGGCGTCAAGCCCAACCCGGCAAGCTTCCAGTGATTACCACCTACTCGCTTTGACGATCGCGCGTTAAGCCGTACGAGTTACGCAGAGCAAGCCGCGTGAGCCGATCAATGATATGCCGCTCTAACCCAAGGGCGACTCGGACTGAAGGCCAAGAAATAGATGCCAGCCCGCGCCAGCCACCTGCCGACCAGCTCGGAGCGAGATGCATTGCAGAAACTGCGGGCGGGTCGCGAGCTGACACTGAGAGCCCTTGAGCCCACCGGTCAGCGCACCATAGCAAACATGCTGTCGAAGAGCTGGATTGAGCGTGGGAGCACGGCGGGGGCGTACCGGATCACGCCAGCAGGCCTCGCTGCCTTGCGCGTCAAGATACCCTAACGCCGAGAGCTGATTCGCATTTCGCCGTCAAAGGCACAGGAACCATCCTGCGGGCCAGAGATTGATCTCTTGCTTCAGGTTTCCCCGGCCTGAGGCGTCTCAACAGCGGCCTCCGCGTTGCCCCGCGGGGGCCGTCTTGTATGCGAGGTACCATGGACGAGAGCTTGCGAGTGATGCTTGCGATCGGCGCGACAGCGACCGTCGCCGCTGGGGCGTTCTTTGCCATCCGTTTTATCGTGGGATTTTACGGCTAGACGTTAGGTCTCTTCGATAGCTGCTTGTGCAGCGCATCCAGCCTAGATGTCTCACCCGCCCCGTCATCGACAACCCACGATGCCCCCGACCGCTTTACCGAAAACGCCCCATGGGGGAAGCTGGGTGTTTCCTTCCGCTCAACGCGACACAGCTTTCGCATCTCCGCGATGGCCTGAAACGACGTGAAATCCTTCCCTGCGGTGCGCTCAACGGCGAGCCGGCCTCGCTCGGCCTCTCGCCTTAGGCTGCTCGCGGTCATCCCTCCATCAGGGAAGGCGAGCTTGGCGATTACCGATAGGCGGCGTGGGGTGTCGTCGGTCCAGTCAATCGACTCGGCCATGAGCCGAGCTTAGCGCAACAAATCGGTCTAAAGTCCAATCCGAGGCGGTTGCCCTCCCCACCTCCCTCGCTCTATGGTGGCGCCTTGGGTCTGGGGGACCAATATGCGTAATTTGGGAATCGTGGCGGTTTGCGCCACATTGCTACTTGCGGGCTGTTCTTCGACACCGGCCGAACTCGAAGCTAAAGCTGCACCGATCGTCCAGACATATCCCGAAAACTACCAAGAAATTTATCGGAGAGTTTCGACGACTGCGAAGCGTTGTTTTGCCGGTAACGTCGGCGCCTACGCATCCTTTGCGGTCGACTCGGAATTGTATTCAGAACTCGGCTATGGAGAGCTAACACTTTCCTTGATCAACATGGGAACACGCAATTACTACGTCTCAGCCCGTGTAGATAAGCAGCCGGCCGGCTCAAAGCTGACGGTTCGTTCAGGCAATACCCTGGCAAGCGAGAGATACAAAACGCTGTTATTGGCGTGGGCCGGCGGCGATCAGAATTGTCCGGTTATTTGATTAAACAGGCGTGCGGGTGTACGACGCGCTCAATCCGAAACAGGGCGCTGCGCCGTGTTGGCCGTCTCCCTGGTGAAAGCAACGGAAGATTTTTCCGTTGCTTGCTTGACTACCTTCCTCTGGGCCGTGGCAGACGCGCGCCCACCTATCAGCTACGGCCCACATGAGAGAGATCGGACCAATCGCTACGCCGAAACCGCCATTGTCAGCTGGAGCCCGCTTTATCCGGGGCTTCCAGCGGGTTGGCATCGTCGTCGCGGGACTCGTTGGAATCGTCGGCGTGATAACGACGATTGTGATCGCAATCGATCAACAATCTTCCGCTGACGGCAGATACAGACAGGCAAAGTGCGTTTACGACAAGCTATCCGCCGGCCAGCCCGTCAAAATGCGTGAATACGATAAGTCGAAAATCGATTACGACGGATCGGGGTGCTTCGGCCCTGGCTACGGCGGCACCCCTGCCGAGGTAGCCATAGCGGCAGCAAACGCGCCTGCCCCTATGGAATTCTTCCTAGGTCCGTTCTTCATCGGGCTCGGCACTACCACAGTGTGCTCGGCTCTTAGCTTTGGGTTGTTTTGGCTTCTTGGCTGGCTGTGCGCCGGCTTCACGCGGGACTAAAGCATGGGCAAGCTGGTCGATGTTTGATAGGGCGCAGACCGTCGAACCTGCCGACAAAGGCATCCGCTTATTGGGGGCCGAGTCATTCAACTATGAACTGGAAGAGTCAGACTGCTTATTAATACTTCAAAGCACTGAACTAACCGTGAGAGCTGGCATCGAGTGGCCATTTCGCGGGCACCGAGACGAAAACCCGGAAGAGCCTCGCGTTCGTCGCTACATCAACGGATCTATGTCGGAGGTAAACTCTCGAACCTTCGCATTTCGCGGCACCAAATTTTTGGGTGCGGTAAGGCGGATTACGCTCAAATGCCACGAGAGCTCAAAAGACTACATCAAAGCTATGGTGTGGACGCCTGACGAGAACATGGTCGACGAGACCACGCTCCATATCGTCGTAACTCTCAAGGAAGATCACTTCAAGGAGACATTCCATCCTATCTGGCTTCGACAAGCGAAGTCCACGCTCGATCTGACGATCGATTGTAAAGGATTTCAGTGGGGTCCTGAAGCGTCCTTCGGGGAAGTTGGCGATCAGCGGCATTACGTCTTAGACGGCTCGCGCGTGGTAGAAGCTGCTTTCAGTTCCATCTACCTGCGGACTTCTCTAGGTGTCTCCCCACCTCGTTTGCCAACATCGCAGAGGTAGCCATGGGGAAGCTTGTTGCCGGCGACGATGGATTCCCCGCCGAAGAGGTGGGACCCTGGGCAGAAGAGAAGCAGGATCTACTTTGTCGATACATCGACATCTCGCGTGGAGCTCGCTCCAAGTTTATCGCCCCAGGAAAGGCCGGCGCTACCTACATCGACTTATTTTGCGGACCAGGTCGCTCAAAGATTAAAACCACCGGCGCTTTCATTGACGGAAGCTGCGTTGCCGCGTGGCGGAAGAGCGTAGCCGGCAAGGCGCCTTTTTCGCAAATGTATATCGCCGACATGGATGAGGAACGGCTCAACGCTGCGACAAAGCGTCTGCGCGCGCTTGGCGCACCTGTGGCCGCTATCCGTGGCGAAGCCGTCGATACTTCGCTCGCAATTCTGAAGCGCTTAGAACCGAAGGGCCTGCACTTCGCATTCATCGATCCGTACAGCTTGGGCGCCCTGGACATCAACATCTTCAGGACGCTCTCGCGCCGAACTCGAATGGATATGCTGGTTCACCTCAGCAAAATGGACCTTCAACGAAACCTAGACGAAAACATCGGATCTGCTCTATCAGAGTTCGACAGATTCGCCCCAGGCTGGAAAGATGTAATCGACGCTGATCAGGCTCAGCGTGGCATCCGCGGCGAGATTATCGATCATTGGAGAGACCTCGTATCTGGATTAGGTACCAAGGCATCCACCGAAATGAAGCTCCTAAAAAATAGTGGTGGCCAGCACCTCTACTGGCTGCTTCTGGTAGCCAAGCACGAGCTCGCGCACAAATTTTGGAAGACGGCTGCCAACCCAGAAGGACAAGGTGATTTTTTCAAGCTGTAGCTGAAGGCATCTCATCGTAGGTCCGCCCATTCAATGTGCGCCCAGCAGCCTTCTTATTTTTGCCGCCCCACTGCTTGAAGAAAAATGCGGTGTCGTAGCGGCGACATGCGGACTCGATTTCGCGAACCCACTCAGCATCCATCGGCCGAGCCTTCGGACCACTCTCGCCGCCCACAATTGCCCAGTGAATTCTCTTGAGGTTAGCATCGGCGACAGACCCGAGCAGTGGCTCAAACGAGATGAAGCGCACCACGGCCCGCACCGCACGCAATTCATCGATTCTGCCAAGATAGTCCGCGCTCTCTACGCTAGTGCCGAGCCAAACGTTGCGCAACAACGGCAGACCTGAGGTGATCTTGGCCATGTGATCCGGCCGTTTTGTGAGGATCTGGTATGTATGCTGTGGTGTCGCCGCCATCGTCGACCACACTTCGGCAATGAAATCCGCCGGCACATCTTCGTGGAAGAGGTCCGACATTGAGTTCACGAAAATCTGGCGTGGCTTACCCCAGCCTTTCGGCGCGTCGAGCGCCTTGCGATCCAGATAAAGCTTGCCGGTCCACTTCGCTCGGCCGCCGCTCTTTCGCGTCAGCCCCTTATACTTTGCAACACCCATGGCATCGAGGCGCGCGGCCATCCGCATGGCGTAGCAGTTGGTGCAGCCGGGCGAGAGAATGGCGCAGCCGGCGACAGGATTCCACGTCGCATCGGTCCACTCGATCGAGGTTTCAGCCATGGAGTTCCCCTTCAGAGTCCAGAGAGTCACAAGAAAGTGGTGATATTTCGTTAACTACGCACTCCCTGGGCAGCCGCCCTCCTCCGCGCCTCTCCTTGCGGCCTCACCGGCTTCCCCGCCCGATCCTCCCGCCAACGATGCACACCGCGCGCCGCGTCACGCCATCCGCGGTCACCGTCGTCAGCACCGATGGCCGCCTATGTGATGCCGGCCATCGCTGGCTGGGCGGCGCCGCTGGACTTACATCATGTGCAGTAGATCCACCTCCGCGTTGCGCGCATCGCGATCCGCGCCAATTTGCCATCCCGCGGCCAGTAGATCTTCAACCGGCGGCGTCGACATAGCCGCGATTGCTAGCGGACTCTGCTGGCTGGAACCTGCAGCGAGCGAAAAAATTGACTCGTCAGGGAGGTTCCGATGACACAGCAAAATCGGACGCCACGTGGTTCGAGCACAATGGATCCCGTTACTGGTTCCGGCGCTGGCCAAGTTCCGACGAAACCGCACGACTCCGGCAGTCAGGC
>NZ_JBVVPO010000091.1:0-2763 GCF_055811795.1 Bradyrhizobium sp. MI1.7
AATCGGACCAATCCAGCCAATGTTGATGTGTCAGCTATGTCTCCGAACACCCGTCAGTGATCTGTCCGGGCTAAACATCAAGCCGGGGCATGACAGCGGAGGATGTGGCAGCGAGGACTAAAACGCCCCCGCCAGCTCCCGCGCGCCGGCATTGTTGCTGTTACTGTCCATCCGCGTGTCCGTCACCGCCAGCAGCTTGGCCACCGTGTTGTGACGGATCGCGACCGGGTTGCGCTCGTAGCCGCCGCGCTGGAAGAAGTTCGAGGTCGGCACCTGCTCGCGCATGGCCTGCGGCATCGTCACCATGTCGAGACCGGTGCCGTCGCCGGTGAGGTTCATCATCTCGAGCTCGGCGGCGGTGAGCGGCCGGGTGTAGCCCTTGGTGCGCGCGAACAGCACCGAAGTCAAAAGCTTATGGGTTTGCAGCATCGGGCCGATATCGATGTCGAGCACCATGGCATGCATGGCCCAGCCCTGCGCGGTGTTGCCGATCTTCTCGTGCTCCGACCAGGTGTCCGGCACCGATTTCGCCTGCGCCACCATCTTCTTCAGCACGGCAAGCTTGTGCTCGAGCGGCTGGCGCGCCGGTCCCGACGTCCGCGCCACCTTCTCGGAGAGCGCACGGATGAGTTCATGGCCCTGCTCGGCCAGCAGCTCGACGCTGTTGGTGGTCAGGAGCTGGTTGTAGCCCATCGCGGTCGAGATCGCGCGCTTGCCGCCATGCTCAATACCCGCCTGCACATCGTAATTGCCGGTGCCGCCGGTCTCGAACGAATAGACCCGCACCGCCTGCTCGCGCGTCAGCCCGGAGGCGAGCGCGTAGCGCGCATAGGCGCGCTTGAACTCGACCTCGCTGGACGGCCGCTGCGGCGTGAACTGATAGAGCTCCCGCGCCGCTTGCAGGAGATCGGCGACCACCGGTATCGGCTTTCTGGTCGGACGCTCCGGCGTTTCCTCCGGCTCCGGATTCACCGGCCGCTTCGGCCCGTTATAGAGCGGCGGATGCTGCAGCACATAATCGTCAAGCGTGACCTGCTGTCCGCTGCGCCGCTTGGCGTTGCGGCCTTTCCGCTTCTCGGAGATCTGGCTCCAATAGGCACCCGCCTCTTCGTCGAAGGCCCCGCGCGCCGCCTGATATTCCTGCAGCTTGCGGCGATATTCGAGCACGGCCGGCGACGCCCCACCTTGCGCAAAGAACTGCGACAAGAGCTGGGCCTTGGCATCGCGGACGGCCGGCGGCAGCGCGTCGGCCTCGCCGCCCTGCGCTGTGGGCGCGAGCAGGACGATCGCGAATGGAACCAGCGCGAGATGTTTTCGAATCGAGTGATGCATGCTGCCCTCTTAGCAGGCATCCGGTAACCGTCACGTTAACGCGCCGTTTACCATCGTCACTTCCAGGCGAACACCGGCTGTTCCAGCTCGGTGACGCGGGTGTGACGTCCCGCCAGCACCTCGCGGAACTGGTAGATCAACGCCGCGGTCGGCGCGTGAATCAGGCTCGTCTCGTGATGGAAGCGGATCACGCGGCGGGAGCTTTCGGGAATCGCGATGAAGTCGAACGCGTCTTCATGCTCGATCGTGGCGAGCGCGATGCGGTGGACCGAGGCGACCTCATCCGGGTTCGGCCGGATCGCGGCACTGTCGGCCGTCCAGACCACCACCGGCGTGATCAGATAGCCGGAGCGGGTCGGATAATCGTCGAGCGTGCCGAGCACCTCCGCGTGCGAAAGGCGGAGGCCAAGCTCCTCATCAAGCTCGCGCAGCGCCGCTTCGACCGGCGTCTCGCCGGCATCGCAGCGGCCGCCCGGCAAGGCCCATTGGCCGCGATGGGCGCGCAGGTGTGACGCGCGCAGCGTGAGCAGGAATGCGGTGTCATCGCCGTCACTCGCCGCGGTCAGCGCGACCGCCACCGCGGCGCGTTTCAATGCGGCCGGCGCATCGTCCTCCGGCAGGCGCGTGAAGGCCGCGCAGGCAGCCGCGATATTCCGCCGTGTGGCATCGTCGAATGGTCTCATGATGCTTGACTACACCACGTCAGGCCCCGATGAAATGAGCTCGCAAGGCCCGCGCAGCAATGGACGACCACATGACCAACAAGGCCGCCGCAAGGCTCAAATCGGACGGCTGGAGCATCCTGGAGACCACGGGCTTCTTGCACCTGATCGGCCCCTTGTGGGAGCGCAAGGTCGACGGCCATTACGAATTCGCACTCGCCACCGAGGACAAGCACCACAATCGCCGCGGCATGGTCCAGGGCGGCGTGATGATGACGTTCGCGGACCGTACCTGCGGCATGACCGCCCGCTACGTTTCCGGCAAGGAGTTCATGGCGACGGTGCAGCTCGACACCCATTTCGTCGAGGCCGGCCAGATCGGCGACATCCTGATCTCCCGCCCCCGCGTGGTGCGCTCGACGCGCAGCCTCATCTTCATGAGCACGGAAGTGACGGTGGATGGTCGCTGCATCGTGATGGCGAATGGCGTGTTCAAGATCTTGAAGGGGCCGGGGTAGCGTCGCGCGGTCGGGCTGCCGCTCTAACTACACCCACCGCTGTCGTCGCCCGGCTTGACCAGGCGACCCAGTACGCCGCAGCCTCTCGGCTCAATCACAGCCGTCTCTGGAATACTGGATCGCCCCCCGGCGCGGGCGATGACACCGAGTATGTGGGCCCAAATTTCGCCCCCCCGCAAACTATAGCCAGACCAAACCCCCCAAAAAGCACCCCGGGCACACGCCGCCACCGCAACCCCACTCATAAAGCC
>NZ_JBVVPO010000091.1:2773-22928 GCF_055811795.1 Bradyrhizobium sp. MI1.7
TTCACCGCTGCGCGGCCGCAACGCCCCCCCCCAACACTCGAATTGCCCCGCCCCGCTAACAAATCCATAAACTCCCCGGTGGCAAAACCCTGGATTGCTTCGCGGCGCTCGCAATGACGGAATTAGCTGGCTATGCTGCCAGCTTCGATAGCGTTGAGGAAACAGCCCATGCAATACCGCCAGCTCGGCCGCACCGGCCTGAAAGTCTCGCCGATCTGTCTGGGCACCATGATGTTCGGCGGACCTACCGATGAAGCCGCATCAAATCGGATCATCGCCAAGGCGCATGAGGCCGGGATCAATTTCATCGACACGGCGGATGCCTATTCGAAGGGCGGCTCCGAGGAGGTCGTCGGCCGCGCGATCGGCAACAACCGGCACGCCTGGGTGCTCGCCACAAAACTCGCCAACCCCATGAACACTGGTATGGGCGACGATCCCAACCGTGTCGGCCTGTCGCGCCGCTGGGTGTTGCAGGCCGCCGACGAGAGCCTGAAGCGGCTCGGCACCGACCACATCGACATCTATTATCTGCACAAGGAAGACCATGCGACACCGCTGGAGGAGACGGTGCGCGCGATGGGCGATCTGATCCGCGCCGGCAAGGTGCGCTATTTCGGCGTCTCGAACTACCGCGCCTGGCGCGTCGCCGAGATCTGCAACATCTGCGACCGGCTCGGCATCGACCGGCCCGCGGTGAGCCAGCCTTATTACAACGCCGTGAACCGCATGCCCGAGGTCGAGCACTTCCCGGCCTGCTCCTATTACGGCCTCGGCATCGTGCCCTACAGCCCGCTGGCGCGCGGCGTGCTCACCGGCAAGTACAAGCCCGACGCCGCGCCGGACAAGGAGACACGCGCCGGCCGCAACGACACCCGCATGATGCAGACGGAATGGCGGCCGGAATCGCTCCAGCTCGCGCAGGAGATCAAGACCCACGCCGAGACGAAGGGCATCACCGCCGGCCAGTTCGCGGTCGCCTGGGTGCTGAACTCCGCCTTTGTCAGCTCGATCGTCGCCGGCCCGCGCACCGAGGAGCAGTGGGACGGCTACATCCGCGCGCTCGACTACCGCTTCACGGCGGATGACGAGGCGCTGATCGACCGGCTGGTCGTGCCGGGCCATCCCTCGACGCCGGGCTACAACGACCCCGCCTATCCGATCGAGGGACGCCGCGCGCGGACGGCTTGAGAGCTGAAGACGATGACGGCGCACGAAGACCGCTACGGCCTTTCGCTCTCGACGTCTTCGCACGAGGCGGCAAGCGCCTATCGCGAAGGCGTCGATCTCATGCTGGCCGGCTGGACCGGCACGGCGGAGGCGCTGGAGCGCGCGATTGCGGCCGATCCGGATTTCGCGCTTCCCCACATCGCCCGCGCCCGCGTGCATGCCTTCTATCAGCAGGGCGATCTCGCCCGGCAGAAGGCGGCTGTGGCACGCGAACGCGTCGCCAAGCGCGGCACGGAGCGCGAGCGCTCGCATGTCGAGACGCTGGCGCTTGCGATCGAGGGCCGGCTGCCCGAGGCGATCGCATCGACGCTGAAACACGTCGACGCATGGCCGCGCGACGCCGTGGTGCTGTCGCTGCCGCTCGGCGCGTTCGGCCTGTTCGCGTTCTCCGGCATGCCCGATCACGACCGCGCGCGGCACGAGCTGTGCGAGCGCGTCGCGCAGCATTATGGCGAGGACTGGTGGTTTCTCACCATGTCCGGCTGGGCCATGACCGAGAATGGCGACGTCGCGCGCGGTCGCGGCGTCACCGAGCGTGGCTTCGACCTGCGCCGTCAGAACGCCCATGCCGCGCACGCCGTGCTGCACGCGATGTTCGAGGACGGCTCGATCGACGCGGCTGATCGCCTCGTCGACGAATGGATCCCCTCTTACGACCGCGCCGGCATCCTGCACGGCCATATCCGCTGGCACCAGGCGCTCGGCGCGCTCGAGCATGGCGATGCGGCGCGCGCGCTTGCGATCTATGCCGACGTGCTTCAGCCCTCCGCCACGAAGGCGCCGCCGCTCAACGTCGTCACCGACGGCGCCTCGCTGCTCTGGCGCCTGTCGGCTTACGGCCACACCGTGCCGGAAGCGCTCTGGCTCGAGGCCGATGCCACCGCGCAAAAACTGTTTCCGAAATCGAGCCTGCCCTTTGCCGACGTCCACATGGCGCTGTTCGCTGCGGCGACGCAGAACCAGGAGGCGCTCGCCGCGCGCCTCGCGGCGATCGAGCAGCGGCTCACTGAGGGCAAGCTGCCGGCCGGTCCCGTGGTGCCGGCGATCTGCCGTGCGCTCGTGGCCTTTGCCCGCGAGGATTACGCCTCATGCGTGCGAACGCTCGCGCCCGTCCTCGGCGAGGTCGTGCGCATCGGCGGCAGCCATGCCCAGCGCGAACTGATCGAGGATACCTACATCGTCGCGCTCATGCGCAGCGGTGAGCTGCCCCGTGCCCGCGCGCTGCTCGACGCCCGCCTGCACCGCCGGCCCTCGCTTCGCGATACGCGCTGGCAGGCGGCGACCGTTTAGCTCTGCCACGAAAAAAACATCGGTCTGGCAGCAAGTGGCCTGCTAGGACGGGATGGGGCGATCGGATGAATCGCCGATGGGTGGTGCGGTGGTATTCCAGTCGGGTCTAGCTGAACAAACGGGATCGCAACCAATTTGTGGTTCGCTCGTTGTTGAGCGGAACTTTTCCGCCGCCGTGGCCCCCTGGCATACGAGCCTGATGATGCGCCTCCGCCGACCGGTCCTCGCCGCGGCCCTCGCGATTCTCGCAAGCCCTTGTTTTGCCGAGTCTTCCGCGCCCATCCCCGTCAACAACCCGCCGGCGCAGAACGCCTTCATCGACCTGCTGGCGCTGATGTCGGGCCACTGCAAGACGCTGAAGGTCGCGGGGCGCACCTTCGCGTGCAAGACGGTGGCTTACGCCCATGGTGACAAGGGCCGGGTCAATTTCGCGGTCGCCGTCGACGATCCCTCCGACGCCAACCATGTCGTGTCGTTCTCCGGCGAGAACGGCCAGCGCGCGGACGACAATTCCTACGAGCTGCGAATCGACCGCATGCTGCTCAATTCCAAGGACAGGCCCAAGGTCGACGGCCTGCCGGTGCCGGCTGAGCAGACCTCGACCGGCGTCTGCCGCCAGACCGGCAATTTCGCCGCAAGGAAGGTCACGGACGTCACCTGCACGGCGACCGACAGCGAGGGCCGCCGGTACGAGCTGCTGTTCGTCTCCGACGGCAAGCCGGTGAGCGTGCGCCGCATCCGGCAATCGTCGCCATCGATCCAGGATCCGTTCAAGTAACGGCATCATCCGCTGCTGTCGGCATGTATGATCGCGCCATGCTTTGGAGCGATTCATGACTCGCGACCGCCTGTTTCTGCTGCGCCCTGGTTTCGAGGACCCCGCCTTTCCGGGCCAGCGTTTCTATTGCTGGCATTGCGCGTTGATCGAGGGCGTGCTCGCCTCGTTTCCGCAGCTCGCCGAAAAGCTCGACGTTGAGCGCATCGCATGGCCGCGGCCAAGGCTGTCGGCGATCGCGCTGGTCGGCGAGGAGAACCAGTCGCTGCCGCTGCTCGTGCTGGCCGACGGGATGACGTCGCCGCACCAGACCGGCAGTCACCACGGCCGCGCCTTCATCGCCGACAAGGACGCGATCCTCGCCGTGCTCTCCGAACGCCACGGGTTTCCCGATCCGCATCCGTGAGGGCCGCGCACTCGCGCAGCTCTCTGCGTCCGGGGCACGAGAGCTGTCGCGAAACGAGGGAAAATCGACATTGCCTGCCACGTCGGTCGCCCCGCATACTTCGCGCAGCAAGCAAGTCTGGAAGCCGCTCCTCATGATCAGCCCCCTCCCCGCCCTCGTCGTCGTCGACGTTCAGCGCGCATTCGACGAATGGGAGGCGGCCGGCAAGCGGCGCAACAATCCGGACGCGGTGGCGCGCATCGCCGATCTGCTCGCCGCATTCAGGAAGCGCGGCGCGCCGATCTTCCACATCCGCCACGAAGGCACCAAGCCGAACTCGACGTTCCTGCCGCAAAACTCCGGCTACACGGTCAAGGGCGAGGCGCGCGAAGCGCCGGGCGAGGCGGTGATCGTCAAGCGCGTCAACAGCGCCTTCATCGGCACCGATCTCGAGACGCGCCTGCGCGCGGGCAACATCACGACGCTCGTGATCTGCGGCGCCACCACCAATCATTGCGTCGAGACGACGACGCGGATGGCCGGCAATCTCGGTTTCGACGCGAGCCTCGTGCGCGATGCGACCTGGACCTTCGACCGGATCGGACCAGATGGCGACAAGCATTCGGCTGAAGAGATTCATGCGATGACGCTGTCGAATCTCAACGGCGAATTTGCGCGCATCGTCAGCGCCGCCGACGTGATCGCTTCGCTCGAAGCGATGCGACAATAGATCGCGCCACATCGTTCACACGTCGATCGGAATTTCGTCTGCGTCGTTTCGACGCCCGCACTGGTCGGAACGCAGCGGACAGCCATCTGTTATCACGCGACTTCTCAACTGGAGTGATGACATGAAGTATCTCTTTGTCGCGATGGCTGTGGGTGCAGCGGCGCTCGCCGGCGGATCCACGGCCAACGCGGCGGGCAAGGCCAGCGCAAAGCAGAACGCGCCAGCCGGCCAGTCCACCGACATCAGCGCGCAGCACAGGCACCACCACCACGGCCATCGCCATCACCAATGGCGCCATCACCATCACGGCTACTATCGTCCGCACTACCGGAGCTACGGTTATTACCCGCGGCACCACGGCTATTACGGCGGCGGACCGTACGGCTATTATGGTGGCGGAGGTCCCGGCGTGACGTTCAGCTTCGGCGGCGGCCGCTGGTGAGACATTAGGCCCGCCTTGTGCGGGCCTTTTTTCATCCTCGCAAAATCATCTCCGCAGTCTCCAGCCCGCTCGCCAGCGCCGCCTCGACCGTCCCCATGTCGCGGCCGCGATAGAGCGCTTCACCAGAGAACAGCACCGGGCCGTCGGCGCGCGCGAGGATCGCCTGGGCCTCGCGCGTCCGCGGCGTCGCCCAGGAATAGGCGCCGCGGGCGAAGGGATCGTGCAGCCAGTTGGTCGCCGCAGCCGCCACGAGATCGCGCGCGATGTCGCCCCGCGACACGCCGAAGATGGCCGCAAGCGAATCGACCCCGGCATCGATCAGCCCTTGCCGATCGAGCTTCGCAAGCTCGGCCGTTCGCGGCCCGCCGAACCAGCCGGTGAGCACGGGATGCTCGTCCGGATGCCGCGTCCACCACACCGGGATCGACTGGTCCGACAGCAGGAAGGTCATGTCCGCGAGATCTTCGCTTCGCTCGCGCCACCACGGCCGCGCGAACCGCAGCAGGATTTTTATCACGCTGCCGAAGCCGATATCGTCAGCTGCCGCAGCCTTCGCGCGTGCGGGCTCCGGAAGCGCGATCTCGCGCAGCAACGGCAGCGGGACGGTGAGGATCACGCGATCGCAGCCATGCACGTCGCCGCCGGCACAGCGGACGGCCAGCGCGCCGCCCGTCTCCTCGATCGTCGATACCGCGCAGCCGAAGCGAAACGTCACGCCAATCCCGCGGCACTCGCTCGCCAGAAAATCGATCAGCGCGCCGTAGCCGCCGACGATGCGCGCCTGGGCGTGATGCCCGCCGTCCATCCATTCCTCGCGCAGCGCCAGCGTCGAGGCGCGCTCGGGGTCGGCGGCGTCGTAGCCCTCGACCATGCGCTCGATCGAATGGCGCAGCTGGTCATACCCAGGCCCGGCGAAGTGGCTGCGGAGGAAATCGGCAACCGTGAGATCATCCCTCAACGCCCCCAGCGCGGCGTACAGCTCTGCCTCGTGCGGATCGTGACGGTCTTCGTGCGAGAGCCTCGTGCCGTCAAAGCTCCACTGGGTGCCTTCGATCTCCT
Organism: Bradyrhizobium sp. MI1.7; assembly: GCF_055811795.1. Lineage (NCBI taxonomy): Bacteria > Pseudomonadati > Pseudomonadota > Alphaproteobacteria > Hyphomicrobiales > Nitrobacteraceae > Bradyrhizobium > Bradyrhizobium sp. MI1.7. The sequence continues at coordinate 8,685 of NZ_JBVVPO010000091.1, forward strand.
GCAGCGACAGTCCCGCCTCGCGCACAAGCTTGCGCGTGACCGGCGCCTCGCCATGGACGAATTCGGCGCCGCCATCGGCGGGGTAGCCGAACTCGGACGCCGGCAGCGGATCGATGCGCCCGCCGCAGCGCTCGCGCGCCTCCAGGATCGTGACCGTCCTGCCCGCACGTGCCAGCTCGCGCGCCGCCATCAGCCCGGCCGCGCCGGCACCGACGATGACGATGTGCTCCAATTGTCCCATGCCGATGCCTTACTTGGGCATCGCTTGCGGGTCGTTCTTGATCAGATAGCGCAGCAGCAGAACGCCACCGCCGAGGTCGCGCGTGCTCTCCAGCGTCATCGCGGCGAGCGGCGCGCGCTTGTCGCTGTCCGCGTCCGTCGAATCGAACACGAAGGGTGCGCCCCTGGCGCCATCGATCGCGGGGCTGAGGATCAAGTTGAATTCGTCGATGAGGCCGGCGCGCAGGAAGGCGCCATTGGCGACGCCGCCGCCCTCCACCAGCAGGCGCTTCACACCCAACTCCCGATGGAGGATGTCCAGCGTCAGTGCGAGGTCGATCTCGGACTTGCCGGCGAAGATGTAGGACACACCCTCGTCGCGCAGCCCCGCCAGATGCGAATCCGGCACGCCCTCGGTCAGCACCACGACGATCGGGTCACCGCCGATGTCTGACCGGCCCCAGCCGATCTTGCCCTGCGCGTCGAGCACGACGCCGTAGGTTTTCGCATCGCGCCGCGCGAACCAGCTTTGGCGGGGAAATGTCTCGCCCGCCGTTGCAGGATAGGGCTTGCCCTTGGCGAACTCGGAGCCGGTGACGCGGCCGATCACCCAGGCATCGCCGCCGAGTTCGTCATGGATCTTCTCGAACCAGTCTGTGCCCGCCCCCTTCGGCCGCCAGCGGCTGGGATGCGTGCGGCCGTCCAGGCTGGAATGCATCAGGCAAATGACGTAGGGCTTCATGCAATTCTCCGGGTACGCTTCAGGCCGCCGATCCATCGCGCCCGGCGCGATCCTTCACGATCACCGCGAGCGGATTGAGTTTTGGCGGCGCGACGAGCTTCAGCGTGTTGCTGTCGTGATGGTTGAACGGCGCGCCGCGCACGAACAACTCGGTCTGGATCAGATAGCTCCAGCTTCCGTCATCGTTGAAGGTGATGTCGCAGCGATAAGAATCGGTGCGGAAGGCCTGTTCCAGGAAATCGGTCGAGCAGATTCCGTAAGCGGTATCGCCGCGCTTCGCCGTGACCGATATCTTCCTGTCATCCGGCCCGGCCTTGCCCGAGGCGAGCAAGACCTGTCCGCGCGGAATCGCGAGCGTCTGCATGATCAGCCCGGTCGCGGGCTCCCACAGCCAATAGCCGACCTGGTCGTGGAAGGTGATGTCTTCCTCGGGCGTGTTGATGTGGATGTGATAGCGCAGCCCGTAAAACAGCTGCGGCCCGTTGGCCTGCGGGTCGATCGGGTCCATGCGGATGCGCTCGATGAAGGTCCGCCGCTCCGGCCCCTCCGCCTTCGGATTGATGTCGATGCCCTTGTCCGCCTGCCAGCTCCCTGCGAGACGGCGGAGCGGGCCGAGATTGGCAAGGCCGTCGGGCGAGACGTCCTCGGGTTCGGTGAAGATGTCTGCGGGAATGGGGAGCATGGGAACCTCGCGTCAAGTTGCGGGGAGCAGCAATAGCACAAGGACGGCGGGAATCGACTGGAATGGAACCAGAGCGCGCGCCGGGTGTTATCTGCGCTTGAGTACGAGCCCTCGAAATACCGGCTCGAATGGGCAAGGACGCCCGTGTCACGCGTAGCGGGGGATCCGGTGCTGTCTGAGAAGGCTGCTCGGCGGTCAATTGAAATGGGCTTCCTCGCTGACGGAGGCAAGCTGGGCGCGATGATGAGCGCCCGCGACTGGTCGGATTCACCGCTCGGTCATCCCCGCGATTGGTCTCAGGCACTGAAAACGACGGTCAGCATGCTGCTGGCCGCGCAAGCCCAGATCGTCCTGTTCTGGGGGCCCAACTTCGTCGCGCTCTACAATGACGCCTACGCCCCGGGCATCGGCGCCAATCACCCCCGCGCCCTCGGTCGCCCCGCGATCGAAAACTGGGGCGAGCTGTGGGACGATCTCGAACCGCTGCTGTCAGGCGTGCGCCGAACCAGAAAGACGTTCGCCGCCAAGGATCGTCCGTTTTACGTCGAGCGCCACGGCTACGGCGAAACCAGCTACTGGGACGTCTCCTACTCAGCCGTGCGGGACGATGACGGCTCGGTCGGCGGAGTGCTCTGTATCGTGTCCGAGACGACGGAGCGCGTGCTGGGCGAGACGCGGCTGCGGGCGAGCGAAGCGCGATACAGGGAGCTGACTGCGACCCTCGAACAACGCGTCGCCGAACGGACCGCCGAGCGTCATTTGCTGGCGACGATCGTGGAAACCACCGACGGACAGATTCAAGCCCTCGATCTCGATTATCGCTGGCTCGCCATCAACACGTCCTGCGCCGATGCCTATCAGCGCATCTACGGTAAGCGCCCGCGGGTCGGCGATTCCCTGCACGAATTCCTGGCCGACCGGCCCGAGCATCTCGCTGCGGCAACCACGGTCTGGAGCCGGGCGCTGGCCGGCGAAGCCTTCACCAACATCGAGGAGTTCGGCGATCCCCGGTTCGACCGCCGCGTCTACGAGTTGAAGTTCGAGGCGCTCCGCGCTCCGGACGGCACGCGGATCGGCGCGTTCCTGACCGGGGTCGACGTGACGGATCGCCTGGAGGAGCAGGCGCGGCTCGCGCAGGCCGAGGAGGCGCTCCGCCAGGCCCAGAAGATGGAGGCGATGGGCCAGCTCACGGGCGGCGTCGCGCACGATTTCAACAATCTGCTCACGCCGATCGTCGGCCTGCTCGACCTGTTTCAGCGCAAGGGCATCGGCGGCGAGCGCGAGCATCGCCTCATCGCCGGTGCGGCACAGGCGGCCGAGCGCGCCAAGACGCTGGTTCAGCGCCTGCTCGCTTTCGCGCGCCGGCAACCGCTTCAGGCCATTCCCGTCAGCATCGGTCTCCTCGTTGCCGAGATGGGCGACCTGATCTCGAGCACGACCGGGCCGCAGATCCAGGTCACGGTGGACACGCCGGAAGACCTTCCCGCGGCCATGGCCGATCCCAACCAGATCGAGATGGCGATCCTGAATCTCAGCGTGAACGCCAGGGATGCCATGCCCCACGGCGGCAAGTTGCGCATCTCGGCGAAGGCGCGGACGGTTGGAGACTCTCACAATTCGGAGTTGGCACCGGGCACCTATGTCTGCATCTCTGTCGCCGACACCGGCATCGGCATGGACGAGTTCACGCTGGCCCACGCCGTCGAACCGTTCTTCTCGACCAAGGGCGTCGGGCGAGGCACCGGTCTTGGCCTCTCGATGGTCCACGGCCTTGCGTCACAGCTCGGCGGCGCGCTGACGATCAGGAGCGCCGTGGGGGCGGGGACGACGGTCGAGCTGTGGCTGCCGGTCAGCCACGCCGTCGCGGGCGCCATTGATGCCGTCCCGCAATCAAAACTGCGGCCACAGCCCGTCGGCACGGCTCTGCTGGTGGATGACGAACCGCTGGTGCGCATGAGCACCGCCGAGATGCTGGGCGAGCTCGGCTACAACGTCGTCGAAGCCGGCTCGGCGGAGGATGCGCTTCAGCGCGTCAGGGAAGGCCTGCGGCCGAACCTGCTCGTCACCGACCATTTGATGCCCGGCATGAGCGGCACAGACCTCGGCCTCGCGCTGCGCAATCAATATCCCGAGCTCCAGATCCTCGTCGTGTCGGGCTACGCCAACAACGAAGGCATCACGCCGGACCTGTCGCGGCTGACGAAGCCGTTCCGAAGCGATGAGCTGGCGGCGAGCCTGGCAGGCTTGGCGAAGGCGGGGCGGTAGGCGACGCAAGCGGGCGAGCAGCTCGCATGAGCGAAAGCGACATGCCGGTGCGATGACATGTATCGGCGATCACGCCGTGATGATCGATGCGCGGGCGACTGTACCCCAGTCCGATCGGAGGAGGCTGCCCAGCGGACGAACCCCCTCAACCCCAGCCGCATCTACTTCAACGCCAGACTCTGGGCGTGAACTGAGAAGACCGAGGTGGAGGCCCGCCGGTTCACGCTGGCGGGCTCGCTACGTTCTGAGAGCGTCAACCGCGTGGGCGACGAGAACGCCGATGCTGAGTACGATCAGGCAAATAATCGCCGCTTGAAATAACATCGGAGTAAATCCCGTGGGCCAGGGTCGGCTTTTATAAGCCCTCACATTCCGCCAGCATTTGGCCACCCAGAAGGCGCTTCGGTGTCCGCCTCGTTACAAGTATGCAAGGTTCATTGGCCTTGCGCGACGACGTCTCACCCCTTCAAAGCGGTGCGAGAATCTACCAGTCGATCAGCAGCACAACGATTACTAACATGGCGTAGATAGTCCTGCGGCCGATCCGGTTCATTGAAGAACCTCATATTCAAACGCCACGCCCTCGGGATCGTTCTCCCCGAACCATGTCTCTGCGGCTCCATCTGGCGCGACATCGGCGCCCGCCTGCCGCAGGCGGCGCAGATGAAACGGGGCTCGCTATCCGAAAGCCGTACGTCATCCGGCCAGCGGTCCGCATTCAAGGACACGCAATGGCAACTGTTACGTTTACCTACAAGCGGTTCCGAGCCTGAATAGCATGAGCGCTTTTCGCGCCAGGTAGCATCAATAAACGCCCCAGCGTCTGGCAAGGGCTTTTACTGGCGGTATTCCCCTCGCGCCGCCGGTATATTCACCTCCATCCATCCACGGAGATCGATATGCATCGTGTCGCTCCGATGCTGACGTTACTCACTGCCGCTGTATTCCTTGCTTTTTTGGAGCCGGTCCGAGCTGCCGAGGCGGATCGATACTGCCTGCGAGGTCGCAATTGGGGCTTTCCGGGCAATTGTCAGTTCGCCACCCGCTCGCAATGCCTGGCTGCTGCTTCTGGCACGAACGCATATTGCGGCATCAACCCGCGCTATGCCGCTCCGCGGCGGCGCTAATCACCGCTCGGAGCTATTCGGCGGCACGGCATGGCAGAAGCGGTCAATCAAGGAAGGCCCCAATGCGAAAGCTTGCACTGTTCGTCATCCTGCTCTCGTTCGCAGGAATGGTCCCTTCCAGCGAATCATTTGCTCAGAGTGCGCTTCGAGGTGCCGTCATCGGTGGTGCTGTTGGTGGTCGCCGCGGCGCTGCCATAGGGCGACGGCCGGAGCCATCGCGGGCGCCCACCGGCGACATCAACATTGGCATCGATATTATTGGAGGAACGGCAACTGCTGGTACCGCTCGACCAGCGGAAGGTCGCACCGCGTGTCGCATCGGTACTGCCGTTGAGCCTTCGCGTAGCGGGCCGTGCGACTGGCCTACAGAAAAGATCGAGAACGGCAACTCAATAAGGAGATCGCAATGTTCTTCGCTCAGGAAGGATTCACATATCGAAATTTCCTGATGGATATAATTGCTGTATTCGCATTTGTCGTTTGGTTCTGGCTGCTCATTGTCATCTATGGCGACCTGTTCAGGCGCCACGACATTTCCGGATGGGGTAAGGCACTGTGGGTGCTTGCACTTGTTCTGACCTCCTACCTCGGCATCTTTGCTTACCTCATCACCCAAGGCAGGGGGATGGCGGAACGCAGCGCCGAGCAGGCTCAGCGGGCGCGCGAGGAGTTACGGCACATCGTCGGCTTTAGTGTCGCCGACGAGCTTTCCAAGCTCGATCAGCTCAAAAAATCGGGATCCATAACCGACACCGAGTACGGGCGCCTTCGCACCAAACTGGTCTCCTAACCATCGGTGAGGGAAGCGGGGAGGCCCATGATGTTCGCAAAGCCTTTTGGCACCGTTGGAGCTCTTATTGCTGGCTTTGCAATTGCGTGGACTGAAAGCGCGCATGCGGAAATATTCATAACAACCGCCACCATATCGCAGGGCGAGTTGGTCATCGTCGGAAGAGTAAGACGGCCCCGCGAGTCCAGCGTGGAAATCAAGATCAGTCCGAGCAAAACCGTGAAAGTCGAGAGCACTTCGAGCGGAGGATTTCGGTGGATTGGACCGGAGTTTCCATCGACTTGTATTGTAAAGATCACGTCCGGACCAGATACGAGAGACGTGGTGATACAGAATTGCGGCCTCCCCGGGCCAGCGGGTCCTCCAGGGCCGGCCGGACCTGCAGGCCCGATCGGACCGCCCGGGCCCAAAGCGAATTAGAAGGCAGACTTCGTCTTGCGGGTTTGCAGGTTGCCCACCGGATCGCTCTCGCATCAACAATCGAGGTGTCGGTTCGAAGTTCTGACGGAGCGCTACTGAGCATTATTGGGCTTGGTCGCGTTTTCGACCGGAACCGCAGCGTGCGATGATAGGTACCGGCGATCACGCCGTGATTATCGATACGCGGGCGACTGTGCCCAGTCCGATCGGAGGAGGCTGGCCTAGCCGACGAGCCTCCTCAACCCCAGCCGCCCCTACTTCAACGCCAGGCTGCTGCAATACGCCGAGGTCTCGCCCGATCGCCAGCCGGTGACCCGTCCGGCTTCCTTGCACTCGTCGTAAGTCTTGAAGTTGCCGACGTTCCGGCACGTGAAGGAGTACACGCCGCCCGAAGCGTTGCAGCCGACCCAGGGCTGATTTCCCGTCTTGAAGCTCGATTGGCAACCGCCGGCACAGCTGCTCGTTTCGCGTTCGAGCTTGGCGAGCCTCGCGGCATCCGACATCGGCGCCGCCGCGGCCGTCGATGTGGCTGGCGATGTCCGATACCCGGTGCTGCGGATGGCCACGTGATGCGTTGGCTTGTGCGGCCTCGCCACCTGTCTCGGCGCGTCGACCGTGATGCTGGGAAGCTGAGTCTCGGTGGGCGTCGGTTGAGACATTGCCGTGCCGCTCAGGCCGCACAGCAACAGTGCAATCGATGGGAATGTGACAGCGGGACGCGCAACGAAGCGTGACGACAACGTCATGGCCATGTCCTTCCAGATGCGGAGGGACAGTCCATTCCATCCCCCGAGACGAGGATATCACGCGCCGATTGAAGTTGCATCGCCGAACCCTGCAACTTGATTCGGCCGCTCTCGTCATCCGTCCGTGGTGATCAACCACTGGAAGAACGTCATCAGAACGGCGACCGCGATGGCGACGACGATGAGGTTTGGCTCCTGGAGCGGGCGGAAATCATCGTTGCATTCCGCCTTGAAGCGGGCGCAGCCATGAATGAGCATCGTCAGCAGCACCGCGCCCGCTAAACCAAGGTTCGCGCTCAGCCACGATGCGTGGCGTTCGTGAAATAGGCCGGAGAAATTCGCGTCAGCGGATGCCGGAGAACGAGGGCAAACACCAGGATGGTGCCCAGGGGCGGAATCGAACCACCGACACTGCGATTTTCAGTCGCATGCTCTACCAACTGAGCTACCTGGGCGTGCTCCAAAGAGGGGCCAAGGCCCATCGAGCGGGCGGTTTATAGTGGGCTAGAAGCGGCCTGTCCACCCGGCTTCGCCAAGAGGCTTCGCCGGGCGCGGCCCGGCTGTGCACAAGATGGGGCGGACTTGCTGCGGCAGGCGCGCGGCGCGTCGACCATCGGAGTAAGCAATTGATATTAGTAATTATTCTTCGCCGTCCGCCTCGTCATCGCGGCCGGGGATGACGTAGGAGCCTTTCAGCCAGCGGTTCAGGTCGACGTCGCGGCAGCGCGAGGAGCAGAACGGGCGGGTGGCTTCCGACTGCGGCTTGCCGCAGATCGGGCAGGTTTTGAGCGGGCCGGCGGGCTTTTTGACGTGGTCGTCCATGATGTCGGCAGCTTACTCGGGGTGAAGGCGTTCAAGAGCCTGTCGGCAAAGCGGTTCCTCGGGCGGTCGCGCAGGCGTCGCGGGCCGGGTCCGGCGGGCCCATTCTACTGTGCATGGGGTTGTTTTCGAGATTTTTGTCGGCGCGCTAGATGGCCGTGGCGTTGAGCCAGCCGAAGCGGATCGGAAAACCCTCGCCGCCGAGCAGCGTCGTGGTCTCGTAGAGCGGCAGGCCGACGACGTTGCTGTAGGACCCCACCATCTTGACCACGAAGGAGCCGGCGATGCCCTGCACGGCGTAACCGCCGGCTTTGCCGCGCCATTCGCCGGAGCCGATATAGGCCTGGATGTCGTCCTCGGAGAGGCGCTTGAAGCGGACGCGGGTCTCGACCAGGCGCTGGCGGAAGGCCTCGCGCGGCGTCACCAGGCAGATCGCGGTGTAGACGCGGTGGTTGCGGCCCGACAGCAGCCGCAGGCACTGCGCGGCCTCGTCCACGAGGTTGGCCTTGGGCAGGATGCGGCGGCCGACCGCCACAACCGTGTCGGCTGAGAGGATGAAGGCGCCGCGCAGCTCGTCGTCGAGCTGCACCGATTTCAGGGCAGCGTCGGCCTTGGCCCTTGCGAGACGGTTGGCGCAGGCGCGCGGCAGCTCGCCCCGCTTCGGCGTCTCGTCGACGTCGGCCGGCCGGAGCGCGTCCGGCTCGATGCCGGCCTGGTTGAGCAGCGACAGGCGCCGCGGCGAACCGGAGGCAAGTACGAATTTGGGGCGGCCGAGCATAAGGTGATTGGGGGATGAAGCAGGGGGTGAATTGCGCGCGGAACCTATCGGAAGGGGGCTGATTTCACAACCCGGGAACCCGGACTTTACTGATTCGAGGCGTCCAACATGCGTGTGCCCTCGGTCTGTGACGCGGGTGTTACGGCTAACCGCTCGCCGCGCCGACCTTCGCAAAACGCCTGCGGATGCGCATCAACAGCTGGTCGCAGACCTCGCGGTAGGCGGCGAGCTTCTGGTCGCGGCTGCCTTCGATGGTGGTGGGATCCTGCGTCGGCCAGTATTCGACGTCGGCGGCGAGCGTGCGGGTCAGCTCCAGCGCCTTGTGGTGCGCTTCGGGCGAGAGCGTGATGATGAGGTCGAAATTGAGCCCCTCCCAGTCCTCCAGCTCCTCGAAGGTCTGCGGCTTGTGGGCGGAGATGTCCTGCCCCAGTTCGTCCATCACGGCGACCACGAAGGGATCGAGCTCGCCTTTCCTGGCGCCGGCCGACTTCACGTAGAGGCCCTGCGGAAACATGTGCCGCAGCAGGCTCTCGGCCATCGGCGAGCGCACGCTGTTCATCGCGCAGGCGAACAGCACCGATTGCGGATCGCGTGCGCGTGGCGGACCCGCCATCGCGCCTAGCCTCTTTTGAGAGAGGGCATGGCCTTGTCGGAAAACCGCTGCACATTTTTCCGGGCCATTAAGCCGTTTGTCTCGCGCATGATCTGGTCCGAAAACCGGTGCCCACTTTTCGGGATCATGCGCCTAACCCTTCCAGTGCAGGACGGTGATGAGCGTGAACAGCCGGCGCGAGGTCTCGAAGTCGACCCGCACCTTGCCCTTCAGCCGCTCCTGGAGCGTGCGCGATCCCTCGTCATGGATGCCGCGGCGCCCCATGTCGATGGCCTCGATCTTGTCCGGCGTAGCTGTCCGGATCGCCTGATAGTAGCTGTCGCAGATCATGAAATAGTCCTTCACGATCCGCCGGAACGGCGTCAACGACAACAGATGCGCGACCACGGGCGCACCGTCCTCAAGGCGAATGTCGAACATCAGCCGGCTGCCGGTGATTCCGATATGCAGCGTGAACGGCCCCTTCCCGTCGGCGCCATCGGGCGCGAACAGGTTCTGCTCGATCAGATCGTAGATGGCGATCGCGCGCTCATGCTCGATGTCGGGCCCGGAACGGCCGATCGAGTCCTCGTCGAGGGTGACCGCGACGATGCGATTGGTCGAGTCGTCCTGTTCGGGCGGCTGGGTCATGACAGATTGAGGCGCAATCCAATCGAGCGCGAATGAGCGTCCAGCCCTTCCGCTTGTCCGAGCGTCATCGCGGCAGGTCCGAGCGCACGCAGCTGGTCCGGGCCGCATTTCAGGATCGAGGTGCGCTTCATGAAGTCGGCAACTCCGAGGCCTGAGGAGAACCGCGCCGAGCGCGCCGTCGGCAGCACGTGGTTGGAGCCGCCGACATAGTCGCCGATCGCCTCGGGCGTATGCGCCCCGAGGAACACCGCGCCGGCGTTGCGGATCTTTGCGGCAAGCGCATCGGGATCATCAGTCATGATCTCGAGATGCTCGGCCGCGATCGCATCCGCGAGCGGAATGGCGTCGGCAAGATTCTTCACCATGATGATGGCGCCGAAATCGGCCCAGGAGGCGCCGGCAATTGCGGTGCGCGGCAATGTCTTCAGCTGCGCTTCGACGGCCTTCTCGACATCCGCGGCGAGGCGCGCGGAATCCGTGATCAGGATCGATTGCGCGCTGGCATCATGCTCGGCCTGCGCCAGCAGATCAGCGGCGATCCAGTCGGCATTGCCGGTGTCGTCGGCAATCACCAGCACCTCGGAGGGGCCGGCGATCATGTCGATACCGACCTTGCCGAACACCAGCCGTTTTGCGGCGGCGACATAGGCGTTGCCGGGGCCGACGATCTTGGCCACCGGCGCGATCGTGGCGGTGCCGTGCGCCAGCGCCGCCACGGCCTGCGCGCCGCCGACCCGGTAGATCTCGCTTACGCCGCCAAGCGAAGCGGCCGCCAGCACCAGCGGGTTGAGCTTGCCGTCCGGCGACGGCACCACCATGACGAGGCGCGAGACGCCGGCGACCTGCGCGGGCACGGCGTTCATCAGCACCGAGGAGGGATAGGCCGCGGTACCGCCGGGCACATAGAGGCCCGCGGATTCGATCGCGGTATAGCGCCAGCCGAGCTCCACGCCGAGCGGATCGGTGAAGCGCTCGTCCTTCGGGAGCTGGCGGCGGTGATAGGTCTCGATGCGGTCGCGCGCGAGCTTGAGCGCATCCAGCGTCGCGGCATCGCAGGCCTTCACGGCCGTCTCGATCTCGGCGGCGGTGACGCGCAGGCCGGATGCATCCAGCTTCAGCCGGTCGAACTTTGCCGTGGCCTCGAGCAGGGCCGCATCGCCCCGCCTGGCGACGTCGTCGACGATGGTGCGCACGGCGGCCTCGACGTCGGCCGAGACCTCGCGCTTGGCGGCGAGGAAGGCCGCGAATCGCTGGTCAAAATCGGCGCTGCTGCGGTCGAGACGAACGGGCATTTTTGGCTTGGCTTCCGGCTGGTCTTTGGGGCGGATTGGCTCACCCGACCCCCTGCTCAATGGCGCGGCGGGGAAGCTGCGTCAACCCTCGGGAGATGCCGTTCCGGCAGCGGCCCGACCTGGCTTGACTGGTATACCGGCCAGCTCACCCCTCCTCCTCGAGGCCCAGTCCGGCCCCGAGCGCGTCCGCCCCCAGATCGGTCAACTCGCATTCCAGACATTCGACGTCGAGGCGGATGGCGCCGCCATGGGCGAACAGCAGCAGGGCGCTGCCGCCGGGCTCCTCGTCGCGGCCGTCCTGGGAGTGAAACTCGATGCCGACGAGGTCCAGAACCTCGTCCGGCGCGCCGAGGTCGATGTTGCGCGACTTGCAGGCGAGCACGCGGTCGAAGCGGAGCGCGGCGACCAGCCGGCGGGGTTCGGCCTCGCCGTCCAGTGACTGCTCCCAGTCCAGCCGGCTCATCCCGACCACCAGCCGCTTCTCGCTTTGCCGCCAGATGATGTCGGCGGCCTGGACGCGGGCGTCCTGCACATGGGTCGAGATCACGGCGAGATCGTCGGCGTCGAGCGCGATCAGTTTGAGCTGGGGAGACATCGCCGGCATTTCTCCTCGGGGGCCGATAAGGCTCAACGCGCGCGGACGCGGAAATTTCCGTGAAACTAACGGGCTAGCCGGCTAGAGGCTATTGATATCCTCCATCTCCAGCACCTTCCGCGGATACCCCTCCCGGGCGACACGAATCATGGCGCGGCCCATCTGCTCGGTCGAGGTGACGAGCCGCGGCGAGATCCGGCGCAGCGCCGACCAGAGCGGCCCGGTTGCGGCATACACGGCCTGCACCCAGGCGGTCTTGGAGCGGGCGCCGTGCAGGGGCTGGATCGCCCCGGGGCGGAACATGTAGGCCCCCCGGAACGGCAGCTTGAGCAGATCGTTTTCGGTCTTGCCCTTGATCCGCGCCCACATCCGCGATCCCTGCTCGGTGGAATCGGTGCCGGCGCCGGTGACGTAGACGAACGTCATCTGCGGATTGAGCTTCGCGAGCGTCGTCGCCGTTGCGAGCGTGAGATCGTAGGTGAGATGGCGATAGCGATCCTCGCTCATGCCGATCGAGGAGACGCCGAGGCAGAAGAAGCAGGCATCGAAGCCCGTGAGCTGCGCTTCGATCGCCGAGTAGTCGGTGAAATCGCCGTGCGTGATTTCGGTGAGCTTCGCATTGCGGACGCCGGTCGGGCTGCGGCCGACCACGAGCACGCGGTCGATGCCGGTGTCGATCAGGCATTCGCGCAATACGCCCTGCCCGACCATGCCGGTCGCGCCGAAGATGATGACTTGCATCGTGACGTCCCCACCCGGCCCGCGGCTCATGCGGCGACCGCGATCTCGTCGAAGGATACACCGGTCAACGTCGCCGAGACATCCCACAGCATGGCGGCCGCGGCGAAATCCTTCGCCTGCGGCATGATCTTCGCCGGCGCGGGCGGCCCCTTCAATTCGTAGAACCAGTTCGGACCGCAATAGCCGCCGGGCTCTGCAGCCGGCGAGGTCGCCGCGAACAGCGTGGGCAGCGCGCCTTCGGCTGCGGAGTGGCTGATGAAAGGCTGGAGCCAACGGCTGACACGCGACTGGAAGGTGTCGGCGCCCGGCCCGTTCGGAATGAGATCGGTCCGCGCGTAGCCGGGATGGGCAGCAAGGCTCGTCAGGCCCCAGCCGGCGGCGAGGCTGTGGCGCTGCAGCTCCAGCGAAAACATCAGCATCGCCAGCTTGGACTGGCAATAGGCGCGCCAGGGACGATAGGAACGCTTGCTTTGCAGATCGTCGAAATTGATCGCGCCGGAGCGGTGCGCGAGGCTCGACAGATTGACGATGCGCGGCGCTTTCGCGCGGCGAAGCTGCGGCAACAGCTGTGCCGTCAGCGCGTAATGGCCGAGATAGTTGGTGCCGAGCTGCATCTCGAAACCATCCTCCGTCTGCTGCCGCTTCGGCAGCGCCATCACGCCGGCATTGTTGATCAGGAGATCGAGCTGCTCGTTGCTGGCGGCAAAGCGCCTGGTAAAATCGGCGACGGAGGCGAGACTGGCGAGATCGAGATGCTCGTAGGCGATCAATGCGTTGGGAAACCGCTCGCAAATGCCCTCGATCGCCCGCAGGCCCTTTGCGTCGTTGCGTCCGGTGAGTATGACAATGGCACCGGCGCCCGCCAGCGCCATCGCCGTCTCGTAGCCGAGGCCGCCCGTCGCCCCGGTCACGACGGCGGTCTTGCCGCTGAGGGAGGGGATGTCTGCCGTGCTCCAGTCGGTCATGCCGTATCTCCGTTCGGGGCTGGAATGAGGCCCGCGACCGGTCTAAATGTGCACTGAGTGCAAGTTTGCAAGAGGTGAAATAATTTGAAGGCTTCAAAGCCCGGCGGGAAATCGGTCAGGACAGGCGCCAAGCCATTGCCGGCAGGAGCAAAATCCCCTGATGGTCCCGGCCTGCGCCAGCGTAAATTGCAAGAGACCCGCGAGCGGCTGACCCGCGCGGCGATGGCACTGTTCCTGGAGCGCGGCTTCGAGGCCACGACCATCGACGACATCGCGACCGCGGCCGACGTGTCACGCCGCAGCTTCTTCCACTACTTCGCGTCGAAAGAGGACGTGGTCGCCGCCTGGCAGGAGGGCGCAGCAAGCGCGCTGGTCGCAGAGGTCGTGGCGCGGCCAGTGGGCGAAACCATGCTGACGGCGGCGGAGAATGCGATCGCGGCGGCCGTCAGGCGGATCGACCCGGCGGAAGCCGCGGCAATGTCGCGGCTCAAGCGCGACAATCCCGCGCTTCACGCGCGCGACCAGCTCAAATACGAGAAGCTCGAGCGCGCACTGGCCGAAGGGCTTTCGCAGCGTGCCAAAACCAAATCGGACAGGCTGAAGGCACGGCTCGTCGCCATGATCGCCACCGGCGCGATGCGCGTCGGCGGCGAAAACTGGATCGGCGAAGATGTGCGGGAGAAACCGGAGGTTTTCGTGAAGCGCACGTTCGATGCGATCAGGGCGATCTTGAAGTGAGTGCGCACCCTCCCCTGGAGGGGTCCGGGACGAGCGTAGCTCGCCCGTGGGTCGGCTCACATGGAGCGCAGCGGAATGTGAG
>NZ_JBVVPO010000092.1:0-22624 GCF_055811795.1 Bradyrhizobium sp. MI1.7
TACTTTCCAAAGGGCACCGACTTGTCGGTGCATTCGCAAGCCCATCTGAACAAAGTGGCTCGTCAGCTAAACGAACGACCACGTGAGACCTTGCAATTTGAAACGCCAGCAGAGAGATTTAATGCCTGTGTTGCGTCGACCGGTTGAGCCGGCCAGGGTTGAACGGACCTAAATCAGCCGCGCCCGAAGGTCGCCTTTTGACCCAGACCGGACCACCCGTTCGCCGCGCAGGCATTGGGCTTAGGCTCGACCGGTCCTCGCGCTAGTTTGAAGGACCTCGTGTTGCCAGACAGAGCGGTCGTCCCCATCGTATAGTGATCAGAAACCGCCAGCCACGAAAAGAACAGACTACTGGCGATTGCCGCGCTTGCGCCGCCTGCTTGGGCGGAAGGGCGGAGGTACGGGTGCCAGGGCGAGCCCCTGGTACGGTATGGCAATCATCCCTCGACCATGGCCGATGAGTGCCGGTCATGCCAGTCCCGTGGATTATCGAAGAGCTGATCTATGGCCAAAAGCATTCTTGTCATCGTTGCTATTCTCGCAATTTCTACTTCTGGCGCTTTGGCCGCACAGAGGACCCATCATGGCCGCGCGTCGCCTGCGCCGTCGCCGAGCGAGGGGTCGAGGCGGCTGAGCCCATATGCTGTGGGCCCAGGTAATTCCAACGACCGCGACATGTACATCAAGAACCTGCGCGACTCCGGGTATAATCCGGAGAACAACTTCAACAGGTTCGGGAACGTGCAGGCAGCACCTTATGGGGGCGGCTAAACCTCGAATCCCCTTAACCCGGTACCGGCGCGGCTGCAGTCGCTAGGCCCGCCAAAACGGCTTTTCGAGTTCGTGCGCGATGTCGCTCCGGGAGACGCCGATATCGTGCAGGTCGGGCTCGGTCCAGCGTGCGAGCTCCCGGCGATCGCGATAACGCTGCCGCCAGAGATCAGAGATGAAGGGTCGCGCCAACGCTGGCCCAAACCTCGTAGAGGTTGAGGAGAGCCTTGATATCAGCGGAGATCAGGCGTGTTGAAGCAAACTTCACAGCTTTATCTCCCCCTATAAGTTCGGGAGGACTGTATCGCTGTGCTACTGACAGCATACTGTCAGCAGCAGGTAGCATCTCTGGCCCAAGGAACGGAGATGCCCCGGCTTCGGCTGGCAATCACTTTGCGTCATGTATTCTTGGGAAGTCCGATGTTGGCCCATCAGCGAAGTGACGACACCGCTCAAGGAGGTCCGCTTAGCGAGGCGGTGCGGACTGGATTTGCTCGCTCTGAGTTCTTCGCATTTTGACCCGAAGTCGACCTTAAACTCGTAACCAGCGAGAGGCTGATCGCAGCTTAGCAGAGTCCTTGGTGGGACTTAGCACAAGCGGCACGCTCCCCAGGATCCGCAGCAACCCGCGCAACCACCGAACCCCCAGCCACCATACCCCCAGTCATCGAACCCGATGTCGTCATAGAATCCGATGCTGAACCCGCAGCCGCCGCAACCGCAACCACGGAAGCCACGGCAACCACGGAAGCCACCGCAACCTCGGATGCCAACGAACCCGCTACCACCGCAACCTCGAATGCCAACAAGCCCGCCACCACCGCAACCTCGGATGCCAACAAACCCACCACCACCGCAACCTCGGCCGCCAACAAACCCGCCGCCACCGCAACCTCGGCCGCCATCAAACCCGCCGCCGCAACCTCGGCCGCCGCCGCACCCCCCGCCACCATGGCCGCACCCGCAACCACCGCACCCCCGCGCTAGCTGCACGCCGCCGCCAAAGTTTTCTCTATCGAAAAGATGGAACGTGGCCAGACTGACGTCGGCCATTTCCTCTTCGCCAAGAAAGAAGCGCTGATTTGGCGAGGTGTTGGATTGCGGGATACCGGTAGCGGGCATCGTGGATGCGGATGCGCTACTCGCCAGCGAAAGACCCAGTCCGGCCGCACCTAGCACCTTCACGGTGGCGGCTTTGGCTGTGCGCTTCTGCTTCGAAGCTTGCTTGACCCGTGGCATGATCGCACCCTCCGTAGTTCTTGTGAAAGCGCTCTGCAAGAGTGCGCTCGGCGAAACCGGCGCGCAAGGGTTACCTGTGCCATAAAATGCGAAACATCTCATCGAGCTCCATTCATCTTCAGAACCGAGATCGACACATGACCGCTTTTGGTTGAGCAGAATCACGCCAGCTGACCAGCGCAAGAGGCGTCGCGATGTCGGCTGTCTACGGGAAAGCGGAAGTCACACGATGGTTGGGCTGACCGCAGCTTTTGACCCAAAGCGGAAATCACTAGCTCGGTACCCCGCTTAGGTGAAATGTCGTAGCAAGGATGCGCCAGCCGTCGGGGGAGCGAACAAGGTTGTACGACTGCCGCCATTGCCTTGTGACGCTTCCATCCGGTCGGAGGTTTTTCCACGTTACAGTTCCGAGAGCACTGCGTTCGCCTATAGGAACAGCCACTACATCGTGCAGAGTTCCACTTTCGGCCCCTTCGCGTCGGTAGGTGTCGGCCACTCCTTGGAAAAACCGCGCAATCTCGTCACGTGACTGAAAACTATGTATCGACCCGTCACCCCGCATGGTGATGCAGGGAGCGCAGTAGAGTTTGGCGATTTGATCACCATCCCAGGTGGTGAATGTCTGCATGTATTTGTTGAAGAAGGCAGATATCTCGACTTCAAGCGCTTCCGGCATGATTTGTCTCCAGAGCTTTCATGTTCTGCGACGAGCAAGCCAACCCGAATTGTCTTGGGTTGCGATACAGCGCACGCGGAATTCGGATGGCGACATGCCGTTCAGCCGATCCGCTGCTGGGTCCAACTCCGCGCAACTGGCCTGCTCTACAGTTACGATCTGATCCGCGGCCAACCAAGCTACGATTGGAACTGAAGGGCCAATGATTACGAGATAGGCCAAGCCGAGAGCGGGAGACCAACGTTCAATACCAAGCCCCGTCCGGAAGACCACGGCCATTCCTAAGCCGAAGCACGCGATCCAAACGGCAAGCCAACAAGCAGAGATCATTCGTCTCTCCCCGCTCCAACAGTGTGCGCAATGTTACCGTTGACGCCCATCTCTCGCCAGAAGACAGTTTGCACCGAAGGGGCAATGCACTTGACCGATTCTGGGTGGTTAAGCTCACCTGCCCGTCAGGTGTTGATGGAAACGACGAGGTCATTGAATGCAAAAGGCTGATCGGCGATGTCGCCTATTGGCCCCAAGCAGCGGTTGGTGGATGTGTGCCATTCCGCTGCTGTCAGGGGAGAAGCAGACATCCGGCAAACAGGCCAAAAATGACGCGAATGACCTATAGCAGACCTGCACCCGAGCATTCGCCGAGTGGCCGCCTTAACCTCGCAGTGGCAGCGGGATGGAAAGCAGTTAACGCGCGAGTGCACTTCGTAATCTTAATTTACGCGAAGGCGTCCCACCGAAATTGCTCACCCGCGCCGACGAGTTGATCGAATAACTCGCTCTTAGCTGAGACGCATGGGTCCACACCTAGCCCGAGCCGACTCGCGCAGCGCTTCATCGCACTCCGCTTCCGGGCGTATTCAGACCTTGAGAAAGCATTGGCGAGGTCTGGCAGTGACCCGGCAGCTGACTCTGGATGCAAGCCTGAAGTAGACCGGGCGCTCTAGCACCCGTCGTCTCCTTCCACGACGGTCGACAGGAAGCTGGAACGAGCCAGATCACATGCAATCGGCTTCGAGAACGAGGTGCCAAACCATCTACTCGTCAACGACCCATCGTTGGTGACCCAGGGGATTGGCGGCAGTTGCGGCAGATAAGATGCATACGGCATCACTTTCGCAAGCGTCACTCTGACCAGATACTTTGCTAGAAAAGCCTCGTTCATTCCGCCGTCCAGTCCGCTATAGATCGGGGCTGCCGGCACGTTGTCATTGAGCAATCGCGCGAATTCGAGTTCGTCGGTACGTTGCTTCTCAAGCGCCCGCCGCGCAATTTTGGAATCCACGACAAACGCGGGGCATTTATCGGTGGGACTGAACACGAGAGGATACGGCGAATTTGGTGGAGCTTGCGCATCGAACACATAGCGTCGATTGCACACGTCCACCTTAGGTTCGAGATGCGTCGTCTCGAAGTGATCGTTGCCGACTTTGAGCATTTTCCAGAAGGAGAGGTTCGGGCTATTTCGATGCTGCGCCAGGTTTGCCGGCGTCAGGCGGAATGGATAAGCCTGGACCTGAAAGGACGGTCGGCCGCCGAGGGAGTCCCGCGCTAGCGAATAGATCTCGCTTATCTGTTCGTCGGTCATGGCATAGCAACCGCTCGATGAGCAGTCGCCATGGATCATGAGTAAGCTGCCGTCGCGATTGTTTGCCTTGTCGAAGCTGTTGGGAAAGCCGACGTTGATCGCGAGATGGTAATCGGAGTTGGGATTCATCAGCTCGGGAGTAATCGTATAGAACCCCTCTGGAGCCTGACGGTCACCCTCCTTCAGTTTCGGCCCGAGATCCCCCGACCACCGACAGATCGGGTACACCTTGAGGATTTTGAAGAGGCCGGTGGTGTCCTGTTTCCAGACTTCGAGCTCCGCCTCTTGCTTGAAGACGCGCACAAGGATAGGCGAGTATTTTGGCATCTTCTTTTGTCGGAGCAGCGAGAGCAACTCGGGTGGTAGCTCCTTTGTAGCCTTGGCCGGCAAGCGGTTGCTGTTTTCGCCAAGGCAGGTGGCCGGCGACAACGCCGCGAAAAAAGCTGCAGTCAGCACAAGCGCACGGAGTGCCGTGGCGCCGATCATGACCTTACCTCGGGCGTGGAATCTGCTCATTTGGGTAGCGTGTAGTCAGTGGGTTCGTAAGGCAAGCCCAGATGGACGCAGCCACCGGAGAAGTTCGAGCTTATCGTTGGCCTTGGGGATGCCAAGACGCTCGGTCTCGTCGTCCGCTTCTGGCCCATAGCTGACCTGCCCGATCGGTTCAGCCGAGGACTTCTTTTAACCCAAAGCTGACCTCAAGCAGTTCCGGAGACAATTAGGCAAAAAGCCCGCATTGGTTATGACAGCATTCTTGGCGGCGCTCGCGACATCGGCCAAGTCGGAGTTCATCAATGTGCCGACGGAGTGATCGCCACCGATAGCCAAGACCGGCATCGGCAATTTTCCGGTCTTTGCGAACAGCGTTTTGTTGTCCTCGCCGTCCTTAGTGAAGTCAGCAAACTGTCCGCTAAAGGCATCGTGGATGGCACCCGCACGAGCATAGAGCACCGCATCGTGATCCCGGGTCTTTCGTCGATCGCAGCGGAGGTATGGGTTCACGGCCTGGTTCGAAAACCGATACGGTTATCGAAGCATCGAGGCCGACAGTGCCAATGTTAGCGCTCGCCCTGCCGGAAGCCACTGGAACTCGTGCTAACGAGAAATATCGAAGTGTACTGCTTTGATAGTGTGAATCGCTTCCAACGGACGACGCTCGGAGACGTCAGGCGCAGGTGTCGTGCGCAGAAGCATTGTAGCCTGGAATCATGGGAGAGCCGAGCATGGATTCCATTTCTCGTCGCCATATGTTGGCAGCGACCGCTACCGGAGGTCTTCTAACGAGCGTTGGGCTGGCGCACGCGCAAACCGCGGACGGCGCGATTCCTCAGCCACAGCGACCGGGTCACGGCGGCACCGATCCCGGTCCGCGCAATCTCATGCGGGATCGGCAGAACCCGGATCTGCTGGTTCCGCCGTCGACCGATCATGGTACCTTGCCGAACCTGCGCTTCTCGTTCTCGGACGCCCATATGCGGCTTGAGCCGGGCGGCTGGACCCGCCAGGTCACGCAGCGTGAGCTGGGCATTGCCAAGTCCATGGCCGGCGTGAATATGCGCCTGAACGCGGGCGGTGTGCGTGAGCTGCATTGGCATAAGGCGTCAGAATGGGCCTACATGCTCTATGGCAAGGCTCGCGTGACGGCGGTCGATTCCGAGGGGCGCTATTTCGTCGATGACGTCGGCGTCGGAGATCTCTGGTTCTTCCCGGGCGGAACCCCGCACTCGATCCAGGGCCTCGGCCCCGACGGCTGCGAATTCCTTCTCGTGTTCGACGATGGCGATTTCGACGAAGACAACACCTTCCTGCTCAACGACTGGTTCAAGCACATACCGGCCGATGTGCTGGGCAAGAATTTCGGAGTGCCTGCCTCGCTGTTCGGCCACACCCCCGATGAAAGCGAGCGCTATATTTTCCTGGCTCCGTTGCCGGGGCCGCTCGGATCGGAAGCCATATCGGGCGCAAAGGCGTCGGAGACGAGCTACACGTGGCGGATGATGGAGCAGGTGCCCATCAAGACGAAGGGCGGAACGGTGCGGATCACCGATTCCCGTTTGTTTCCAATCAGCACCACGACCGCAGCGGCCCTGGTTGAACTCGAACCTGGCGGATTGCGCGAGGTGCACTGGCACCCTAACGGAGACGAGTGGCTTTACGTCATCGAGGGACAGGCGCGCATGGGTGTGTTTGCCGGCCAGGGGCAGGCGCGCACATTTGATCTGCAGGCCGGCGACGTTGGTTACGTCCCGGTGGCGATGGGCCACTATCTCGAGAATACCGGCTCGACCAACTTTCGATTTCTCGAGACGTTCAAGAGTGACCGCTTTATCGATTTCTCTCTCGATACCTGGATGGCGGCAACACCGCCGGGACTGGTGCAAGCCCATCTCAAACTCGATCCGAAGGTGATGAGCGCGCTGCGCACGAACAAGGCTCTGGTCGTGCCGGAATAACCGCCCAAGTCGGAGTGAATCGCGGCGCACTCGTCCGGCGCCCGGTGGGCAGGCCGCTGGCGGACCGCCGGCAAGATTGCGCCATCTCCGGCTGCAGAAGGAGAACGCCATGAACGTTCTGACCTGGGCCGCCCTGCGTTGGTGGTCGCCGGATCCGCCTTAGCATCAAACGGTCAGGCCGAAACGGGCACCCGAGCGTCAGTGGCATCCTCAGTTTGCAGAGACAAGCTTTAGTCCAATCACGCCGGCCACAATCAAAGCAATGCAAAGTATCCGCGCAGGCGACGCAGAGTCGCCCAGCACTGCGATACCCAGAACGGCGGTACCCGCGGCACCGATACCGGTCCAGACCGCGTACCCCGTTCCTACGGGAAGTGTGCGGAGCGCCAGCGAGAGAAGAAAGACACTCGACAAACCGGTGGCAGCCGTAAACAGCGCGGGTATCAGCAGCGTGAAGCCTGCGGACCACTTCATACCGAAGGCGAATCCGATCTCGAGAAGGCCGGCGGAGGCCAATATCATCCATGCCATGTGGGTCAATCCATTCGCTGGTCACCGGGCGTTACGGCCGGGCTGCTTGTAAGGGGCTGGACGCGCATGGACCAATTTCCATGCGCGCCGCGTTTGCTGATGAGCGCCTCAAGCCTTACTGGCGGCAGCGGGAATCGAGCGGAACGAAATTCCCAATCGATTGAACGCGCTCATCAGGCCGATGGCATAGGTGAGGTCAGCGAGTTCCTTGTCGCTGAATTCGCTGGCGGCGGCCTCGTAGTCGGCATCGGGAACGCCGGTTTCGGCCACCCTCGTCACGGTTTCGGTCCAGGCCAGCGCAGAGCGTTCGCGCTCACTAAAGACTTCCCCCGCGTCTCGCCACACAGGCACCAGCACGAGCTTGTCCGCGGCGACACCAGACTTGAGCAGGTCGCGGGAGTGCATATCGATGCAGTAGGCACAGCCGTTGATCTGCGAAACCCGCAGATAGACGAGATCGACAAGTTGCTTTGAAAGGCCGCTTTTTTGAAGATAGACGTAGACCCCTCCAAAGGCCTTGAAGCCTTCCGGTGAAGCCTTGGCGTAATCGATGCGCTTGTTCATGATTGAATCCTCATCTGGTTGAAGGATTCCATCGTTTCGCATCTTGGCCTATTCAAGAAGGTCCATGATACGCGTTTGTAGCTGGACCATGATTTCCATAATCCGGCAGATCACGCTCGAGCTTCAGTCACATCAATCCCAAAATGCGCCGTCCGAAATTTTCGGCCGTGCGCCGCGAGGCGATATTCGTGAAGTTTAAAAGAAGGGCGGAAGCCCCATCATTGCGCCTCGTCCAATCCGTAAGTGCCTCCGCGTACAGGCCTTGTTCCCGCATGCTCGCAGCGAGCCGGCGATCTGAACGGTTGCCTCGCAGACGCAAGATCAGGTGCATGCCCCCCGGCTGTAAATCTATTCGCACATTTTTTCCCAGCACGCTTTCCAGCCCCGCCGCGGTTGCCGCGCGGCGCTCGGCATAGAGCCTCCGCATCCGCTGGATATGGCGCGCAAAATGTCCTTCGGCGATGAATGAAGTGACGATAGTTTGCGTAAGCCCCGGAGAGCCAGTTGAAAGGCTTTCGGTGACCTCCTCAAACCGCTCGACCTGCGCTTCCGGCACGACGAGATAGGCCAGCCGCATGCCTGGAAAAAGTACCTTGCTGAAGGTACCCGCATAGAGCACCCGCCCGTCACGATCGAGGCTTTTCAATGCAGGGAGGGGGCGGCTGACATAGCGGTATTCGCCATCGTAGTCGTCTTCGATGATCCATGCCTTGTTTCGCGCGGCCCAGTCCAACAGCGCCAGACGCCGAGGTAACGACAGGGACATGCAGAGCGGGCTCTGATGCGCAGGCGTGACCACCGCTGCGCGCGCCCGGGACGCGAGCTTGATGGCATCAGAAACGACCATGCCTTCCGCATCGACCGGCACCGAGATGCCTTCGATATGCATATATTCGAAAATTTCTCGCGTGGGCGGATATCCCGGGTCTTCGAGCCAGACGCGATCACCCGCCTTCAGCAGGGCATGACCGATTAGCTCCACGGTTTGGCGGTATCCCGAGGTCACGAACACCTGAGATGGGGAGCAGTTTATCCCACGCGAAACCTGGAGATATCTCGCGATTTCAGCACGCAGCGAAGGCAAGCCGGACACAGGGGGATGGATCATATCGGAAGGCTGCATGGCCCGCGCACTGCGCGCGCCAAGGCGTGCCCAGATCTTCCGGGGAAACGCATCCAGGGCGGGCAAACCCATCTGGAATGGCAGGATGGAATCCGGACGAAAACTGACTGCATCCATCCGGGGATCCGCTCGCGGCGTCGGGTTCGCAATGGATATTCGCGGCGTAAGGTCTGGGCTTACAATGGTTCCTGCCTGCCCGCGCGCCTCGACATACCCTTCAGCGGCCAGCAAGGAATAAGCCGTGTCGATGGTACCTCTGGCCAGCCCCAATTCCTTGGTCAACGCCCGTGCCGACGGAATGCGGTCACCAGGCTTCAACATTCCAGTGGCGATAGCGTCGCGAAACCGATCGTAAATCTGCCGGTAGAACGGTGCTGCCGCCTTCGGATCAAGCGGCGGGAGCTTTCGGGGATTCGCGGCAGGCATGGCCCGATCCGATCTTTCGATGAACGAAAAACCCACTATGCCATAACGGTTCGGATTGGTCTCCACTCCTCGCACGCTGCAGCGGTCAAGCCTGCGCCGGCAAATCATGGACCAGTCGCAAAGCTCATTCATGGTCCTTGGATGCAGGCCGAAATTGCTCTTTGCTGATGATCAGAGTTCGGACAGCAGAGATTGGAAAGCAGATGACGAAAATACTGCATTTGACTTGCAGCCCCCGCGGGCAAGCCTCGGAGAGTTACAGGCTATCTCAGAAAATCGTCGGCTACTTGCTGGATAGCGAGCCGACGGCAACCGTCATAATCCGACCGATCAGCGGCGTCCCCGATATCGATGAAAGCTACGCAACTGCTCTTGGCGCGACCGAGCGATCGTACCTGGAAATGTTTGTCGAGGGTTCCATGTCCCGGTCCGAAGAACTGATCCAGGAACTGGAGAGCGCGGACTTCGTCGTCATCGCAACTCCAATGCACAACTTCACCGTGCCTGCCGCTCTCAAAGCGTGGATAGATCACGTCGTTCGAGTCCGTCGAACGTTCGACGTGACTGCCCAAGGAAAACTGGGGGCGTTGCGCGACCGCCCGGTTTTTGTCGCAGTGTCCTCGGGCGGAAGATTTTCCGGCGATCGCGCGCATCAGCCCGATTTTCTCACGCCGTATCTAAAAGCTATCCTCGGCACCATCGGGCTGCATGATTTGACGTTCTTCTCCGTTGAAGGATCGGCGCTTGGTCCTGATGCATTGGTCGCAGCCCGAACCAAGGCGGATCAGGCAATGCAGAGGTTCTTCCTCCGTTTCGCGCCCAATTCAACGGGGGTGTTTCAGCAAGCTGTATGAACGCGCAACGGCCTTCCCGCGCTCAGTTCGGCCACCGATACGTCCGTTCCTGGCCCTGAGCAGACGCTGCCGCTTCGCGCGGAAGCTGGGGGACGCCTGCACCTCGCGGGATTCCCTACCAGCGAGACCAGTACAGCGCCCGGGAAGCTGAGGTACTTGCCTCCTCAATTGAGCAAGCAAAAATTCCCCCAAACATCAGAGCCTCGCTAAGAACGGAGATTGACTTAACCGAGATCACGCAAGAGACCTTTTGCTCGCTTAAGGTCGGCGGTGTTGAGACCTTCGGTAAACCGGTCGTAAATCGGTTGTAGCAGCGCCTTCGCTTCGGCCGGTCGGTCCTGATCGCGAAACAACTGTCCCAAGCTTGTGGCGGCGCGTAGTTCCCAGGACAGAGCGCCCTGCAGGCTCGCCCACTTCATCGCCCGGAAAAACTGATCCTCGGCCGTTGCCGCAGCGCCGGGCGCACCTTGCAACAGCAGCAGTTCGCCCTTGATGCGCAGCAGCTCGGCGATACTCAAGCGTTCTTCGCTCTCCTCTGCGCGCGCGATCGCATCGTGTACCACCGAAAGTCCTTCGCCCACTTGCCCGACGCGCCCCAAGCCTTCCGCCATCTCACCAACGAACAGGAAATAGCGATGCGATGCGTTGACTTCGTCGCCGAGTTCGTCGATGCCTGACCGCAGCAGCGGCAATCCGCCGGCGGTATCTCCGCGCTTGATCGCTAGCAGTCCTTGATGGCTGCGGGCAAAGGCAACATAGCGCATCAGCGAATGCCTGGTCGAAAGGTCGATCAGCCTTGTCACGTAATGGTCTGCGACATCCATATCGCCGCTCCACAGCGCGATCGGGCATGCTGCGTTGGCGACGATGTAGCACACCGAGTTGACGTGTCTGCTGGCAGATGCCTCATGCAGGTATGTTTCGGTGACGTGCATTGCGCGATCCGGAAATCCCTGCAGCCATAGGGTCCGGCCCAGAAAGGCGCCGGCGGTCACCCGCTGGTTGCTCCGGAAACGGCTGATCCGCGACTTTTGGACTGGAGGAACATAGTGCGCGAGCATGCGTTCGAGGTGATACCTCGCGCTCGCTTGATCGCCGAGGCATTGCTGCGAGATGCCGATCAATCGCTCTCCGATCAGCCGATCGTTGGAATTTGACCGGCTTGCCGCAAGAGCGCTGAATCGTTGCGCGGCGGTCAAGGAGGCGCGAAGGCGGCCGGCGACCCGGTGAAAGAACCACAGGCCTAGCAGCGACCGCAATTGGTGCTCGACATCGTCAAGCCTCTCTGCAAGCTCCAGCGCCTTCGTCCAGGCTTCGCCGAGCGCGGGAATTTTCGCGTCGGTGACAAATATCAGGGTCGTGCCGAGCGCGGTATACAGCTTCATCTCGAGGCGCGCGTCGCCATTGACGGCAGCCCCAAGGGCGCCGATCGCCCGCTCCACGCGGCCGCGGCATTCCTCCAGCAACGACGAATGGACGCATAGGGGCACTGCGGCCGCGGTCAGCCCCGCGCCAATCTGCACGTCACCGCTGGGTGAAAAGGCCCAACCCAGCGCCGCGCGCAGGTTGTCGATGTGCCGTCCATAGTCGCCCATCCAGTCGACCGTGGGGCGCATCTCCAGCTCCGCTTCAGCCCGCTCGAACAAGTCCCGGTAATATTCGGCATGGCGACGTGCGAGCCGTTCCCGTTCCCCGCTCTCGCCGAGCTTTTCGAGGGCATACGTATGGGTCGTATCCAATAAGCGGTAGCGCGCCGTGGTGGCATCGATTTCCGCCACAACCAGCGACTTCGAAACCAGGCTGGAAATTCCATCGACCACGTCCGGCAAAGCGATCCCGGCGCCCGTTACCACCGCGCAGATCGCCTCCAGGTCGATGGCGCCGGCGAAGACCGCGAGCCGGCGGAGGAGCACCAACTCAGGCTCAGTCAGTAGCTCGTAGCTCCAATCGAAGGTCGCCCGCAGAGTTTGGTGCCGCGGCAGCGCCGTCCGCCCTCCGGTCAGCAGCTGAAAGCGATCGTCAAGGTGAGCGGCGAGTTCTTCGACACCGAGTGCCGTGACACGTGCCGCCGCCATTTCAATCGCGAGCGGTATGCCATCAAGACGCCGGCAGATCGCCGCGATCGTCTTTGCCTGATAGCCATCCAGAACCGCCCCTGCCTCGGTTGCTCGTGCACGTTCGATGAATAGTCTGACGGCGCCGTATTCCAGGAGATCGTCCGCGCCCTCCGTCGGAATCGAGAGCGGCTGCACCCAGTAGACCTGCTCCCCCTCGGCCCGGAGCGGCTCGCGGCTGGTTGCGATGATCTGAGCCGAGGATCCGGCTCGCAGCACGCCCTCAGCCATCCTCGCCGCGGCGTCGATCACATGCTCGCAGGTGTCCAACACCACCAACAAGCGCCGCGCTGCCAGTGCCAGCGCCACGCGCTGCGTCGAAATTTCACCGCCGCCGAACTTGAGTCCGATCGCGGCAGCGAGCGCTATGGGAACCAGACTGGGATCCGCGAGCGGCGAGAACTCGGCCAGCCACACCCCCTCTGGAAAATGCGGCAGCAGTTCACGGGCGACCGCGAGCGCGAGCCGTGTCTTGCCGATGCCCCCCGCCCCGGTCAGGGTGACGAGCCGGCCGGCACGGACAAGCTTCGAGATTTCCTCGACCTCGGCGGTGCGGCCGATCAACGCTGAAACCGGCTGCGGCAGGTTGGTCGACGCTAATGGCTGCGCCGACGCACTTTCCTTTAGGTAGAGTGGATGTCCCGGTCCGGTTGCTGGCCGCATGGTCCAGATGCCGCGCAGGTGATAGCCGCGGCCGGACACCGTCTTCAACAACTCGCGATCTGCGCCGAGCGCCTTGCGAATGGCGGATATATGAATCTGGAGCGTGTTTTCTTCGACCGTCGCAACCGGCCACACCCGATCTATAAGATCGCGCTTGGTGACAAGCTCGCCGCCCGACTGAACCAAAATCTCCAGAATCTCGAATGCGCGGTTCCCGATCGGAACGGAAACACCTCGGGACCGCAGCTCACGCTGGGTAAGATCGATCTCCCACCCGTTCGACTCATAGACGGCTCGTAGGCCTTGCTCGGCCATCACGGCCTGCCCCGTCGGTTGAGTAATCCTAAGAAAATCTCAGCATCAGATCAGGGAACCGCTCCAGGAAATCAGCTTAAACGTTGATCTGGGCAGTGGGCAAGGGCCGTCGAACTATCCGCTTAACGCGCGGCATATCAATGGCTTGATACCCAGTATCTGCTTGGGTGATCTTCTGAGCAAGATTAGCAAAACAGCATCAATGGCGGGCAAGCGATTGATGCAGGGCCCGAGTAAGATCACTCTCTAACCCAGCGGCGCGCTGTTGCGCAGGCTTCGCGGTGTCGCTGCGCCCAAATGTAAACGGGAGAGCGAACATGATCTCTGCGGCATTTCCCTACAAGAAGCAGCGGCGGCGGGTCCTCGGCCGCGAGATGGCGTATGTCGAGGTGGGAAAGGGCGACCCCATCGTACTGCTGCACGGCAATCCCACTTCGTCGTATCTCTGGCGCAATGTGTTGCCGCACCTGAAGCCGCTGGGTCGCTGCATCGCCCCCGACCTGATCGGCATGGGCGATTCCGACAAGCTGCCTGACAGCGGTCCCAACTCGTATCGCTTCGTCGAGCACCGCCGCTATCTCGACGCCCTGCTCGAGTCCCTGGACGTGCGCGAACGGGTCACCCTCGTCATCCATGACTGGGGTTCGGCGCTCGGCTTCGACTGGGCCAACCGCCACCGCGAGGCCGTGAAGGGTATCGCGTACATGGAGGCGATCATGGGGCCACAATACTGGGACCACTGGGACAAGTTCGAAATGCGTCACGCCTTGCAAGGGCTGCGTTCCGAGCAAGGCGAGGAAATGGTCTTGCGAGACAATTTCTTCATCGAGAAGATCCTGCCGGGAGCCATCCTTCGCAAAATGTCCGACGAAGATATGGCGGAGTACCGACGGCCCTTCGCCGAGCCCGGCGAGGGCCGGCGTCCGACGCTGACGTGGCCAAGGCAAATCCCCATCGAGGGCGAGCCCGCCGACGTGACTGCGATCGTGACCGCCTACGCTGACTGGCTTAAGACGAGCCATATACCCAAGTTGTTCCTGAGGGCGGAGCCCGGTGGGATCCTCGCCCATGGCCCGGTTCTCGATTTGGCCCGCAGCCTCCCGGCACAGACCGAGGTGACGATCTCGGGACTCCATTTTGTTCAGGAAGATTCGCCGGACGAGATCGGACGGGCCGTCGCCGGCTGGATGGAGGCGTTGGGCTGACGGCGGCCATGCAGGGCTGCGATATCAGGATCATCAAGGCTCACTCTGAGTTCTTCGCATTTTGACCCGGAGCGGAAGTCGCAGACCAAGACGGTCCGAACCTCAGGCATGGACACCAGCCAACGAATCCGGCGGTGGCGCAAATGCGAAGTGCCGCGGCGTCTACCAGGGCGACCTCCGCATAGACCACAGGATAGCGTTCGTGAGAATTCGCTGGTAGCGGGCGTCCCGCCAAACTGACGGCTCGTGGCCTAGCGCCGAGTAAAATACTCGTCCCTCGCCATAGAATCGGGTCCAGGTGAGAGGCCAGCCATAGAATCGTTGATGTACGCCGGTCTTGCCAAGGTCCACCGAGCTTGGGTCGAGGCGCAGGAGCACGCGTGAACCACGATAGTCGAAGTCGCCGATTTGGTAGATCTCGTCCTCGACTTGCACCGAATTCCCGAGAAAAGCCACCAGGGGATCGCCGGGATCAACCACCTCGATCTTCACGGCCTGATGCCAAGGATGACCATTAAAGTAGCCGCCGACCAGATCGAGATAGTCCGGCCAAGTGTAGAATGTGTCCGTCGCCGAATGAACGCCGAGGAACCCGCGGCCCGAGCGCACAAAGTTGAGAAGAGCTCTCTTTTGCGCGTCGCTCATCGGAAGTTCTCCTGACGTATAGAACATCACCGCTGCGTAGCGCTCGAGGTTTTCGGTAGAAAATTCAGACGTGTCTTCCGTTGCAGTGACTTCAAAAACACCCGAATGGCTTCCGAGCTGGGTCAGGATAACCTTAGAAAGCGGTATGACATCATGCCGGTAGCCGGCGGAGTATGTGAAATAGAGGATGCGCTCTCGCGGACGCTCCGCATGCGCGCCGAGTGGTCGTATTGCCGCCGCGCCGCCGAGGAGCGCGATGAACTCACGTCGCCTCACAATCGCCTCCGCCAAAACCAACCATGTGTTGAAGAAGCCTAGCACAGATCAGCCCAGCGCCGACCGGGGGGCATCGCCCTCTCGCGTCCTATGCGACGCTGCTGGCCTGATCCTATTGTGACCGTCGGCGATTGTCCGCCCGTGCGCACAATTTTAGGTTATCTATTCGGATAGTGTTGGGCTGAATAGCCTATGCTGCTTAAGCGTTGCACTACAGCTATCGGACAGGATGATCTCGGAGGCGCATGCATTCAGCTTTCATTTGGTATTTTTTATCCATGAAAGGCCGCATCGGTCCGCAGGAATTTCGATTGGGACTTTTGGGACTTGTGCTAGTCGACATGCTCGTCGTGCGCATCGCGAGGAAGCTCACTGATTCAGGACCCCAATACTATAGCGTCAACCCTCCGCTCGACTGGCCCATCGTCCCGGCTGTCCTCTTTATCTCGCTCTGGCCGCTCGCTGCAATCTTTGTGAAGCGACTACATGACTTCAACATCTCGGGTTGGTGGGCGCTCACAATCCTCGCAATTCCTCTCCTCGTCGACGTGCTCAGCATTCCGTATTGGCTTCCTTATCTTTTATTGGCGGCAATCCTGAGTGCATTTCCCGGACGGCCTGGCGACAATCGGTTCGGCTCGACCTCGCTACCGCGCACGCGCGTCTAGCGCGCCCCCAAAGCAGACCGGCCGGGCGTTTGAACGGTGGCGCGAAAGTCAGCCGCAATATCTGCCGATGGCCCATCCCTGCCGACAGCGCTCCTCAACGACAGGTCAGCTTCGCAGGGTAAACCCGGCGCGCCGATCCGCAGCGAACCACGCCGGACTTCGACCCAATTCGGACTTTGGTTGGTATCCCAGGCCGGACATCAGCTGCCTCCAGACTTGGTGGCTTCCCGCACGAGGACGTCCATCAACATTTTGGCGGGTATCTCGCGGGCAAGCGCCGCCGCCTGACCTGACCAGAGTGGCGTGAAATCGGAGCTTCCATTCTGCTCAGCCGCAGCACGCAGCGGCGACAGTTCGCCCATGGGCAGCGGAAAGTCCGGCGCCGCGTCCGACCAGGGACCGATCTCGGCGGCAAGGCGATTGACCAGAACCCTCGCGGGTCGCCCGGAGAACACGTTGGTCACGACAGTCCGGTTCAACCGCGCGTTTCGCAGGGCCTCGCGATGGAGCGGGGGCGTTGCCGACTCGGCACAAAGCAGAAAGGCGGTTCCAACCTGCACGCCGGCGGCCCCGAGTGCGAACGCCGCTGCGATCCCTCGCCCATCCCCGATCCCGCCGGCTGCGATCACGGGCACGCTGACGGCGTCAGCGACTTGTGGCACAAGGGCGAACGTGCCGGCCTGTGAGGCGATCGCGCGCTCGCTGTTAGAATCGAGGAATGAGCCTCGATGTCCTCCGGCTTCGTACCCCTGAGCGATGATCGCATCGGCACCATGCTTTTCGAGCCAGCATGCTTCGTCGACTGTCGTCGCCGATGAGATCACCTTGCAGCCGGCTGCCTTGACCCGATCGACCAATCCGGGCTCGGGCAAACCGAAATGAAAGCTTACCACCTCCGGCCGGACCTGTTCGACTACGGCGGACGCGGCATCGCCGAACGGAGCGAGATCGAGGCGCGGTGCAGCCGTTGCGGGGGCGATGCCCAGTTCGCGATAATACGACGAAAGCTTCTCATGCCAGGCACGCTCGCGAGCGGCGTCCGCCTTTGCCGCATCGTGGCAGAAGAAGTTGAGATTGATTGGTTTCTTCGTCAGTCGCCGTAGCTCGGCAACGGTCTTTGCAATGAGTTCAGGCGTCAAGACAGCGCAGCCGATCGAGCCCATGCCGCCGGCATTCGAGACCGCGGCTGCAAGGTCTACCGTGCCCAATCCGGCCATCGGTGCCAGCACAATCGGATGCTCGATCTTGAACAATTCAACAAGACGTCGGTTAGACCACATCGCACGCCTCCTACCAGTGGCCGGCGGACGCGCCGCCATCGACATGCATGATCTCGCCGGTGACGAAAGCCGCTCGCTCAAGATACATCACGGCGTCGACGACCTCCTGTATCTCGCCCATGCGGCCCATCGGCTGCAAGCTTGCTAGGAAGCCATGCGCCTCCGGCGCATGCATAGGGGTCGCGATCGCACCAGGCGATATGGCATTCACGCGGATATTCCGGCTTGCGTACTCGATCGCGAGCGAGCGGGTGATCGCGTTGAGACCGCCTTTGGTTAGCGCCGCGAGCGCCGCCGCCAGGGACGCCATCGGCTGCTCGGCGATCGTGGCCGTGATATTGACGATGTGACCCGAGCCCGCGAGCAGCATCCTCGCCGCCACCCGCTGCGTCAGATTGAAAAAGCCCGCGAGATTGACCCCGACCATCTTGGCGAAGTCGGCCTCAGAATACTCGGTAAAGGGCTTCGCAATGAACAGGCCGGCATTGTTGACGAGCGTATCGATCCGTCCGAAGCGCTCGATGGCCAGTTCCACGATGCGATCGGCCGTCTTTGCGCTGGCGATATCGCCATCGACCGCGGGCATCGACGGATCGTCGCTCCTGCCGATCGACGAGAACTGGCAACGACGTGATAGCCGATATCCCGGTAGGCCTCGAGCAATCCTGCGCCAATGCCGCGCGATGCTCCGGTGATGATGGCAACCTTCCGTTCGGACGTCATATTCGCTTCTCCTTCACGCAAAGTGCATGGATGGGCGAACAGTTACCCTGATCGAGGCAATGCCGCTTTGCATCGCCTGCTCAGCTATTGTCATTTCCTGCCGTCGGTGGATGCAGATCGTTACATCGGTAACAAAGTCAAGCCAGCCGGTTTCGCCGATATTGCGCCGGTGTCTGGCCCGTGGCTCGCCGGAATGCGCGGGTGAAATTGGCCTGGCACGAAAACCTGAGCCCGAGGGCGATATCGACCAAGGCCCGGTCCGCATCGCAGAGCAGATCCTTGGCGCGTTCGAGGCGCCTTGCACTGACATGCCGATGCGGCGATTTGCCGATGGCGGCCTTGAACGCGCGCGCGAAATAAAACTCGCTCAGGCAGGCAACCGAGGCCAGCCGCGCTACCGTCAGATCGCCCTCCAAATTGGCTTCGATATAGTCGAGCACCCGCGCCAATCTGCGTCGGTCGAGCCCTTCCCCTGCGGCCGGCATGACCAGGCCGGACCGCGGCGCAGCATGATTCTGGATCAATCTTGCCACCAGACTCAATGCCAGGGTTTCGGCGAGCAGCCTGCCCGCGGACGTCTCGTGTTCCAGTTCGAGCATGATGGCAAAGGCCATCTCGGCAAGCAGTGGATCGCGGAAGCCGCCCTTGTGGCGGAGTGAATCGATCGCCGTCGCGTCGAACCCTTCACCCAGATCATGCGACAAGAACAAACCGGTCGGTAGGTAAAGATGCAAAATCGCGGGCACCGGCTCGGACATGTCGATCAGGCCTTGCTGCACGCCGGCCGGACGAAACCAGGTGGTTCCACGTTCGGAGATGGTCGAGTCGATGGCCCCGTCCAGCCGACGCGTGACAACGGACCGACTACCGCGCACATCAACGCAGATCTCGGCATCAGGCTGGGGGTTATTCCAGGCAACCGTACCGCGGTGGCTGCGAAGCTCTGCCGTGAGATTTGACCAACCTCGCGTGGCGGATGAGGCCAGCAGCCCGGCGACGCCGTATTTATTGGAGCTGCGTTCGCCTGACGGCGTCGGCCGAGATGTCAATTCCTGATTTCGGCCAAATAAATCCACGCCGGCGTCACCTTTGGACATGCTGCGGGCTCGACGGCGTTAATGTGGTCGGACTCGTGGCTGACCGCAACTCTCGCCCCCGCCCTATCACGCATCTGCGATCAGGCAGTGTAGCCGCTCACTTCCGTTATTGGCCCCCAACCGACGTTGCCACGCTGCTGCCGACCGCCAGCTTTTGACCCACAACGGACATGGCCTCCGTCATAGGGGCAATATTTCTGTTTCAGTGCTGCGGCCCCCCGTCGAGCTCTCGTTCGTCAACCAGCCCGCCTCCCGCACGATGGCGACGGCTGACCGGGCGACCGGGGCCGTGATTCCATTGACGAGCTGCAGTCGCAGATTGCGACCCTCGGTAACGGCCCGCACGACCGCCTTCCTCGCGACCCACCAGGAGCGATGTACCTGCAGGCCATCGGCATTTTCGAGCGCCATCATTGCCTGGTTAAGCGTTGCCAGTACAAGGCGAGAGTTGCCGGCGGTATGGACGCGTACGTAGTGGTCCTCCATCTGCAGGCAAAGCACCGCGGAAGGTGGCGCACCGAGTAGCCCGAAAGCGGTTGGCGGCGCTTCGCCGGCTTCCTTGGCCTGTTGCCGGCGATGTAACCGGGCCTGCATAAGAAGGGTGAAACCGAGCACAATCGGCAAGGCGGTGATCAGCCCCTGCAAGTACCAATCGAGTGGTCGTAAGATTTTCAGGAAGGGCCATATCGATACGGCGATCGACACGACCCAGATCTGGAATGGCGCGTTCAGGATGACGACGCCGAGGAAGATCGACATCCAGGTCATCGCCGGGTTCAGGCGGAGCCGCAGCACCACCCGGATGAGCGATCCGAAAAGGAGGATTCCGGGTAAGAAGCAGGCGAGTTGAAACACCACGCGCTGCCAGGTCGGTCCGTTCAGATAGCTACCAAACGGTCCGATCAGGCCGAAAAAGATGGCGCAGACGCTCGCGATCGCGAGGTCAACGGCCCAATCCCGCAGAAAGTCACTCCGGCGCGCTTCGCTCATAAGGCCATTATAGTGGCGGTTTGCCCGCCGGCGAACCCATTTGCCCGTTGGCGAACAATTGCTGGCGCAGGCCTGTGCCGTTTGCTGGATCCTTGGCGTCCCACTCGCCGAGAGGTTCCCATGCGCTACACGATTGCATATTTTTTCGCCGTACTCATCGCAGTCACCGCCGGCCAGGCCGACGCCGCGGTCGGGTTCCGGCATTTCAGCATCGACGATCCGCAAGGCCCACCTATCGAGGTGGGCGTCTGGTATCCGACCACGATGCCCCCGAAGCTGGAGGCGGTCGAGACCGATCAACAGATGGTCGCCCGCGACGCGCCGCTTGAGGGCACCGGTCTTCCGCTGGTGGTCATATCGCACGGTCACGGAGGCTCCTATGCCGGGCACCTCGACACCGCCACGGCCCTGGCCAATGCAGGATTCGTCGTCGCCGCTCTTACGCATAATGGCGATAGCTGGCGCGACCAAAGCCGTCCGACCGCAATCTGGGAACGGCCACGGCAATTGAAGCTGCTCACGGACTACATGCTGGGCGCATGGGGCGACCACGGGCGCCTCGATGCCAATCGCGTTGGCGCGTTCGGCTTCTCGGCTGGCGGCTTGACGGTGCTAGCGGCCGCCGGCGGCGAGCCGGACCTTCGGACCCTTCCGAGCCACTGCAAGGCGCATCCCGCCTTCGAAGACTGTCAGATCATGGAAGAGCACCCGTTGCTGCCGGATACCGATATCGTCTGGACCCACGATCCGCGACTCAAGGCGGTGGTCTCCGCCGCGCCCGCTCTCGGTTTTACCTTCGGGACCAACGGTCTGGCGGCGGTGCTCCAGCCGGTGCAGCTCTGGCGGGCCGAGGATGATCAAGTGCTACCACACCCCTATTATGCGGAAGCCGTTCGGCTCGCGTTGCCGACGCCACCCGAGACGCACGTCGTGGCTGACGCCGGGCACTACGACTTTCTGAAGCCGTGCTCTGCGGACCTGGCAACCCGCATGCCGGCAATCTGCACAAGCAAGCCGGGCTTCGACCGCGCTGCGTTTCATGAGCGCTTCGACCACGACATCGTCGCCTTCTTCAAGCGGACGCTGCAGTAGCAGGTTTTGAAGTGGGATGTCCGTTCCTGGCCGTTAGTTGACATTCCCGCGCTCAGAGCGAACGTCCCCTCATGACCCGAAGCGGACATTACGGATATTGGTGGCTGTGGAAATCGACGTGACTCAATGCTCACCTCCTGAGTTGCAAGCGGAACGACGCAAAGCATGAAGAGCGGCACAGGGTCACTGCACCCATGTGCCCCGTGCTTCATCCGAACAACAGGAGAATTGCATTTTTCACAGCGCATTCGGTCAGGACAGCTGACGGTGCGCGCTGCGTATTCCGGGCATGACGCTGACGTTCGCCGCGTTCCATGCTATTATGCCAATATTCCAGGTCGTTCGGTCGAGCCTTGTATTGAGGTCAAAACCGATGATTGGAGCCACCATCCCCACATACTTCGTCAGTCCAAGGCGAAGCATCAAGAAAGCATGATCACGTTGACGCTCGGCGCCGGCGTGCAAACTCGATTTGACAGGAGAAAGCATACGCCGGTCGATTTCAACTCGCGGCAGTTCACGGCGGAGACCTGAACCGCCGCTTGATCTAAGGAGGCACTCATGAACTCCATCAACGTGCGCATAGTCCCCACAGTCACCGCAGCGATGAGACTCACCAAAGCAACGGCTTTTGCTGCTGCGCTCGTGTCCTTTGCCCCCGCGGCTGTCGCGGGAGAGCCGATTGAAAAGAAGGGGACTACTCCTTATGTGACGCACTTTATTTTTCGGCCCTTGATGAGCATTGACACCGCCGAACTCGGCAAGGCCACTACGCTGGAGGCGGTCGGCACCACTCAAAACATGAAGGGAGAGAAGATGCTGGACAAGATGTCAGCACGCTGCGTGGCGCTGAACGTCGCGTCCGGAGACAAGAAATACATTGACGGCGCTTGCGTGCTCGCCGACAGCGACGGCGACAAGATTTTCTCGACCTTCGATACTCGAGACCTCGACAAGGCCCAGCCGAAGATGGATTGTGGAACGCATATCATCACCGGCGGCACCGGTAAGTATAAGGGCATCACCGGAAGCGAACCATTTGCGTGCATAGCTATGCCTGCGCTGGCTGGCTCTGGCGATTATTTTGCGATGGACATCCCGCACAACACGTCCTGGGAAATCAAATGATCCTGAACCCGATGTCGCCGTAAAGATGGTTGTTGAGGCGGCCATCAATTGCTGAACGAGAGCCCAGCCCACCACAGCTGGGCTCTTCTTATGTTCGTAATTTGGGTCAGATGGTCCGCTTGTGGCCCCAAGCGGTCGACCCGGCATGTCCGCTAGATGTCCGCTCCTTGGGGGTGAAGCAGACTTGATATGCTCAGCCCGAG
>NZ_JBVVPO010000093.1:0-18279 GCF_055811795.1 Bradyrhizobium sp. MI1.7
ACAGACCAACCTATAGGGGGTCAATTTTGGACGCCGATCCCCCGGCTTAGGGGGTCAATATTGCAGGCCGAATGACATATTGCGCCCTGACTCGCCGCTTTCGTCCGGACGACGCGGCATATATGCAGGATGTTGCGAATACCGCAGCAATGGCGGGCGTGCCGACGGTTGCAACCGGCGACGTGCTTTACCACGTGGCCGGAATGCGCATGCTGCAGGATGTCGTCACTTGCATCAGGCTTAAGACAACCATCGACAAGGCGGGCTTTCTGAAGGAGAAGCACGCCGATCGTTTCCTCAAGGAGCCTCATGAGGTCGAGCGGCTTTTCTCGCGCTTTCCGGAAGCGGTTGCCCGGACCGGGCAAATTGCCGAAAGATGCAAATTTTCTCTGGATGAGCTGACCTACAGCTATCCGGCGGAAATGCTACAGGATGGGCTGCCTGCGCAGGACAGGCTCGAAAAGCTGACTTGGGAAGGGGCCGCGCAACGTTACCCTGAGGGCGTACCCGATAACGTCGCCATGCAGCTGCGGCACGAGCTTGGGCTCATCGAGCGGCTGCAATACGCGCCGTATTTCCTGACGGTCGAGTCGATTGTGCGCTTCGCACGCTCGAAAGGAATTCTGTGCCAGGGGCGGGGCTCGGCGGCGAACTCCGCCGTATGTTTTGTCCTTGGCGTACGTTTCGTGTCGGAGGAAAGGCGTGAGCCTCCCGATATCGACGTCGATTTCGAAAATGGCCGGCGCGAAGAGGTCATTCAGTGGATCTACGAGACCTACGGCAGGACGCGGTCCGCCTTGACTGCGGTCGTTACGCGCTACCGGGCCCGCGGCGCCATCCGGGAAGTCGGCAAGGCGCTAGGCATACCCGAAGACGTTACCGGCGCGCTCGCCCGCATCACCTCTCAATCTGTCAGACCGTCGCCTGCAGCTGACGTTAAAGCTTGCCCGCCAGTTGATGGGCACGCCGCGCCACCTTTCCCAGCATCCGGGCGGTTTTGTGCTGACGCTGGACCGTCTTGATGAACTCGTTCCGATCGAACCTGCCGCTATGGAGAACCGGCAGGTGATCGAGTGGGACAAGGACGATATCGACGCGTTGAAATTCATGAAGGTCGACGTGCTGGGGCTTGGCATGCTCGGCTGCATGCGGCGTTCATTCGAGTCTTTGAAAGCATCGAAGAACATCGACTTAAACCTTGCGAGTATCCCGGCGGAAGACCCGGCCACCTATGAAATGATCCGGAAGGCGCTCGACAACGGCGTTGGGCTCCGTCGTAAGAAAGCCGTACACCAGATGCGGGCCAGGGACGGGCTTTGATTTGGGACCCCGCTCGCCCCTGAACTCCGTCCAGATGCCGGCGAAGGCGAAGAGAGGCCTGTCAGGCTGGCTTGGCAGATTGCCCGAGTTATCCAGGAGGATGCTGAATAACCGCCCGCTCCAGCGACTGGCGGAGGTCCCCTTCGTGGGTCAGATCCTGAACAAGGCCGTGTGAGTTTGGTTTTCCATTCCTCGAACCGGTTTGCGACGCCGTCTCCGCGCGCGCGGTCGGCACCGTCAGATCGTGGCGACCCATGATTTCAAAAATTGAGCCGTCAACTTTATCGACGCAGTAATTGCACATGCAGATCATGCGTCGGCCGCGAACCGCTTTCTGAACGAGCGCCTCGTAATCAAGAAAATCCGGCAATTGCTCGCTTGAGACCCAGGCGCAGTTTCCGCTCGTCCTGAGACCGCTATAGCCCGCTCCGAGAGCGTTTGTTCACGCTGCACGAGGCCGCTGACGAGCTCGCGGGGCTTTAGCTTTTCCCCGGCTGCGTACCATTCATCGCCGTCGACGATTTCGATCTGTCTGCCGCGCTCGCGCTTGTCGAGGTCGGGGACGGCATTCCGCAGCGCCGAGCGCGCGTCGTCTGCGTTGAACGCCTTTCCGGTCACCCAGAGGCATTGTTCATTATTCCGGAGACCTGCCGTGAAGTAGGGCACGAGCAAGTCGCGCAGCTCGTCACCTGAGCCGAAGAAATGGGCGAGGTGGCTACCCCACTGAAGTTGGGGGACGGTTGGGAGACCGGATGGGGACCAGGGCTGCATTCTAGTTCATGGGCGTTTTTGAATTGGATGATCCCATTAGTAGTATCATTTTTGCGGGCTCCCCCGAAAGCATCTTTGCACTACGGGCGGTGCGCTTCGCTAGGGACGCCGGTTTCGTGAACGCCGCACCAAATTATTGAAGAAATTTCGTGGGTTAACCGGCACCCAGCAAGCGCGGGCGGACTTGCATGCGCCGTCTACAGGTCTTCAAATCGTGCTCGAAGAAGGGCTTCGCGAGACGGGGCAGGGCCCTGGCCGGCCCCTCCGGCAGTTCCGCGTAGCCGGTGGCAATGATGATCGGAAGGTTGGGCCAGTCGCTGCGGACCGCTTCTGCGAGTTCAGATCCGGTCATACCCGGCATGGCTTGGTCGGTAATCAGCAGATCTATGTCGCCCTTCTCGGTGATGAGGCCGAGTGCTTCCGCGCCGCTGGTCGCGGCGAACACCGTATGCCCGAGTTCCTCCAGCATCGCTAAAGTATTGAAAGCCACGAGCGGATCGTCATCGACACTGACGATCCTGAGAGTGCGCATCTCGGGCGCGGCGGGCGGGGAGATGCACTCCTTCTCATCCTCTTCAGAGGCGGCGACAGGCAGGCAAAGTTCGACCGTCGTTCCCTCGCCGGGTTTGCTTTTGAGATAGAGCTTGCCTCCGGACTGCTCGGTCATGCCGTGCACCATCGGCAGCCCAAGCCCCGTTCCTTTTCCGACACCCTTGGTCGTATAGAAGGGTTCGGTCGCGCGCCGCATGGTCTCTTCATCCATGCCGGTGCCGGTATCCTTGACCGCCAGGCAGACATAGCGGCCTGGTTTAAGGCCAGGCTCATCCTCCACGGAGCGTTCCCGCGCGGAGATGACGATCGTGCCGCCCTTCGGCATCGCGTCCCTCGCGTTCATCGTAAGATTGAGAATCGCGAGCTCAAGCTGGTTCGCGTCGGCCGAGATTTTCGGCAAGCCGATCGAGAAGTGGGTCTCGATATGGACGCTAGATCCGAGCGAGCTCTGCAGCAGTTCAGTCATGCCATTGACGAGTTCAGTGACGGTGATGGTCTGGAGCTTGAGCTCCTGACGCCGTGCGAAGGCGAGCATGCGCTGCGTCAGCGCCGCGCCGCGCTGTGCGCCCTGCAGCGCGTTGTCGAGAAACTGATGCATTTGAGTGTCGCCGCCGGGCAGGCGGCGCTTC
Organism: Bradyrhizobium sp. MI1.7; assembly: GCF_055811795.1. Lineage (NCBI taxonomy): Bacteria > Pseudomonadati > Pseudomonadota > Alphaproteobacteria > Hyphomicrobiales > Nitrobacteraceae > Bradyrhizobium > Bradyrhizobium sp. MI1.7. The sequence continues at coordinate 3,273 of NZ_JBVVPO010000093.1, forward strand.
ATAAGCTCAAGGCTACCCTGGATGGCCATCAGGAGGTTGTTGAAATCGTGCGCAACGCCGCCGGTCAGGTGGCCGATCGCCTCCATCTTTTGCGCCTGCACCAGTGCCTCCCTGGTGCGTTCAAGCTTCTCTTCCGTTTTCTTCCGCTCCGTTACGTCACGCGTGATCTTGGCGAAGCCGAAAAGCGCGCCTTCCTCGTCCCGGATCGCGTCGAGGACGACGTTCGCCCAGAACTGCGAGCCGTCCTTCCGGACGCGCAGACCTTCTTTTTCGAATCTGCCGTCGCGTCTTGCAGTCTCAAGCGCGAGTTTTGGCAGTCCCGCGGAGCGGTCGTCATTCGTATAGAAGACCGAAAAATGCTGCCCGATGATTTCTTCCGGCTTGTATCCCTTGATCCGCTCTGCTCCAGCGTTCCAGCTCGCGACTTTGCCTTCAGGGCTTAGGAGGTAAATCGCGTAATCGGTCACGCCCTGCACCAGCAGGCGAAACTGTTCCTGGCTTCGGCGCAGTTCGGCTTCAGCTGCGCGGCGCTCGGTCAGATCGCGCGTGACTTTCGCGAATCCGGCGATCCTGCCTTCGCTGTCTTTAATGGGATCGATGATGACATACGCCCAGAACCGGCTGCCGTCCTTACGGACGCGCCAGCCCTCGGCTTCGAATTTACCCTCGCGCGCTGCCGTTTCCAGCGCGCGGCGCGGCAGCTCCGACTTGCGATCTTCCTCGGTATAGAACCTCGAAAAATGCTCGCCGATGATCTCGGATTCCTCGTAGCCCTTGAAGCGCCGCGCGCCGGGATTCCAGCTTGAAACGATGCCTGTCGGATCGAGCATGTAGATTGCATAATCCGTCACCGCCTCGACAAGCATGCGGTATCGGCCCTCAGCCGACTGTGAGGCCTCGAATTTCTTCTCACCGTCCAAAATCATTCCCTGGGTATCAGTCTCACTCAACTTTACAGCAACTTACGCCGGCAAGGTTGAAAAAAGTTCCTGACGCTTCCGCGCGGGTCTCGGAGTCTACTCATCGCATTATTCTCCTCGCCGCCACGTAGAGTCACCAAATCAGCGGGCGGCAGCGGGCCCTTTAAAATGCTGGGCGCGAGCGCCGGTGGGCTCGCGCTATTTCTCACAGTCGTTTCCGGCCTTCGGCTTCGCGCCCTGAGATTCCTGCGAGACTGTAGGCTGGCCTTGCATCTGGCGCTGGGCGTCTTGCGAAGAGGTTGCGACGTTGCCAGATGCCTTGTCCATCGTGGCGGCGGGCGGATGCGCGCCGGTTTGCGGTGCGATACCGGTCGTCGTTGACTGCGCCGTGCTGCCTGGCGTTGGCCCGGAGCCCGCGTCCTTGTCTGCCGTATTGCAGGGGCCCGCATATGCGAAGCCGGTGCCGAGGAGAAGCGCCACGCAGCCTGCGAGGAGGGGATGGATTGCCTTCATGCCAGTGCTCCACTGATTGTGAATCACGGGCAACCGCCGCTTGCCCCTCATGTTCCTAATTGGCGGCGATCATTTGGGCGGCTGCAGTCCTGGCGATCTAAGCCATCCCTCGATATGCGCGCCCATGTCAGCGTCGCGGGCTTTCTTCAGGAGCTGCTCGCGCTCCTTCCCCGCACGCATGCTGTCGGCCAGAAGCCTGATCTGCTCAGCCTGGTGAAGCACGCGCTCTTCGAGGGATGTTGTCTGCTTGGTGCGGCGACGTTTCATGGCAAACCTCCACGATTGTCTGGGCCTCTCGATAACATTTCTCGGTTTCCGCGGTTCCAATACAGGAACCTGGTGGTCGCGGCGGGACCCCTAGGAACCCATTGAAGATAAAAGGCTTGTTGCAAAACACTCAAGATGTAGGCGCCAGATGTTTTCAGGGTTCATATTCGATGTTGAGGGGACGCTTGTAGACAGCGTGCCGCAAAACCTTCGCAGCCTGCAGGACGCCTTGGAGCGTTTCGGCTGCCGGGTGCCGTATCATACGCTGCAGCTCTATTCCGGCCTTGATGGCGATCAGACGCTGCAGCTCATCCTCCCGGAATCAAGCGAGTCTGTGCGCAAGGAGATTCTGGAAGAGCAGGGGACGATTTACGAACGCGAGTATCTCGCGAGCGTCAAAGCGGTCGACGGCGTCAGGGATGTCTTTCGGGCGCTGACCGAACACGGCGGGAAGATCGCACTTGCGACCGACTGCAAGGGCATTGCCTTCAAGCGCTACATCTCACTTATGAACGCTGATGACTATATCACGGCGACCGCGTGCGGCGATGACGTTGAGCACGGCAAACCGGACCCGCGCCTTGTCGGCATCGCGCTGCGCAAGCTTGCACTGCCAGGCGCGCAGTCGGTGATGGTCGGCGATACGCCTTATGATGCCGAGGCAGGGCTCGAAGCGGGAGCGAAAGCGGCCGGCGTTCTCACCGGCGGCTTTAGCGCCGAGACTCTCTCGCAAGCCGGATGTTTTGTCGTAGCCGAGGATCTTCGAGGTCTTCTGCCTTATCTCCTGCGCGACGAACCCGAGCCGGAACGGATGCAACTGGATTGGCTGCGAAAGTCTGCGTGAACGGCAAGCTCGCGCAGGGCCGATGATGCCGCGGTGCAAACAGGCGTCCTCGCGCAGTTCCTGAAAAAATCCGTTCCTCCGAGGAAATGTCCGTGGGCTCACGAGTTGTCCCGCGAACAAAACCAGGAGGAAAAATCTATGCGAATAGCAACCTTGACGTTCTCCGTCCTTCTCGCGGCAACGGCACTGCCGGCATACGCGCAGCAGACATCTCCTAAGGCGGTCCAGGAAGAAGCCGACAAGGGAGTAAAAACGCGCAACTCCGGCGCATCCGGTGTTGTCGGCGAGCAGAAAGCGGGCTCCTCGAACATGCCGGGACAGATGGGGACGGGCGATTCATCGGCGCAGCCGACCGCGCAGAACTCGGGTACGGGCGTCAGCGGCGCGCCGGGCAACAAGAACGGTCCGCCCGCGAACGCGACGACGACGGGCACCTCAAACTCGGCTGTCCAGCAGCAGGATAGTTCGGGGGTGAAGGGGCTTCCCGGAAACAAGAGCGGTCCGCCCGCCAGGAAATAAGCTTCATCTTGCGCCTGCCGGGCGCAGCGCTGCTTTCACTGCGCCCGGACTGCACCGATGTGCTGGTAACTCTCATCGCTTCTTTCGGAAGATACAACCTCGCGGGGCAACGCGCTCAGCGGCTCTCTGCTGCTTCGTGCTGCGATCGATATCCATGGCTCTCGCGCGTTGCCGGTCTGCACGATGGTGGCCATACTTCGAGCTTTTTGAATGAAGGGCCACCGCTTCGGCGTGGTTCCGGATTTAACCTGTTCAGCGGCATCAAGCTTAATATTCGAATGAAGTTGCCGGAACGCTCGCATCGGCGAAGATGCAGCACCGGACATTGCCCTCGTTCGGGACCAGCGTGGCGAGCCGTCCGGCGATCATACTCCGCCCGGCGGCTTCGTTGTTTGGGGGGACCTGCCAACCTACACCGGGCCAGACCGGCCGTAACCCGGCCTCGGAGTAGATGCTCAGCAATCTAAAAATCGGAGTCGCCTGCAACCCGGCTAGCCCTGCGGCAATGAGCGGGGTTGAAGCGTCAAGGGCCGCCTCCGGCGGCTTGCGGAGCCGTTGACGTAAAGGGGATGCGATCCCCTCTCTTTGTGCGAGCTGGACTAATCCGATCCCGGACGACGTGAGGTCCAAAGTGCCATTGACGGACGTCACCGGCACTCATTTCTTCATTTCACCGCGCATCAGGACTGACTTCAGTTCACTGAGGCAAAACTCAAAAACAGCATTGACGCGCGGTATCCTGCGAAGGTCCCGGTGTGTAACAAGGAACATTGGATAGTCTAATTCGGGAAACGGGCCGAGCACACGGACAAGAGCGTCGTCCGCGGTTGCATACGCTGCCGGCAAGGGAGCGATACCGGCGCCAGACTTGATTGCGAGGTGCACGCTGGGAATATTACTGCATCGCACCGCGACCCTTGCCGCCGGCGCATGCATCTTCATCCACCGGGCCGCTGGTAATGCCTCGATCTCATCAGACAGTTCGACAACGCTAAAGCCTTTGATATCGGCAGGCGCGGACGGGCGACCATGGCGTTCGACAAAAGAATGGCTGGCGTAAATTCCCCAAGGGACGTCGGCAATTTTTCGTCCAACCAGCGCCGGGTCATCATCAAGGCTTCCGCCTCGGATTGCAATGTCCGCCTCCTTGGAAAGATCGAGTTTGCGCTGCTCCATGATCAACTCGACTGTGATGCCTGGATTCTCCAGATGAAAGGTATCAAGGAAGCCAGACTTGATGATGCGCTGACCCACCGTCACGTGACTCGTGAGCTTAACCAGGCCGGCCGCGCGCTTGTCGAGCGAAGCCGATTGGCGTTGCAACGTATTGACGGTCGCTTCAACTTGCTCAGCATGGGCCAACAGCTGTTGGCCATGGGATGTCAATCGGTATCCCCCCGCCTGTCGTTCGGCAAGCGAGCAATCAAGAGCCACTTCGAGAGCCCGTAGACGTCGTTGAACGGTCGATTGATTCACGCCCAAGGCTTTTGCGGCGATCCCGGTGCTACCACCGCGCGCGACCGCCAGAAAATAGCGAACGTCATTCCAATCCAACATCTGGCTATCCGCATTTTTGCCGAACCGGCGCGCAGACTTGCGGCTCCCGTGCGACCACACGCCATGCTACACCGCCTCTGCATCGGCCGAAGGCAAATGTACTGATTATTTGCTTAACGAAGGAGCGGAAATGAAACAAATCAATGCTCTTGCCGCCCTTGTTGCGCTCGGTGTGGTCACGTTTGGGACAGCATCAATGTCGGGTGCACAGCAAACCGGCGGCAACGAAGATGAATTGGAGATTCGCAAAGTCATTGTAGAAATGACCGAAGGTTTCAACAATCATGATGGAAAAGCTGCTGCGCGGATGTACGCTCCGGACGCTCGATTTGTCAGCGTCAGGGGTGATGTGATGAACGGCCAAGCCGGAATCGAGAAGGGATTGTCGGCAATACTTTCGGGCAGGGCCAAGAACGCAACGCAGCGAACGATGGATGTCACGGTCAGATTCATACGGCCCGATGTGGCGCTCGCGAATGTCACCAATGACCTGAGCGGCCTGGTTGCTCCAGACCGTCGTGCATTGCCTTCACATCAGGAGCTAAGTCTGCGTGTTTTCGTCAAGGAGGCCGGCGTATGGCAGATTGCAGCGTTCCACAATACGCTGGTTGCACCTTTCGCGCCCCCTCCTAGATGAGCGCCGTGATCGGCTCTGCTTCCAGGCACACGTCGGTATCTCTGGCTGAGTCAAGGTGAGACCTCCGCTCTCTTCTCTCTTCGCGCGAGGGATCGTTACCGGAGGCCGAAACTCGGACACGCGAGGTTCGGGGCCAAAGGCCTAGAGCCCGGCCTCGCAGCATTAAGCGGCGAGGCGCGCCATAGCGAACACTTACAACCAAACCCCAGCGCTTACGGAAACCGAAAAAATATCCGGACAGATTCGACATTTCGTTGATTTGCTGGCGCCGCGGCTACGGATGAAGCCGCACTGGTGACTGCCGGCACGCTGCTTGCTGCTTAAATCTTTCCCGACGGGGGCGCAGGGCCACGATGCGGCATGCGCCCCCGGAAGCGGGTGTTACGCCCGGTGACTTCCTGCTCGTTCAACTTGAACGCAGCGGAAAGTGGCATACCGGCGATGCCGCCGCCCTGGCTGCTGCCTTGACGCTGCAGGGGAAGCCATTTCGAGGCTGGATCGCTCGTAATCTCGATGCCATTTTCCTTCATATAGGCATAGGTGCGGGCAAGCCGTTCCACCGAAGGTGCGTAGCGGCTGTCATACCATTTCCTGAGATGCCGTGATTGATCGAATTCCTTCGCTTGGTGGCCGCGCTTGAGGCCGACGCTGAGAGCAAGCGTGATTTCTCCGTCGTAGTCACCCTGGTTATGCGCAAGCCACGTCTTATGCCAGGCTATCTGGCCAAGCTGTCTCCGCTCCAGACATCCCAACTCGTGTCTCTCAAGTCGCCTGAGAGCCGCGTAAAGCCGCTCGCAATCGGCGGCCTCATTATCATGTCGCCTTTTCATGGCGGTCTTCACCTCGCGATGAAACTCCTCCATCGTGCGAAGCTGCTTGCGCCGCTGCTTCTCGTAGTAGCGGATAAGCTCCCTCAAAGCCGCAACCTTGCGGAGGTATAGAGCAAGCCCGGTCGCCTGCCAGTGCCGGCGCGCGAGGTGCCGCTTCTTTTCGGCAATAAACCAGGCCAGCATGACCTTGCGTTCGTGCATCTGCCGGAGCTTGATCTTGTGCCATTGGAGATCGACGGCAAGTTTCCGCGTCCGTTGGGCGCGCAGCAGGCGGTTGCGGGCTTCCTCTGCCGCTGCGTCCTTCTTCAGGTGCTCGCGCGCGGCGTCGCGCAGGGCGGCTGCACGCTGAGCCATCAATATCTTCGCGCGCTCCGCCGTTGGCAGCAGTGCCACGGCAGGTTCTGCAGTTTAGCCGCGACATCCTTTGTTTTAGCGCCTTCGATCTGGCGTGGTAGGCTGTGCACGTCGCAGGCTAGGTCCACGACAACGTAGGAGCGTCTGTCGCCTCTCGCGAGAAGGTAGCCGCGCTCTTCCAGGCTTGCCTGCAGGCTCACACCGTCATCAGACATTCGCCAGGCCTCGGTCACAGCTGCGCGCCGTTCTTCTGCCGTGATGCCGGAGGTCTTTGCCCGCTCCTTGTCGGCGCGGGTAGGCGCCTTTGTCCGGGCGGGATCATCGAAGCGGGCGGGGCCACGATCTTCTGCGAGCCCCGCCGGGAGCACCAGGCCGAACTCAGCCGCGAGCTCCTGCGCGCATTTGCGCAGCTTCTGGCGGTCATGGCCGAGATGAATGGCTTTCATCCGCTCGATGTCGATGCGCGACCACACGACATGGCAATGGTGCCGCCCGTTCTTCACGTGAAAGAGCACGATACGGGGTTGGCCGGAAAGGCCGAGGCGCTCTTCCATCAACTCCAGCACCCGCATGAACTGCGCGCGGGTGAGGGGCCGGGGCGGGTTGATAAAGGCGGCGTAGATGCCTTCCTTCGCGCGCGTGCCTGCGCACAGCGCGTCCATTTCGGTGAGGGCGCCATCGATATCGGTCGCGACCGTGCCGGATACTTCGGCGAGCTCGATCGTCTCATTATCGGCGGTGTTCTGCAGATGGCGGGGCAAGCCAACGGGTATTACCGGTCTGCAGCCCCGAGATAATCATTGAAACCGCCCGCGCACATTAGTGCCGCGCAATATAGCCATGGCTGGAGCCTGTGAGCCCGTGAGGCGAACTTCCCGGGTCATGGCTTGCGCCCCAGGGCGGTGAGACACAGAAGGCGAAGCTCCGAGAGATCGGCAAGCGCCGTCTCGACCGCTTGCGCGTCCGCAAGCGTGGCCGCGCTCCTGAAGGCCGCGGCCAGCTGGCCGATCCTGCCCAGCAGCAGCGCGACGTCCTCGTGGTTCGAGGTCGGGCGCCTGGTGCGCGCGGCATGGGAAAGGCGAGGGCGGTGTTTCTGAGGAAGGTAGCGACCGGTACGCCCGCTGCATTAGCTTTTGCGCATACAAGGGCGTCTTCGAGCGGGGTGAAGCGGACAGTGTGCCGCTCGTCTCGCTGCCGTGTCTCGCTGCCGCTCTCCGCCATCGCACCTCCCATGCCATGGTGACTCCCGGGCCATGCCCGGTCGTGGTCGCGAGGGGCGCGAAAGCCCCTCGTCGGCGGGCGTGCATAAGAGCAGCGCTCGCCGCAGGCGGTGTCCAGGGGCGGCCATGAGCCCTTGGTCGTGGGTCCAAGGGGCATTGAAGGCCCTTTGCCGGATGTCCGTGAAAGTTACGCTAGTCACGGCACGCAGATCATCCGGGGCGCGTCCAAGGCCGCCTGTGCCATGGTCGCAGGGTGCGGGATCGAAAGTCCCGCGTCGCCCGCTTATTCGCCAGCGCGAGCTGGCGATACGTTCGGGCGACATAGACGGGGGTGTAACGGGGGGTGGCGTTTGAGCTCCCCTCAAGGTGTGCGCGGTCTGCCCGCGCACACCTTGTATCCTTCACAATTCCCCTAATCTCAGTTTGCCATAACTCTACGTGAGGTTGCAAAATGTGCGTCGTAACTTTCGCGCCCGTTCCGGCGAAACGATAGAGCCAGTTTGAAAGATATGACACTTCAGCATCCGCCAATTTAGAAATGCAGGCTGGTGATTTGCACCGGCGGTGCGGCTAAACGACCATAAGTAGTGCCATCGGAACGTTCGTCCGGCCTCCTGGTTATGGGGCCAGGGGCTCGATAATGGAGGACGTCATGGCAACTGAGGAACGGGAAACGGGCACCTTGATCGGCAGTGACAAGGTTGAAGGCACGGCGGTCTATGGACCGGATGAGAGCAAGATCGGGTCGATCGAACGCGTCATGATCGACAAGCAGTCCGGCAAGGTTTCATACGCGGTTTTGAGTTTCGGCGGTTTCCTTGGCATGGGAGACGAACACTATCCGCTCCCCTGGCACTCGCTCAAATACGACACGAACCTTGGCGGCTACCGTACCGGCATCACCCAGCAGCAGCTGGAGGGCGCCCCGAAATACGCGAGCGACAATGACTGGAACTGGGGCGACCAGACCCGTACGCGGGCGGTAGATGACTATTACGGACTCGCGCCGATCTGAGGAAAATCTTGTAAAAAAGCCCGCCGCGAGGCGGGCTTTTTTCATTGGAGTAATCCAGCGCAAAAGACCGGGCAGCAACCTTTCGGCACTGCCCGGTCCGCAGGTAGTATTAGCTGAAAAGCTTCTTCACAGCGTTCCAGTTATCGACCGCGCGCAGCCCCTTACGCTTGGTGTAGGACTGCATCGGGAAGCCGAAGTAGCGTGGCAGCCAGCCTTCGACCTTGGTCCGCCCGCCGGTCCCGGCAAGGCAATGCCTGATCGCACCCTTCTGAACCGCGGCTGACTTGGCAACGTGAATATGGGCGGCCTGCTTTCCCGCTAATTCAGCGAGCATCGCATTAATCGCCGGCTTGTCCCGGAGAAGGTCGAGGAAGGCCTCATCCGGCGTCCACCACTCTTTCATGTCGACGGCAAGGAGATGGCCCAGGATCTCAACGGCCTCGCTTCCTGCCGGCAGGGTCTCGGCCATCAGGAAGGTCAGGACCCGCAGGACCTCGTCGTCGGGAAGCATAAGCAGCTTCGCGAAGAGCTTTGGAAGATTGACGGAGCCGTATTCGGGCGCGGTCAGGCAACCATCGCCCGATAGCCCAAGAAGCGTCCGCACCTCGCTATGTTCGGCCGCGAAGACGCTGCTCGCCTTGCCCGCAGCTATGGAAGAAGCCGTCGCCTCGTGGCGCGCGGCATCCTGCGTTTCAGGCCGGGCCAGCCACAAGCCGTCCCTGCTTATGACGCTGGCGGCGAGAAGACGAAGCGCGATCTGCGGGGATTTCAGGAGCACCGCCCGGACCGCATTCTGCCGGTGCAGGTCGACGTAGCGCATCGCGGCGCTGGTCAGCTCCGGTTTTGCCGAGGCAGCCTCTTTTTCCTCCTTCTTTCCCGCATTCGCGCTCCTCTCTATCGCTTTCTCCCGCTGTGCGGCTTCCTTTGCATCGAGCCATCCCTCGTGGAAGCCGATTTCGCCGTTGCCGGCGCAGGAGATATAGACCGCGCCTCCTTTTGCCTTCCCGCGCTTCACCTTGTCGTATTGATAGAAGGCCGCGCCGATCTCCATGATGATCACGTTGCTCCAGCCCTCCTCAAGATAGGCGGCCTGGCGGTGGATGACCGCCTCCATCTGCAGCTTCCAGAACTTCTCGGCGTCGTCGAAGTAGCGCTCCTCGCCGAACAGGTCGGACACTAGGTTGCCGGTGTAACGCTCGGGCGGGAAGATCGCGGACGATACCGGGATTTCAGCGCCGAACAGCCACGCTTTCAGCCGGCGTCCGGTCGGGGCATGCTCTTTGGGATTTTTGAAGAGCCTGAACCACGCTTTCTGCTGCTTTGCCGTCGCAAGGGTCAGCTGCTGCATCGTCTCGGGCTCGATTTCCCCGTCGCGGTAGACACTTAATATCTGCGGGATAAGCGCCGCTATCGCGAGGCCTTTTGACGAGCAGCTCAGTTACCCCGAACTGGCCCGCTATGTCCGCAATGCTCCGGCCTTGAACGGTGAGGGCCGCGAAGGCCTCGTACTGATCGATCTCGTCCATCGGCAGGCGCGCGACATTTTCGGCAAGCGAAGCCTCAAGCGCGGTCGCATCGTCGCCATTCTCCAGAAGAGCGCAGGGTAGTGGTGCCACGCTGCCTGTTTCTTCCTGCAGTGCCTGGCAGGCGAGAAGCCTGCGTTGACCTGCGACGACTTCATAGCCCTCGCAATTCGGCCGCACGAGAAGCGGCTGGATGACGCCGAGGCTGCGGATGCTGGCGATAAGCTCGCCAATATCTTCGCCCGCACCGTGCTTGCGCACGTTCATCGGCGAGATTTTGAGTTGGGAGAGTTCGATATGTTGAAGTTTCATGGTTGTTTTTCTCCATGTTATTGGGTGCTGAATTGCACCGATTCCGCATGGATCAGCCGGACCAAGCCGGGTCCCAAGCTCCTCTTCGTTTCAGGAGGGTCCGCGCGCAGCGCGGAAGCCGGAAACGAAAGGAGCTCTGAGCAACGGACGCGGCGCTGCGGACGGCTGGTAAGATTCGGGGATCGTAAGAAGCTAATTGGGAGTGATCTGGATGCCTCGCTTGAAACCCGCGCGAGGGACAGTCACCCTTCCGGCCGAAACCCGCCCGCGGGGTTCGGGGAGCGCCGCTGACGGCGCGAGTATGGCCCGCCCGACAACGGGCGCGCAAAATCAGTCGGCTTTCCTGCGTCCGGTGCGGGGATTGAGTGGCCCGGTCGGTGGCCGCAGCAAACGCTCCGGTAGAACTGGTTCTGTCCCGGGGAGGGGCTCCGCGCGCACATCCGGGCCCCACTGCTGCTTCTGATGCGGGCTTGTCCGGTCCCTGACCTGGTGAGGCTGCGGCAGGCCGTCCTTGCTGACGGGGTCGTACGCGCCCCGCCGATCGTCGGTCGTATCGTTTGTCTTTCTCATTGCGCCTCAACGCCGGGGCCGCGCCGGGGTTGCTATATGCCGCTAGGAACCCCATGCGGCGGGGCGGGTTTTTCTCATATGAGCGAACCCATTCCCTGGCTGATCGAGAATGCGATCCAGATCGCCTGGGACTACCTCGAACGTTCCGGGGAAATTATCGATGCCGCTGAGACCAGCCGGTTTCTCCTTAAATCCGTCGACGAGATGGTCCTGAAGGGTGAGCGCAGGAAACTGATGTTGGCCAACCGGGCCATCGACGCCTACCGGCTTCGTAAGCTGCGGCTTGTCTCGTAAGGAGCGAACATGGAAAAGCCGACGCAGCAGCAGCTGGACGAGCTGAAGAGGTTGAGCAGGGAAGCCCGCGTGAGCGACTGGTCGGAAATCGTTCAGTCAAAGGACGAGGCCGAAAACCGCATCCGCGATCTCAAAGACAAGGCACGAATGGAATAGGTGGCGCATGCCTGACAAACCGATCAATGGACGCGAGCCCGAATTCTCGGAAGAAGATCTGCAGCGTGAGGAGCTCGGCCCGCGCGGCGTACCAGGCAAGCAACGTCCCGCCAAAATGACGCCGCAGGCGGAAAAGAATACGCCTAAAGATTCTGACACCGGCCACACAAAATAACGCCCTAGCGCCTGCAGCATTCCGGATCGTCGGATATTGTACGCTTGTGCATGAGCATCGCAGTCTTCTCGTGTGAGGTGCGCTTATTTGCACGCCCGCGCCGTGAGCCGGGACAGTCTCTCACCAGTTCGTCTGTGAATTCATTTTTTCCTGGTTATCGCCGAAGCCGGCGACACCGCATGTCCTCCTTGTCCAGTCCTAGCACTCATCGTCAGCTCGCATGGCCGCAAATGCATAGCATTCCTCCACTACGTTTGGCCGCAAGCGGTGCAGCCCGCTGCCGAAGTGCAGGGCCTTCCTCCAGGAGGCCGCGATGGTCGCGGTCCGAACGATGGAGGAAAAAATGAGGGTGATTTCACAATCCGAACTGCTGCGCCTGTCCCGTCTTGAGCTCACGGCGCTCCTGCGCAAAATCGCGAGCGAGCTTCCGGCTTTGCCGGAAGGATCTCACGACCTGCGGATAGCTCACTACAACCTTTACAATATTCGCCTGACACTCGCGCGGCCGGAATTACGGCCGCGCTGAGCGCTTAGGGCGTACGCGGTGAGCGCGATCATTCGCGCTCACCAGCCAGCTTCTCGCAGGCGTACCAGACCATGAGGTTCTTGAAGCAGTCGTAATCTGCCAGCATGTCCGAGCGCTTGAAGCCCGCGATCATTTCGCAGACATTCGCGTGACCGAATTCCTCAGCGTCGGAGACGGCCATTGCCCAGATCTCGTCAGCAAAGCGATCGAAGATGCAGATCGTATCGCTGGTGTAGCTGATGGAAGGGAAGCCGCAATTCGCTCCGTGCCGCGCAATGTCCCGCGCATGTGCCCTGAGGTTTGCGTTGAACCACGACTGAAAGCTTGTTGCGCGGATGCGCAGGGACTTGCGTTGGCGGGACCGGTTGGACATCTGAAGCTCCTTCGCTTTCTGAGCCGCCCTGAGTGGCGGTCTCGATGCCCGGCGAAGGCGCCGGGGAACAAGCGGATGCGGAACTTCACCGCAGGTGAAGCGGCCCGGCTTGCCGGAAGCCGAGGGTTTAGCCTTGAAGCGTGCGCGCCCCGGCGCAGATTGGCATCCTGAAAGAGACCCCCGGGAGGCTCCGGTATCCAGCGACGGAAGGTGACCGGAATTGGAACGACTCAAACGCAGCCCCGTTAGCCGGCGAGCTTCACCAGCGGTGATGCGACGACCTCAAAACATTGGAGAAGCGCACATGGCAAAGCAGCCAAGGACCCTTGACGACCTGTTTCACGATACCCTCAAGGATATCTACTTCGCTGAGAAGAAAATCCTGGCCACCCTGCCGAAGATGGCAAAGGCCGCCCAGAACGAAGACCTGAAAGCAGCGTTCGAAAAACACCGGACCGAGACTGAAGGCCAGATCGAGCGGCTGGAGAAGGTGTTCGCCGTGATCGAGAAGAAGCCGCAGGGTAAAACCTGTGCAGCGATCGTGGGCATCACGGATGAGGGCGCCGAGATCATGGAAGAATATAAGGGCTCGCCTGCTCTCGACGCCGGCCTCCTTGCCGCCGCTCAGGCCGTCGAGCACTATGAGATATCACGTTACGGCACGATGATTGCCTGGGCCGAAGAGCTTGGCCTTGACGATGCGGTCTCGCTCCTTGAGGAAACGCTCGAAGAGGAAGAGGCGACCGACGAGGCTCTGACTGAAATCGCAAAGACGGCCATCAATCAGGAGGCGGAAGCAGCCTGACACCTGCGATGAACTAGAAAATGCCCCGCAGTGCGGGGCGTTTTTTTATGCCCGTGCGCCGGGCGCGGGCGCCTGGTTCCATCTCTTGACAGTTACATTTCAGACTTTCGCCACAAAGCTTGGCGACACCTCCCCGGTCCTGCATCGAGGCTGCCGTGACCCGCTCTTCACTGGACGAACTACGTCAGCGCTATGTCGTCGAGGGCAGGCCGCTTGAGGCGAGCCTTGAAGAAATCCTGCGCGCTGACGGCCGCGCGGGAGCGCGTGCGATCCTCGCTGCGATTGAGAAGCGGCGCTTTGAAAACCGATCCGAAGGACAGCGGCTTCGCAAGATGCTCCGCTATGAAACGCTTCTCTGGGATCAGGGACAGGATGCCGTTGCTGGTATCGATGAGGCCGGAATGAGCCCGCTTGCGGGGCCTGTCGCGGCTGCCGCAGTTATCCTGAAGCCCGGCACCCGCATAACCGGCATCGACGATTCGAAAAAGCTCGATGCGAATTCGCGTGAGGCTCTCGCGATCGAGATCAAGGAAAAGGCGGCTTCATGGTCTGTCGCGTTTGTCGAAGTCAAGGAGATTGACACCATCAACATCTACTGGGCGGGCATCCTTGCCATGCGGCGGGCTGTTGAGGGGCTGGGAATATCTCCGCAGCATCTCCTGATCGACGCGAAACGCCTGAAAGACGTAGCGATCCCGCAGCAGGCGATTATCAAGGGCGACGCCAAATCCGCGAGCATCGCGGCCGCTTCCATTCTGGCGAAAGTCTCGCGCGATGCGCTGATGCGGACGCTCGATACGCTTCACCCGGGCTACGGCTTCGCCGATCACAAGGGCTATCCTGTGCGCGCCCACTATGCCGCCCTTGCGCGGCTTGGCGCGTGTGCCGCGCATAGACGCTCATTCGGTCCTGTGCGTGAGGTCCTTGGCTTGCCGACGTTGCCGCCCTGGCCCCTGGCATCGGAACGTGCTGGTGCCATGTCTGGGCTGGAAGACTAAGGCTATCGCCCGTCTACTCGGCGGGTGCGCCTGTCGTCGTCTCGCTGGAAGGCGCGGTCACTGTCACGTCATGGCCCTGCCGCAGCGCAAGTGAGGCTGCCGCAATTGCCGCCTCGAATGCAGCTTCCTTCGTGGCGTATTCATTCTCCGCCTTGCCATCATGACGCACCCGCCATGTGCCTTCGGTGCCAAATATCTCGTATTTCGCGATGCCCATGCGGTGCTCCTTCCTAGCCTGCGTCGTCGACTGTTTTCGGCGGCTGGGTGTTGCTTGGCGGATCGGACGCCGGAAAGCTGTCCTTCAATCCCTTTTTCAGCTCGTCATCCGACTTCTTGTCGGCGGCCGAGCGCTCTTTTGGCGTGTCTGCGTGTTTATCGGTCGGTGCCGGATTGAATTTGTCTGCCATGGCATCTTCTCCATTGCGGAAAAAAAACGGCGATACCCCCGGTCTTTCCCTTCTGAACCAGTTACCGCTTGCTTCCTCCGACCAAGTGCTTCGACGGCGGAGGGGGGGGGGGGGGGGGGGGCCCCCCCCCCCCCCCCCCCCCAAAAAGGCCCCCCCCCACCACGGGGATTGGGCGGGGGGGGGAATCAACAA
>NZ_JBVVPO010000093.1:18289-22593 GCF_055811795.1 Bradyrhizobium sp. MI1.7
TCGCTAAAAAACCAGGGCCACCCCCCCGTTATTTCCATTCTAAACCTTTAACGGCTTGCTCCCCCCCACAAAGTGCTTCGCGGGGGGAGCGTCCGGGGCGGGGGTCACGCGCCGCTGACGCATCCCAATTACCGCAGCAGAAGGATCAGGATGATGAGCGGGATCGGAATTCCAAGGAGCCAGAGTAAAATCGGCATGATGTTTCCTTTCGTTTATCGGCGGCGTTTCCAGGTGCCGTCGCGAAGGCCGCCGCCTTCGGTGGCTGCAAGGCTGGCGCAGAAGGCGCCGAGGAGAAGCGAAGCCGTGATCCAGAATGCGAGCGAAGCGGTTGCCTTGCGTGCGGCATCGATGTCGGTCTTAATCTGTGTGACGCCCTCATTGACCCGCTTTTCCGCGTCCTGCTGGCTCAGGCCCGTCCGGGCGGCCACGACCTTGACTGTGTAATCTCGGTCCGGACCCTTGAGTTCGCCGCCGTTGCGAAAACTTCGCGTGAAAAGGCGGACTGTTTCGCCGCGGGCATCGGCGGGGTTAGCATTCTGTGCAGCGGGATCGCCCCGCAGGATAGTGTCGACATAACCGTCCATCGGACCGGTTGATTGAGCGGCGCTCGTGACGGCTCCTTGGCTCACACCGGCTGCGGTGCCGCCAATCAGGCTTGTCGCCGGGCTAGCGAGCACAACGGCGCCGAGTACCGAAGCTAAAGCCCACGCGATAAACCCATGCGCCGTATCTCGGAAGTAGACCTCATCCGCGTGCACGCCCTCCCATGCCGTCCGCAGACGCCCGGCGAGATACCCGCCGATCGACGACGAGATCATGGCGATAACGATCAGATAAAGCCCGGTCGTGATTTTGAAAGTGGTGGCCGAAACGCCTGAGCCTCCCCACGGCGAGATCGCGCTTAGGCCAAGTCCGGTGCCAAAGGCGAGCAGTACGAGGGTCATCGCGCACGCGGCGACTGCGCCCGCGATGATAGAAGGCCAGGACACACCTGTTCCAGGCGAGCCCGCGGGCCCTCCCGGTGCAACCACGACAGTATCGATCATATAATTCGCTCCGCAAATGACCGCGCCTCGCGCCGTCTGCCGCAATAATGAGCATGTGAGAGGTTGGTTCCTAGGCAATGGAACTTTAGGACGCAGTGCCGATTTATCCCGGCGGCTGACACAGGGGCGACATTCATGAAGGGCAAAGCAAAAGCTAAAGAGCCATCCGGAGTTTCGAAGTTTTTCGGCGAACTCGCCAACCGAACCTCGTTGGCGGCAGGCCGGGCTTCAACGTTCATTATCGCGGCCGGCATCGTCATCGTATGGGCGGTAAGCGGACCGGTCTTCGGTTTCTCCGATACGTGGCAGCTCGTGATCAACACAGGAACGACGATCGTCACGTTCCTCATGGTGTTTCTCATCCAGAATTCTCAAAACCGCGATAGCGCCGCGATCCAGGTCAAGCTCGACGAATTGATCCGGGTCGGCGCGGCCCGTAATTCACTGGTCGGTATCGAACACCTGACAGACGATGAGATCGAGGATCTACGCCGCAAATGCGAGGCGAGGGCGCGCGCTGAAAAATCGGCCGACAAGACCGTCGACAAAACGCGGAAGTCCGCGCGACGGGCCGCGGAAAAGGTCGCGAACTGATGCGGGCGGGCACTCAGTCAGAGAGGCCCGCTGCCCAAAGCATTGACGCAATTCTTCGCCTTGAAAAGCAGGACGAAGAAACTCTCGCTGTCCATCACCGTCTGTTTCACTGGATCGGCTGGTTCGCCGGCACCGTTCAGTTTTTCTTTCTTCAATGCGTGTTCGTGCTCGGCTGGATCATGCTCTGCCACTTTTTCCCGCATCACGCCTTCGACGAATATCCATTTCCCCTGCTCGCGACGATCCTCGCGGTCGAAGCCGTTCTCCTCACCTCCTGCGTGCTGATACGCCAAAGCCTGATCGACCGAACTCTCGAACGGCGCGATCACCTGGAGCTGCAGATCAATCTCCTTGCAGAGAGGGAGGCGACCCAGTCGTTGCGCATGTTGCAGCGATTTGCGAAGAAATTAGATGTCGAGGACATCGAGGATGGCAGCCCGGATGAGCTTGCAAGCGAGACGTCGGTCGATCAGATAGCGCAGGACTTGAGAGACCGGCAGGACGAAGAAGCGAAGCAGTAGACAGCGCGAGGCTTGGAGCCCGAAAACGGGTCAGGTGATCTGCTCCGTCGTGCACTGTTTCGGTGCCTTATCCGGGCGCCAGCGCAGCAGTCGCGTCCCATGCCGAAACCTTCCGCTCGTTACATGGTCGAAACTGACCTCCGCGACAAGCTTGGTCTTCAGGGGCTGCCACTCCGTCGAACGCTCTGTCGCCCATCGGCTTGGTCCGCCCGGCGCATCACCCGTGAAGCCGGGCGGCCCGACCAGCTTCTCAAGCCGCGCGGTCAGTGCTTTTCTATCCTCCTTTGCAAACGCTGACGTGAAGCCGACATGGTCGAGTAGCCCCTTGTCATTATACAGGCCGAGGAGAAGCGAGCCGACGAGCTTACTGCCCTGTGCATAGCGGAAACCTCCGACAACGCAGTCCGCTGTGCGGATGCGCTTTACCTTAAGCATTGCGCGTTCGCCGAAGCGGTAATCGAGATCGATCTGCTTGGCGATGACGCCGTCGGTCCCTGCAAACCCTTTATCGAGCCACACCTGTGCAGTTTTGAGGCTTGCCGTTTGCTTCGTCAGGCTCACCTGCTGGTGCTTGAACCCGGCTGAGATATCTCCAAGCGCCTTGTGCCTTTGCCCAAACGGCTCGGCGCTGATGCTTCTGCCGCCTTCGCTGAGAAGCGTATCGAACGCAGTGAATATCGCAGGCGTTTCGATCGAAAGCTTCCTGATCCGGCTCTCTGCCGGGTGAAGACGCATCTGCAGCGCATCGAATGAGAGCTCACCATCGATCCTGATGAGTATCTCCCCATCAAGAGCCAGCCTTTTAACGCCAATTGAAGCGATCGCTTCTATTACCTCGGGAAAATAGCGGTCGAGCGGCTTGCCGGATTTGCCTTGCAGCCCGATCGTCTTACCATCCTTCAGCGCGAGGCACCTGAACCCATCCCATTACGGCTCGTACACCCAGTTCGCGCCTGCGGGAAGGGCGGTGACGCTTTTCGCCTCCATCGGGCGGATAACTTGATGTTTGGCGGGTTTGGCGCTCTTCATGCCTACTCCTTGCGAGGAGCCAACGCGTGTAAATACCGCGTCGTTCCGCCTGTAAGGCTGCGTTGAACCACGAGCGAAAATCTTTCGCACGAATCGTAGGGGATTTGCGGTGACGGGACCTGTGGGACATCTGCAGCTCCTTCGCCTTCTGAGCCGCATTAATTGACGGTCTCAATGCCCGTGGGAGGGTGACGGCGGATAAGCGGATGCGGAACTGCAGCCGAAGGCGTAAGGCCCGGCCTGCCGGAAGTCGATGCGACCCTTGCAGCGTGCGCGCGCTTGCGCAGCGTTAAGGCATGATGTGAGACCACTAATTGCGGATCATAAAGAGAAGTGAAGTATGGCGGACACGAGACCTGCGTCACGGCTCTAGATCATCGCCTTCGCTATGCCGCGCAATTGGGACGACGCGCGGGCGCATTTGGCACGGCGCTCTCTGAAAACGTGATGAGGAACGTGCAATCAACTGCGAAAATTGCTTTCAAAAACTCCTCATCGCGGCCGGCAGGCGGTGGGCGTGAGGCGGAGTGCTGTTCCGCTAGCCATAAGCGACGCTTCGCTGTGAGTAGCCGGCCGAAGGCTAACCCTTGAGCATTTGTTAGTGCGCCCCGCTGGCTCATAACAAGAATCGCGATCACGATTTTTCAGTCGATAGTTCGATGACCGACCAAATCGATTGCTTTGTCGCACCCCGTTCTTCGCGCGCACGCGATATTTATGGAAAAATGAGCGCCGCATCGATTTAGGGCTCGGTGGTTCTATGGTTGCTGGTCCGCTGCCGCGTTGGTACTCTTTTTTTGTATTGTAAATGAAGATTATGCACGGCGGTCGCCGAGGGCTTCTGAGCCATCGCACCAGTGGCTTTTTGCTTCTCTCCGTTTCTGTATGAACATTGGTACGAACAATATCATTAGGTAAGGAGATCACCTTGGTTGAAAGGGAGAACATGGTTAGGTCAATTTCGGAGAAAGTAAAAAAGAACTGGTTGGTCGCCTGGATAGTGGTCTTGTTCGTCGCATCGTCAATTTATGGGGTGGTTGACCTGCCCCTGAAGTTTCACCCAGTAGCGGTTAGAGTCTCGGCGGATGTTACGCCGTTTGGCGCGGTGTGAGCA
>NZ_JBVVPO010000094.1:0-22474 GCF_055811795.1 Bradyrhizobium sp. MI1.7
TGAAGGTGGCCGTGCACGAACAGTCCTTGCCACGCAGTCAGACCCGGCATCGGCAGGCTCGCGCCCACCGTGAAGTCGACGTCGCCCGGCAGCGGCGCAAGGTTGCGTGCCTCGACGGCCACATACTCCGCCAAGGTGCCGTCGCGATACCAGTCCGTCAGGCCGAACACCCGCTGTCCCACTGACAATCCCGTCGTGCCATAACCGAGAGCGGTGACGACTCCGGCCAGCTCGTGCCCAGGGATCGACGGTGTTCGGTCACGATCGAGGCGATCGGTCCACATCGGGGGCCACGTCAGCTCATCCCAAGTGAAGCCCGATGCATGAACTTGAACGACGATGTCGTTTATCGCTGGCCGCGGTTCGGGCCGCTCCACCAGCTTCATCCCGGCCGTTCCCGCGGCCTGGTCCGTTACGGCGATTGCCTTCATGTGAGTTGTCTCCTCAGTTATTTGCTCCTTTGCTGGATACGTTCCAGCGACAAAAGCCGGTTCGGCATCGCTTGCCAGCGACCATGGGGTAGTTCCGAAAGCGAAGATGGGACGGCGCCTCCACGATCTCAGTTGTCCAGCCCTCGACAAAATCCGCGAGCGGTACCCATTGATGGCAGCGCGGAGTAACATTCTCCAATAGCCGGCATGTATGGTTTCCATTGCAGCGGGGAATAGTGGTGCGACGGTCTTCTCTGCCATTGGTAAATCAAGGCAAGTTGCGAACGCCGCGACGGCATGCCGCCGCGCGGCAAGGCAATAACGATTATCTATCGATTTTATGGCGAGAGATAATTTCCTTCACCGGGGTCCGACCGCCACCGTATGAGACGGCTGTCGGAACCACTTTCAACCCGAAATAAGACTCGAATGACCAATCCTGCGAACCAGAGACGGCGAGCGTGTCGCAACGAGGCGCAGCCGTTTGTAGAGGGATGCAGCCGCGGCGTTATCGACGCAGAACCTTGCCCGCGAGAGCTCGGTCGGGAAGCGCCGCCTCGGTGCCGGCGCATGGTACTCGCGGCCTGTGTGCTCGCGTCCTCGATGGCGTTCATCGATGCGACAGCGTTGCCCGTTGCGTTACCGAGATTGCGCTCAGATTTGGCGGCGGACCTTGCCTCGGTTCAATGGGTTCTCAACGGGTATATGCTGGCGCTCGCCTCGCTGACATTGATCGGCGGCGCCCTCGCGGATGTTTATGGCAAGGCGCGCATGCTCTGGTTCGGTTGCGTGCTGTTCGGTCTGACATCCGCGGCTTGCGCGATGGCGCCTTCGCCCGCCTGGCTGATCGCTGCCCGCGTCGCGCAGGGGGTAGCCGCAGCGATCGTTACCCCCGCCAGCCTCGCCCTGATCGGGGCCACCTATCCGCGCGCGGAGCGGAACCGAGCGATCGGCGTATGGGCCGCAGCGTCGGCTCTCACCACCGCCGGAGGTCCTGTCCTGGGCGGCTGGCTCACCGAGACCTTTGGCTGGCCATCCGTGTTCTGGATCAACCCGCCGCTCGCGCTCGTGGCAGTGGGAGTTCTGCTGGTCTTTGCGCCGAAGGATGGTCGCATTCAGCGCGGATTCGACGTGATTGGCGCCGCGATCCTCGCTTCGGCGATCGGGGCGCTTGCCTGGGCGCTTAGCCAAATCGGCCGCGGTGAAGTTCAGGCCGCCGCGGACGCTTCAGCCCCGTCGGGCACAGTGCTCGTGATTGTCACCGGGCTTGGCATTATCGGGCTCGCCTTCTACGCGCTCTGGGAGCGCGGAAGCGAACACCCGATGACGCCACCTCGCTTGGCGGAGAACCGCGCCTTCCTCGGGCTGAACGTTGTCACCCTGATGGTCTACGCGGGGGTTTCGATCATGTTCTTTCTGCTCCCCTTTGAGCTCATCGATCGCCGCGCCCTGTCGTCGACCGACGCTGGGCTCGCATTCCTACCCTTCACGCTTGGCGTGGGGCTCTTGTCAAATCTCTTCGGCCGGCTGGCAGACAAGATTGGCGCGCGGGCCATGCTCATCGCGGGACCGCTAGGTGCGGCACTCGCCTATATCCTGATGGCGCTTGGCGAGAAAGAATCCCTGATGCTCGGCGTGATCGGACCTATGACCCTACTGGGCCTGTCCTTCGCTGTGCTCGTGGCGCCGCTCACCGCGTCGGTCATGTCGAGTGTGGATCAGGCCGACGAAGGACTCGCCTCCGGCATCAACAATGCGGCGAGCCGGATTGCGCAGCTCGCCGGGGTGGCACTTGCCGCCGGCGTCGCGTCTTTCTCGTCCGGCTACGAAGTCGGCCTCGCCATAGCCGCCGCGACCTCGATCGGCGGCGCCTTTGCGGCCTCGATGACCCTGACACCGGTCATGGCGAAAGCGGACGCAACTTAGAAAGCACGGAATTCAACCGAATTCGATACTTCACTAAATCTGGCAGACACCCTGAACTTACCGGAAGCCGTGTTCAGCGGAGCGTCATGGCTGATCGTTGATCTCGAGCCACGAGCTTTGCGGCGACTTGTCGCAAGCCACGTTTGTCTGCAGCAGCGAGCACATGGCGCAGATATCGCCGGACGACCTCCGACGAGGTGCTGCGTCCCGCATTTGGACGCTATCTGAACCGACGAGCGCTGCTGGTAGCGACTCCCGTCAGAGCGAAGGCCATTCCGGCGACCAGACAGAAGACGGCGCCTTGGTCTCCGCCCAAGCCGAAGATCAGCGAGACCAACGCGGAACCAAGTGACCATCCGACGTAGCGAGCCGAGGCATTCATCCCACTTGCGGCCCCGCTGCGCCCTACGGGTCCAACCGTCATCATCGCCGTGTTGTTCGGGGTCTGAAAAAGACCAAAGCCGATACCGCAAAGAGCCAGTCGCCATACGACATCCCATCTCGCCGGAGATGTCGGCAAGAAGATCATCAGGAGCAAACCGACCGCCAACAACGCCAAACCAATGCTGCAGATCACCGAAGCGGGGTGGCGGATCGTCAAGCGGCCGGCAATTGGGGCCGTGACTGCAGTCATGAACGGCCAGGTTGTCAGAAGAAGACCTGTTTCCACGGCCGAAAGATGCATCCTCGTCTCAAATAGAAACGGCAAGGAGACGTAAGCCAGAATTTGTGCGGCATAGGAGCAGACGGATGTCCACACCGATAGGGTAAACAGAGGTATACGGAAAAGATCGAATGGCAACATTGGCATAGGGTGCCGGAGCTGTTGTCGAACGAAGAGACTGAGACAGAAGAGACCTGCCACGATCTCTCCCGTCGCAATGCGCCCATCGCCAGTACCCAGCGTGCCGACACCGACGACGAAAAGCCCGAACGCCAGCGCATTGAGAGCGGTCCCGATCAGATCGAGAGAGCGCGCAACCCGAACGTCTGGTGGTGCAGCAGCAATAAATAGTGGAACAGTGAGGCCGAATGGCACATTCACCAAGAACAACCAGGGCCATTTTGCCACGGCAAGTACTGCCGCCGCGATGGTGGGGCCCAATGCTCCAGGTATCGCCACTGCTAATGCGACTAACGCGAAGCCCTTGCTGACCATGTGATGCGGATAAATCACGCGTACAAATGCCATGCCGGCCACAGAAACTCCAGCTGCCCCGGCACCCTGAATTAGGCGCGCACTCACCAGCATCGGCAATGTTGGAGCGAACGCGCAACCCAACGACGCGAAAACAAAAATAGCCAGGCCGGCGGTATAAACGCGCTTCAGACCGAGTGATTCGACCAGACTTGCAACGGGCAACAAGCAGACCGTTGCCGAAAGCTGATAGGCATTCACGACCCAAACGGTCGCGGCGTCCCTGCTTGCGAATGAACGCGAGATGTTTGGCAAGGCGATATTCACGATCGCGCTTCCGAGGGAACTTAGACCAAGTCCAAGCAAGATGCAGAGCATTAACCAGCGGCGCTGAGCCGCCGTCAGACCGTCGACGCCACCCATCAGTATGCAATTTCCGGCGTGAACCTTGAAGGCTTCGGCTCGTGTCGCGCACCGCGCCTGCCGCTCACGAGTAGTCACCTCCGCTCTGCTGACTGAGGTTGCCGAGGTAGTCGCGCTTCCCGATCTTCGCTCCGAGGTGCCGAAGGATCGCGTGCGCAATCGCGATGTGGAAGAAGAAGTCGGGCAGCACCAGGTGCCGGATGTAGTCGTCGCCACCGAACCACCCGCGCACGATAGGCGGTGTCAGTTCGTATGTGCGGGACTGCGCGTTGTCCATCTCGTCCGGCCGCACGTTTTGCAGGAAGCCGCGCGTCTCGAGGAGCCGCCCCTTCAGTGCCGGGTACATCATGAGGGTGTTGTGGGGAGCAGGCGCGTCGCGCTGCATCAGCTTCGCCATGTGGGCGTCGACCTTATTGCAGCTTACAGAAATCTGCTCTCCGAAACTCAGCATGTCGGACGCGAGCCGCTCGCCAAGGATCCTTCCAGGCTCATATCCCTTGGTCCGCTCGAGTGCTTGGGCGTGGTCGAGATAGTCGTCCATCACGTTCACTCCGTGCACCATGACAGGGACCGTGATGTCATAGACCGAGAGGGACACGTCGAACTCCATCCGCTCGTTTTTACTCTGAACGTCAGTCAGTGACGCAGCACGGGATATCCATTCACATAAATCCAGTCCGTGGCCGTGGCAGGCAGGTGGCACCCCTGGCAATCGGAACGATAGTCCGTCGAGGTGGTTTTGAGCGGCTTGTCCGCGTCGAACCACGACCATCCCCACCCGTCGCCCCACAACGGGTTGCCGGGGTGCGTTCCCTTACTGTCTCTCACCATGACGAACCAGCCCTTGAGCTTGTCGGCGTGGCTTACCGTGCCGGTGGTCATCTCGTTGGTCGAAGTCGCGAAGACTTCTTTCACCAGAACGGCGCCGTCCGGAAAATGCCCCGTCTTCCGGTAGCCGTCGATCACCCCCGGGGATGCGTACACGGCGTGGATTTCATTCGAGCCCTGGCCGCTCTCAGCCGCAATCGCCCAGGTGCCGAGCGCTTGGTAGAGGGTTCGGTAGTCCGCCGGCACGCGCAGGTGCCCAGCGCCGTCTACCACGTTCGCGGTCGGGCCGGCCGGAGCCGCTCCGTTGATCTGCGCGAGCGCTGCCACGGCGCCGGTGACCAGGGAGACGGCAACAGCGAGGCCGATAATCCTCGATAGTTTCATGGGGATCTCCTCTACCGCTCGCGCGCTGTGCACTCTGATCCAGTGAAACGGCTTCAATCATTGCTTCAATCGCTGTGTGGCCAACCGCGCGCTCGGCCTAGCCAGCCCTAAAGATCGGACTCGGCCGACAAAATTAGAAATTCTCTTTGGACATGTATTCGATAAGCAGAAGATATCGTCGTACGTGAGCGCTGTGAGCGCCGACCCGACCGTCTTACGTCGTAGTAGGCAACTGCGAGTGCGCGGTCGTCGAAGGGCACTTCAAACTGGCTCATCGCCAGGTTTGCCCGGATATTGCTCCCCACCTTCTACTGCCCTCACTCGGACGTGGAAGCGGCCTGGCGCAGCGAGGCCAGGATTTGCGTCGGCTCCTCTCGTATCGTGAAGTCCGGCTCGACGAATGCGCTGCGGATCCGGCCTTCCGCGTCAATCACATAGGTCGCGGGAATAGGTAACATCCACTCCGGTGACCCGTGCCGGGCGCCGAAGTCGAATCCTAGCCCGGAATAGTGCGCTTTGGTCTCGTCGGGCACCCGGAACAGCACGCCATACGACATGGCAACGCCATAGTCGACGTCGGAGAGCACCTTCAGGTCCAAGCCTAGGCTCCGCTTGAGCTGCCGCGGGAAGTCCCTCGTCTCGGGTGTCACCACTGCGAGGGTCGCACCGATGCTCTCGAACTCATCCTTTGCAGCCTGCAGGGCGCAAAGCTCAGCGGTGCAGAAAGGACACCAGCCGCCTCGGAAGAAACTCAGGACGAGGGGTCCTTTGCGGCGCAGCCGTTCGGAGGAGTGGAGACGGCCATCAGCGTCCGGCAGGAGGAAGCTCGGCGCGTCATCTCCAACCTTCAGAGCGTGCGATGCCACGTCTGTATCTCGGAGCCAGCGCACGAGGTGGTTGTATGACTCCCAATCCGCAGCGCTGAACGTCGTCAACAACTCGGTGCGAATCCGGGCGAGTGTCTTGTTGGTTTGATTTAACATCGGTTGGGAGTCATCGGGCTGAGGATCGATTGGCTGGAAGCGGCTGGCCGTCGGCGTGCGTGTCGTGGTCATGCGGGCGCCCTCGACACCACCGGGACCGCTGCGTGCGGCACGCCCCGGTCGGGGGCTTCGACCGACCAGTCGCGAAGCCGCGCGACCTTGACGAATGCGTCCAGCGCCGGGGAGTAGCGGCGCCCTTGCACAGCCAGTAGGCGTACCTCCCGTGAAACCAGGTTGCCTTCGAGCGGGATGGTCTTGAGCGTCGGAAGGCGCGGCATGTGCTCGGGCGCGAGCATCACGCCAAGGCCGGCCGCGGCCATGTGCTGCAGGTGCAGGTCGTGACCGCTGCAGTGGCCAAGCTGGGGCGGGCTCTCGGGGAAATACGATTTCTGGATCTTCGGGGCCACGTCGCAGTCGGCGCGTTCGAGCAAGATGGTCTCGCGGAGGTCGTCGATGCCGATCGAGGGACGATTTGCGAGCCGGTGCGTCGGCGCGAGAACCACAACGTAGCGCTCCTCGAACAGCGACCAGTCATCGATGCGGGCGGGCACATCCTGCACGTCCCCAACCATTGCGACGTTGATCTCACCCTCAAGCAAGAGGTCGACGAGCTTCTTCGCCGCGCCCTCGCGCAGCTCGACGTGAAGTCCAGGAACGAACTTTGCGATCTCCGCGATCGGATCGAGGACGAGCGACGCCGAGATGGAGGGGGCAAGGCCGATCTTCAGTGGCGCAACGTCCTTGCGTTGGAACTCCTGGGCTCGGCGACGCACCGCCTCTGCCGAGGCCAGTGTGCGCTCGAGCATCGGAAGGACCTCCTTTCCAAGATCGGTGAGTTGGGTGAGCTGGCGTTCGCGGTAGATCAACTGGCCGCCGAGTTCCTGCTCGAGCTTCTGCACCCCCTTGGTCAACGCGGGCTGCGTGACATTGCACTGCTCGGCCGCGCGGGTGAAGTTGAGCGTGGACGCGACGGCGAGGAAGTAGCGAACCTGATGAAGCTCCATGGGTTGTTATGTTCTCCGTCAAGGTGCGACTGTCGATAGAGACAAGCCTTTGCAATCGACGGCGTGACAGGCACGTCGCGATCATGGGAAGTAGATGCGACTTGCCTGCGCAGGTTGGAACGGCTCGGCCTATTGATTAGGACGCACGGACACGCTTTCAGGAGTTTCTGAGAGCCAGGTTAGTGCATGCGAGATGGGCGAGTACCGAACGGGCGGCGGCGCCGCCGCGTACCCATGTTCGTCACCTTCGTCAGTGCAGAAATCAATCGTGCGACAGCTAGCGGAGCAAGCCTCAACGATAATTCGTCAACCGCCAATCGTCTGTTTCTTACCAAGCCTGGCTAAACGCGAGACTGGGCGGCATAGCGAACCCAGAGTCGAACTCTCGTGGCAGCATGGCCCTTCCCGACGGAGCGGCGTCAGGCATGGAGGGTCTCGCCGCCCTTGGCATCTTCGAAGTATTGAGGTGCCTCGCGACGGTCGTATTTCCCGTAGTCGCGCACGATCCGCACTCTACGAACCCTTGCCTTGTCATCCGGCGCGGAAGCGTCCTCGTAAGCCTGCGCTGCGGCGGCGTCCTTCCAGGACATGAGCAGAATCAGGTCGCCAGGCGTGAGCACTGCTTCGAAGATGTCCCAGGACGTGAAGTCGGCGGCCCAAGGGTTCAGTCCGAGCCACTCCGCGCAGTCGTACGGATTGTCGGTCTGCTTCCACTCCGCGGGGCGCGTCGCGTTGATCAGCGTGACTGTCAGCCCCTCCCCGACTTCGGTCTCATCGAGCCGCTGCTCCCTGAGGGCGTAACCCACGGGCACCTTATTGTCGGCAGTGATCTGACCGACGCGGAGGTGGTAGCCTGCGAGTATTTCATCGCGGCCCTTCTGCTGGACCTCGTGATGGCGCATGCGGATGCGCCAACGGACGAGCGACTTCTCGTCCCGCCAGTTCGAAAGCGAAAGGATCCAGCCCTCGCGTGTCAGGCTCTTGTAGCGGATGTTGTCGACGAAGCCCTCGACCTGCTCCAGCTCGGGGCGCAGCATGTTGGCGTTGTCGAGGTAGTTATCCCACTTCCCTTTATGGGGGAGGGCTTCGAAAATCACGGAAAACATAGTCTTATCTCGTTCCTAGAGTGCCGCGATGTAGTCGATTCGGTGTCGAAGTGGCCCGACCATACGTCGCATTCACGGTGATTCGCCGGATGGGAAGCCCCCGCGGGCGCGTTCCCGCTTTTCCGCATCTCCGGCCTTCCCGCCACACCGCGGTAGTCACTGACCGCGGGGAGTTTTGGATGACGGCGTGCGCGTGATCCGCGTACCGACAAAGCTGCTCCGGCCCCCCGCATCGTCGACACGCGGGAGACAGAGGCGGACCAGCGTGCCGCCACCTCGCTCGCTCTCTATACTGATCGCACCGCTCCGCCCTTCGGCGAAGCGCCGAACCTGCGCGAGTCCGCTGCCGCCGCCAGCCGCCTTTGTCGTGAAGTACGGAAGGAACGCCTGCGACAGGACCTCCTCAGACATGCCCTCCCCCTCGTCGGCGACGACAATCTCAATGAACCCGCGGTCCGCGCTAAACGGCTCGACATTCCGCGCCGCGACGGTGATCGTGCCGCCGGCCGGCATGGCATCGTCTGCGTTTCGGCAGAGATTCAGGAGCGCAAAGTACAGCTCTTCCGGGTCGGCATTGAAGGTCCATAAGTCAGGCGCGATCTCGGTGCGGACAGTGATGTCCGGGCGCAACGCCCAGTCAAGCGTACCCGCGATCGCTGCGAGACGACTGCCTGCGACAAAGCCGTCGATCGACTTGCGGCATGGTCGCGCAGTATCGAGGAGCTGGCGGCTGAGCGACACGCCTCGCGTAATCGCCTCCTGCATTTTGCCAACGATCGCCTCTCGATAAGCGGCGTCGCTCCGGCACTCGAGCAGCCGCAGGCCGCCGCTGATCACGGCGAGAAGGTTGTTGATGTCGTGGACGACGAACTGCGCCACGTCCCCGATCGACCTCTCCCCCTCCGAACCGCGGGCGAAGGCCACGCGGCGCGTGCTTGACCGTGGGGCGGTTCGGAACAGGACCCCGGAGATCTCGCCGTAGCCCCCGACGACCGGAATCTCCACGCGCCTGGACGCGATCACACCGCTGCCGTGACCGCTGACGCTCCGCACTCTCACGCCGAGTGGGCGCTGCACCCCAAGCGCGACGCCGGCGCGGCCCGCAAGCACGACGACATCCTCCGGCAGAGGGCTCTCGACCTCGCCGGGAAAGGAAATGTCGGATGAATATTTGATCAGCATCTGGGAAACTCCTGGCCTGCGATCGTCCAACAGTACGCCAACTTCGGCCTGTACACGCGGGCGGGCGACGACGGCACGAAGATTGGGTCCAGCACCGAAAAATGGAAAATCACCTCTTGCCATGGAGTCGATAGCCGACCGTTATCGGCACGCCGCGCGCCCAGGCGGCAACGCAGCGCTGATCATCATGCTAAGCCAGAACAAGCAGCAAGATATCGATCGCAAAGCCGCAGGGAGCGACTACCGGATCAATGTAGGGCGAAGCTCAGATTGCTGCATGAGAAGATCGAACAGCTACGTGAGCGAAGTCCTGAAGCCAACGGAGGCCATCAGGATGCTGACCGAGCTGCTCGAGCAGTCAACGTCGGATGCACGCGAGTCCGATGCGGAAAGCGAACCGCCATCATGACGCGCAGCTATTGATTTCATGGCGTGACGTCATTTCCAATTCGCCGCACGGAATTCCATGCTTGCACGGTGCCGGGCTCATCCGACGCGCAATCAGGAGGTTACAATGTCAGTTCACAAGCCGGTTCTCACGGTGCCGCACGGCGGCGAGACAGTGACCTCGAGCGGAGGCTCGAGCGTCGAGATGAAGGTGGAGAGCAGCCAGTCCGGAGGCGAATATGGCACTGTCCTGTGGACGGTGCGAGCCGGGGAAGAACCGCCGCTACACACCCACACGCGCGAGGACGAGCTACTATACGTGGTGCAAGGGAAGCTAATCGCGCGGGTCGGCGATGCCCGTATCGAGGTGGGACCAGGCGCCTACGCGGCTCTTCCCCGCGGTGTGCCGCATACGATCGAGGTGGTCGGCGACCAGGCGACCCTGCTGCTCAGCTTCGTGCCGGGTGGGTTGGAACGCTTCTTGGTCCCCCGGAAAGGCGAGCAGCCCGATCCGGCTGCATTCGGCCTGACGTTCCCCTAAGGGCGGGGACCACGGCGCGCGGGAAATCTGGCAGAAGAACTCTTTCCGGTCGCTGAAGCTCGTCTTGGTCGAACCGGACGCGATCTCCATCGCTGCCGCGTGCGTAGCGCGGTTGCGGTGGGCGAAGTTCTTGACGTAGCCGACCCGCGTCGAGACGACGCCGGGCAAACGCCGCGGAACATTGCGCCGGTCGTCCCGACATCGCGAAGGGTGCGCGCGCTTCCAATGTCGCGACGAGTACCGAGGCATCCGGGCCGAAGCTTCCATCTGCCTTCGAACAAGCTTCGGCAAAGGCGGGGCTTCCGGCGACCGCTTGCGCGAGTGCTCCAGAGGGAAGCGCCGTAGTCCCGCCGCGGCGCCAAGCGTCTTTCAGTCATTCCGATAACGGTCGGCTATCGACTCCATAGCGAGAGGTGATTTTCCTTTCGACCGCCAAGGACTCAATCTTCGAGTGATCGTCGACCGGCGGGAAGGCGTTCCCCAGCACACCGACTTCTCGGCCGCCAAGATCGCCGTGCGCGCCGCGCCGCTTCCTACGGCGATCGTTGTACTGCCCTGCTCTGAGGAGTTCCGTGCCGGGAGCTTAAGAGACGCAGCAACACGCCGGCTGACAAGTACATAGCCCGCCGTGTCAGTGCGGGATCGTGAACGGGAGGTCTTTCGATGATTCTGCCTACCGGTGCGACAGTAGCTGTCGCTGACGGCGAGACGATCCGCCTGTTCCACAATACAGGCGTGAAACCTGGGGTCCACTTGGTCGAGATCACGGCGGCTCCGCCTCAGTCCGCCCACTCGGGCTTGGGTGCGCGGCATCGTTCCGGCTCAGCCAACCCCGACGGGAGGCGGCTCGTCGAGGACGACTTCGCGGCAGCGACGGCGGCTTTCCTGAACAAGCTCAGCCTTGACGGAACCATCGAACACTTGGTCGTCGTCTCCGATCCCAGAATCCTGGGAGAGATGCGCAAGCACTTCAATCGCGACCTGAGAGACAAGATCTTAGGGGAGCTCGCGAAGGACTTCAGCCGGCGTCCGCTCGAGGACATCGCCTCACTGATCGCCGACGCCTGACGCGCCACTGCCGAGCGAACTTCGCCCTTCGTGACTTAAGCGGTTGGCTAACCTACATGCCGTTGCGGATGGTCGCGGTTAAGGGCGATCGTCTGCTGGCATTGAGCTATGAGCCCGCCATGGCAGGCTCGGATCCCCCTCGGGGGAATTGTTAGCGGGAGACCGCTACCTACGCTCCCCCAGACGGCATTCCGAGTTTACGGTTTCCTTGGCCTAGCTCCTGCGCTGGGGTTTCACTCTCCGGCGCATGGATTTCATTGGATGGCACCTATTTCAGAAGCCTCCGCACCACCGTAGACGGCAAGAAGGGCGACAACGAACAAGAGACCATGCGTACGGGTTTTACTGTCGCGCTGCCGATCGATCGTCAGAATTCGATCAAGCTCAACGCCGGTACGGGCATCTACACCCGAACGGGCAGCCAGTTCAGCAACGTCGGGATAGCAACCCGACCAGGACCGAACGCGTTATTTCTCCAGCAAACGAGACTTCTGCAGTTTGATCGATACGAGAGAGAGATCCCGTTTTCCAGACGAAAAACGGGATCTCCGATCGGGCTCGGTCTTGTCGGCGCATATCGCCTTCTTCGGCCCGGAATTTCCGGTTCCGACGCTGCAGGGTAGGTGTCCGCTGCCGGGAGCGATACGAACAGGATTCGGGCGAAGGACTAAACCGGCCGGAGCGGGCAGCGCGAATCCTTTTCCTGTTTCAGGCGTCGAGCGACTGGAGTCGGTACTCGGACATCCTCTGGGCGGCGATGATGACCTCGACCCTGTTCCTGGCTTGCATCTTCTGCATCAGCTCGGTCATGTAGTGCTTGACCGTCTTCTCGGTGATGCGAAGCGTCGCGGCGATTTCCTTGTTCGTCATGCCACGCAGCAGCAGCCGGACAATCTGCCCCTCGCGCTGACTGAGCTTGATGGCCTCGGCGACGCGGTGGCGGACGTCGGTGTTGCGGAGCGCGTCGATCACCCGGACCGCAAAGCCCTGGGTAATATAGGTCTCATCCTTCAGCACGGCCCGGACGGCGGCCATCAACTCGTCGGCCGAGGAGCGCTTGAGGACGTAGCCGTGAGCGCCGGCGTCGAGCGCCCGGACGGCATGGTCGACGCCGTGCTGGGAGGTGTAGGCGACGATCTTGATCGCAGGCAGGACGTTGCGGATCGTGCGGATGGCGTCGTAGGTCTCGTCGGGGACGGAGGGGCTCAGAATCATCAGCCTGGGGACATGGAAACGGGCCAGCCGGATCATGTCGGCGGCGGTGACGCCGAAGGCGACGATCTTGAAATCGGTCGACGCCGAAAGAAAGGTCGTGAGGGCCGTCATCATCAAAGGCTGGTCCTCGACAATCGCGATCGTAATATCGCTCATCAAACCCACCCAAAAGAGCCATCATTAAAACTTCCGCCGGTGGAGAACGACGGTTCCAAGGCATTCACGAGGAAAGAAAAATCCCCGAGCCCGAAAGAAAATACCAATTCGTGGAATCCGTCCTTGGATATTCCGGAGGTGTGGCAAGATGCCCGGGCTGCGGTGCTGGGCCGGAAGGCCTCCGAACCCCCGCCGAATGTCGCCGGTTCGCGGCTCCCGACGCTCCCCTTCGCTGAAAGGTTAACGTAAGGAACCCCGGCGGCCACCTCGGCGTCGATGCCTTCCTCGGTGTGTCGGCGGGGAAATTCGTCATGCCTCAGCGCTCCCGAAAGGCGCGTGTCATCTGGTCGATGACGGGCTTGGCCAGATAGGAGGCCGCGGTGCGCTCCTGGGTCGAGACGAAGACCTCCGCCGGCATGCCGGGAACGAGCTTCAGTCCCTTGTGCTGGATCAGGTCCGCCTCGGCCGGAAGCAGGCGGACGTGGGCGATGTAGTGCTCCTGGCCGTTGGACGGATCCCGGGCCGAGGCCGGCGACACCATCGCGACCTTGCCCTTCAGCTCCGGCGTGGTGGCGCGGTTGAAGGCGGAGAGGCGGATGCGCGCCGGCTGTCCAACCCTCACCTGGTCGATGTCGGCCGGCGAGATGCGAATCTCGAACTTGAGGTCGGCGTTCTCCGGCACCACGGTGGCGATCTTGGCCGCCGGGGTGATGACGCCGCCCACCGTGTAGGCAAACAGTTCGTTGATGTAGCCGGACGCCGGGGAACGTATCTCGGTGCGCGACAGCCGGTCCTCGACGGCGAGCTTGCGCTCCTGAAGCTCGGCGATGCGCGCCTCCACTGTGCGCAGGTCCTTCTGGGCCTCGGTCGAGGCGTTCTGGTCCACGGCGATGATCTGCACGCGGATCTCGCTGGTCCTCACCTTGGCGCGCGCGATGCTCGCCTGGATCTCGCCCTGCTCGCCCATGATGCGGGCGTAGTCGCGCTGGGAGGTATAAACGCGCTGGTACTCGACGATCTTGCGCTCGAAGAGCGACTGCAGCTTCTCGCGCTCGGCACCGACGAGCTTACCTTCCTCCTCCTTGGCGGCGAGGCGGGCCGCCATGCCCCTGATCTCCTCGCCGGTTTGGGCGATGCTGAGCTCGAGCTGTTCCTTCTGGCTGTCGCGCGCGGTCTTGTTGCCGGCGAACAGACGGGCCTCGCCGTGGATCACCGATCCGGCGGTCGAAGGGAATAACGCGTGCATGTCGCCGGGAAACTCGACGGACGTCAGGTTGTCGCGTTCGGCCACCAGGCGGGCGCGGCGCCCGAGCGCCTCGACCAGCTGCGCGCGCACGATCAGATGCTCGGCCTTGATCTGGACGTCATCGAGGGTCGCCAGCACCTGGCCTTCGCGAACCTGGTCGCCCTGGCGCACCGACAGTGTCTTGACGATGCCGCCGTCGCGGTGCTGCACCTCCTTGAGGTTCTGGTCGACCTTGACCGTTCCGGCGGCGACCACCGCGCCCTCCAACATCGCCC
This sequence comes from Bradyrhizobium sp. MI1.7, assembly GCF_055811795.1. Lineage (NCBI taxonomy): Bacteria > Pseudomonadati > Pseudomonadota > Alphaproteobacteria > Hyphomicrobiales > Nitrobacteraceae > Bradyrhizobium > Bradyrhizobium sp. MI1.7. The sequence continues at coordinate 14,294 of NZ_JBVVPO010000094.1, forward strand.
AGGCGGCCCAGCCGCCGCAACCGGCGACCAGTAGCGCGCTCAGCACGAGGCCGGCGACGATGCGCGGCCACAGCCGCAACGGCCGTTCGCGGGGCGCGTCGATAGCCGGATGCTCCAAGCGGGCGAATTCAGATGCAGCGACATGCTTCATGGCTTCACCTCAGGAATGAATCGACGAGAATTGCAGATGGTGGTGACCGGCGACTTCGATCGTCATGCCGTCTGCGTCGTCGTTGCCGTAATCGACGTCGATGGCGGTGTACTTGCCCTCGGCGAGTTCCTCGAAGCGGAAGCGCACTTGGCGATTGTGGCCGCCGTGGTTCTCGTCGAGGTAGATCTGTTCAAACAGGTCAGCGACTTGCTCCTCGGCGTCGCAGCCTTCCTTGATCGTAATCTGATAGGTCGCGGCCACGATCTTGTCGCCGATTGTGAAGTCGGTGATCTTCTTGACCACGTCCTGCTGCTGAGCGCCGTCATCACCGCGCTGGAACTGAAAGCAGTCATCGCCGGCGCCGCCGGTCAGGACCACCGCGCCGCTGCCGGCGATGATCACGTCGTCACCGGAGCCCGCGATGATCACCTCGAAGCCATCGATCAGGTCCTTGCCGATCTCACGTCCCACGGCGGTGCCGCTGCGCAGATCGATCGTGACGGTGACGGTGGTCGCCGAATAGTCGAGGGTGTCCTGACCCGAATTGCCATCATAGGCGTCGTCGGTGCCGTCGGCCGACGCCAGCACGACGTCGTCGCCGCTGCCGCCGTCCACCTTGTCGGCTCCGCCGCCGTCGGCGATGATGTCGTTGCCGGCCCCGCCGGCGAGAGTGTCGGCTCCCGCACTCCCCGTCATGACGTCGTCGCCCGCGCCGCCGACGACAATCTCGAACTCTGCGATCGCGTCCTCTCCGATATCCTCACCGAAGGCTCGGCCCGAGGCGAGATTCACGGCGATCTTCTTGATGGCCGAGGAATAGTCGAGGGTGTCGGTCCCGGCACCGCCGTCGAGGCTGTCGTCCGCGGCATCGGCCCCAGCGAGAACCAGATCGTTTCCGGCCTCGCCGGCGACCGTATCAGATCCGCCGCCGTCCGAGATCGTGTCGTTGCCAGTCCCGCCGGTCAGCGTGTCGTCGCCGGCGCCCCCGGCCACGACGTCGTTTCCGCCGCCGCCGTCGATCGAGGCCGAAGCCGATCCAGCGGCCGTGAGGGTATCGTCGCCCGCGCCGCCGATGACGATCTCGAACTCCGCGATCGCGTCGTTGCCGATGTCAGTGCCGGAGGCGGTACCCGAGCCCAGATCCACCCTGATCGAACGCGTAGCCGATGAATAGTCCAGCGTGTCTACGCCGGCGCCGCCGGCGAAGCCGTCGTCCGCGGCATCGGCGGCCGCCATTACGATATCGTTGCCCGCGCCGCCGGTGGCGACGTCGTTTCCGCCGCCGTCGGCGATGATGTCGTTGCCGCTCCCGCCGGACATCCGGTCGGCGCCCTCGCCGCCGTCGAGATGGTCGTGGCCGTCACCGCCCTCAAGGGTGTCGTCGCCGGCTCCCGCCAGCAAAATGTCGCGGCCCGCGCCGCCGTCGAGGTGGTCGTCTCCCTCCTCACCCAGCAGGGTGTCGTCGCCTTCGTCGCCCCACAGACGGTCGCCGCCGGTGCCGCCGAACACCACGTCGTTGCCCGTGCCCGCGAACACGGTGTCGTTGCCGTCGCCCGCATAGACCACGTCGTGGCCCGCGCCCGCCAAAATATGGTCGTCGCCGGCCCCACCCGAGATCCGGTCGTTGCCGCCTCTGGCGTCGATGTTGTCGTCTCCGCCGAGTCCCGCGATGGTTTCGGCGCACTGTGTGCCGAGCAGGATGTCGTCGCTCTCGGTCCCGACGATGGGCGGCGCCTCAACCACATTGAAGTAGGCTGTCTGCATGACGATGTGGGAGCCGTCGCTGATCGCGTAGGTCAGCTTGACCTCGCCGAGCATGTTCGGCGCGCGGTCGAATTCCCAGCCGTCCTCGGTGCGGACCAGGGAGCCGGAGGAGGAGAAGATGCCGACCACGGTCAGATTGTCGCCGTCCGGATCGGTGGCGCCGGCCAGCAGCGCCGCCATCGATATCGCCAGACCGTGGCAGGCCACCACGTCGGGAAGATGCACCGCGCCGGAGACGCGGGGCGCGCGGTTGCGGTGATCCGGCGCCGGCGGGTCGCGCGGTCTGTCGCCGCCGCCACCTCCTCCGCCGCCACCTCCTCCGCCACCGCCACTGCCACCACCGGAGCCGGAGTCCTCCTGGCGAGGCCGGTGGTTGTCGTTGGCGACCTTCGGACTCGCGCCGGACCCCTTGTTGTTCAGCTCGGGCTTGTCGGTGCGCGCCTGGGCGCTGAAATCGGTCGCACCGCCGCCTACGGCGCGCTCCTCCTCGGCGTGCGCGACGATCCTGCCCTCCTCGGTCCAGCCCGACGACCGGGGCGGCTCAGGCTGCTCCTCCGCGGGCTCCTCGGCCGCCGCGAGCGCGTCCTCCTTCAGGTTCTCCTCCTCGCCCGAGCCGCGGACCTTTTCACGGTCCTCGCTGGCCCCCAGCTTCATTGGCAGGAAGCTCTTGAGGTAGGCTGTGCAGGATCCGACGATGAGCAAGAAGATCAGCGGCACGAAGCGGCGGCTGCGATCCTGCTTCTCTTCGTAGTCCTCGCGGCCGGGGGCAGTCTCGACGGTGGACTTGCGGGTGGCCTGGACGTTGATCATGCAGGCCTCCGCATTTGGGCTTCTACGGGAATCGTGCCGGCCGGGGTTAGCGCGGAAGGCTGCAGGACAGGAGTCATGATGTCCTGCTTCTTGCCGAAGGCGACCATGCGGCCGGCCTGGACGATGGCGACGAGATCGACCGCCACCAGCGCGCTCGGGCGGTGCGCGATCACGATGGCGACGCCGCCGCGAGCGCGGATGCCCTCGATCGCCGCGGTGAGCGCCGCCTCACCCTCGCCGTCGAGATTGGAGTTGGGCTCGTCCATCACCACCATGAAGGGATTGCCGTAAAGCGCGCGCGCCAGCGCGATGCGCTGGCGTTGACCTGCGGAAAGCGCGCAGCCCTGCGGCCCCAACCTGGTGCGATAGCCCTCCGGCAGCCTGACGATCATCTCGTGGACGCCGGCCGCCTTGGCGGCCGCGATCACCTTGCGGGAGTCGGGCTGGCGCTCGAGGCGACAGATGTTCTCCTCCATGGTAGTGTCCATCAGCGCGACCTCCTGGGGGAGATAGCCGATGTGCCTGCCGAGGTCGTCCTCGCGCCACTGGGTCAGGTCGGCGCCGTCGAGCCGCACGCTGCCGCGCAGCGCCGGCCAGATGCCGGTCAGCGCGCGCACCAGCGTGGTCTTGCCGCCGGCGCTGGGGCCGATGATGCCGAGCGCCTGGCCGGCCTCGAGCTCGAAGGCGACTTCGCTCAGCACCACCTGTCCGGTCCCGGGGACCGCCACGGTGATCTTCTCGACGGAGAGACGGGCGGTCGGATCGGGCAGCCGCATCGGCTCGTCGGCGGAGGCGAGCGCGATGACGGTCTCGCGCAGCCGTTGGTAGGCCATCCGCGCGGCGATGAAGGCCTTCCAGTTGCCGATCGCGAGATCGACGGGGGCCAGCGCGCGCGCCGAGGCGACCGAGACCGCGATGATGGCGCCAGCCGAAAGCTCACCCTTGATGGTGAGGTAGGCGCCGAGCCCCAACAGGGCCGACTGCAGCACCATGCGTAGCACACGCGAAACCGCGGCGAACCCGCCGGTGATGTCGTTGGCCTTCGTCTGCAGATCGAGATGCTCGGCATTGGCCTCGTTGAAGCGGCCGACGGCGCGGCCTGCGAAGCCCATCGCCTTGAGCACCTCGGCGTTGCGCGCGTTGCAGTCGGCGATGCCGTTGCGTTCCGTCGCCGCCTTGCGCGTGGACACGATGAGACGGCGGGTCATGACTTCGCTGACCACGGTGAGCACGACGAGGACGAGCGCGCCCGCGAAGGTCAACGCGCCGAGCATCGGATGAAGGAAGTAGATGAAGGCCAGATAGATCGGCATCCAGGGCAGGTCGAACAACGCCGAGGGGCCCTGGCTGCCGAGGAAGCCACGGACGGTGTCGACGTCCCGCCCGCGCTCCAGCGCTTCGGAGGTGGAGAAGCCGAAACGCGGCATGTCGATGGCGACGCGATGCGCCAGCGGCGCGATCTTGCGGTCGATCCGGGCGCCAACCCGCACCAGCACCTGGGAGCGGACGACGTCGAAGGCACCCTGGAATAGATAGAGCCCGATCGCGAGCACCGAGAGCATCACCAGGGTGGGGATGCTGCCGCTGGTCAGCGCGCGGTCGTAGATCTGCATCATGTAGACGGAGCCGGTGAGCGCCAGCACGTTGATCATGCCGGAGACCACGAACAGAAACAGGACGATGCTGCGGAAGCCCCTTGTCAGCTCGGCCAGGCGCCGGCGCTTCGCGGGTGTGAGCTCTTTCGGTTTAGCCATTTGTTTGGATGCCCTCAGGTGCGAGGAACAGAAATCTGGCCGGAACGGAAAGATGGTCTCCCGTTCCGGCATAGGGTCGTGAGGCTAGAGCGTGACGTTGGAGCCGAGGTTCTGGTGGCCCGCGATCTCGATCTTGAAGTCGGCGGCGGCGTTGCCGTCGACGTTGCCCTGGATGACGGTGAATTCCTGACCGTTGTGAGTCTCGTAGCTCACCGCGAGCTGCCCGGCCGCGGTGAACGCGGCATCGGAAACCAGTGTGAAGCTCTGGTTGCCGTCGACGGCGTAGTTCGCGTCGATGCCGCTGAGGTCGATGCGGTCTCCCGGCTCGAAGCCGACGATGGTGTCGCCCTTGGCCGCTTCCACCGAGCTGAAGCGGAAGGTGTCGTCGCCGAGCCCTCCTTTCATCACGTTGGCGGCGGTGCCGGCGACGATGACGTCGTTGCCGGAGCCGGTGGTGACATTCTCGATGCCCCACAGCGTGTCGTTGCCGGTCTGCGAGCTCGAGGCGCTGCCGTTCGCGAGCGGGCCGGAACCCAGGTTGACGGTGACGGCCGTGCTCGCCGCTGACATGTCGAGCGTGTCGGTGCCCGACCCACCGGCGCCTTCGTCGCCGAAATAGGCGTCGTTGCCATCGCCAATCTCGGCCACGATCAGGTCGTTGCCGGCCCCGCCGAACACGGTGTCGTCGCCCGCACCGGCGTTGATCAGGTCGTCGCCCTGATCGCCGAAGATGCGGTCCGCCCCGGCATCGCCGTAGACGATGTCCGCGTCGGCTCCGGCGAACACGTGGTCGTCGCCCGCGCCAGCGAAGATCACGTCCCGGCCAGCACCGCCGTTGACGAAGTCGGCCCCCTCGCCGGCCGAGATCGCATCGGCGCCAGCATGGCCGACGGCGATGTCGTCTCCTGCGAAGGCGACGATGCTGTCGTCGCCGGGTGTGCCGACCAGCGTATCGGACTGCGCCGTGCCGTTCCGGACCACGCCGTCGGTTGCGGTCTCGGTCTCTTCTTCGTCGTCACCGCCCGCCGTTGGCGCCTCGTCATCCTCGTTCGGCGTTTCGGTTTCTTCCTCGTCGTCCTCGTCCGGCTCATTGGGTTCGAACTGGGGCGGCACCATGCCCGAGAAGGTGACCGAATGGGTTCCGTTCGAGATGGTCTTGGTGCCGTCCTGGTTCTCGACCAGGTGGTAGGTCGCCGGATCCGCCCCTTCCGGAAGCTCGATCACGTCCTCGGCCTGGAGGGCGCCGATGATGGTGTCGTTGCCGCCGTTGGACTTGAACACGATGCGATGGGCCGAGGTGAGGGCCGAAATGTCGATCGTGTCGTCGCCCTCGTCGCTATCGATCGTGATGGTGTTGAGGCGCAGGCTGGTCGCGGTGAAGTCGCCGACGACCGTGAACGTATCGCCTGCTCCCGCGCCGCCCGTCGCTCCAGTCGGTTCGATGCCGTTGATGCGGATCTCTTCGATCTCGCTCAGTTCCGCGATCACGTTGGCGAAGGCCGAACCGCCTCTTGTGACGACGATTTCCGGCGTACGCCCGCCGAAGCTCGCGATGTCGTTGCCGGCAACGGCATCCCAGGCGGCCAACGTATAGATCGTGTAGGCCTCGCTGGAGGTGTTGCCATTGATGACGAAGGTGTCGCCCGCGGTGCCTTCGGTGCCGCCATTGACGATGTCGCGGCCATCGGTCGGGACCGCCGTCGCATTGGCGTTCCAGACAATGGTGTCGTCTCCCGCACCGCCGTTGACCGTGTCTGCCCCGGCGTTGAGGCCCGGCGCGGTGACGTTGACCGTGAAATTGTCGACGTAGAAGTTGTCGCCATTGTCCCAGTTGTTGCCGTCGCCGGTAGTCCGGAAGCGGATGGCCGAGTTCGAGCCGATCTGGGCGGGCGTCAGGGCGGCGCTGAAGTTGAAGGTGCCGTTGGCACCGCCTCCCAGCGTTCCGCCGGTCAAGACCTCCCAGGCGTTGGTGTTGACATTCCGTGCCTCGACGATGACGGTCTGGCCGCCGTTGAGATTGTCGTCCTCGTAGGTGAACGACACCGTCGCCGCGGTCGCGCCGGCGAGGTTGACGGCGCGCTCGATCGTCTCGCCGCCATCGACGCCCTGATTGAACTGAAGGCGGCCGCCGGTGATCGAGATGTCGCCTGCTGTCGGGCTGGTCGTCTCGCCGCCGCCTTCGGTCCAGTTTCCCGTGAACGCGAGCGTGCCGTTGCTGTTCGAATACGACGCGGCTCCGAAGCTGTCGACGTAAGCGCCGTTGTTGCTGCCGGTGCCACCGGTCAACGTGTCGTTGCCGTCGTCGCCGTTGAGGGTATCCGCGCCCTCGCCGCCGAGGATGACATCGTCGCCACCGCCGCCGCTCAGCGTATCGTTGCCGCCGAGGCCGTCGATGAGGTTGGCACCGCCGTTGCCGGTGATGACGTCGGCGTTGGCGCTCGCCGTGCCGAACGGCGCCGGCGCGGCCTGCGCAAGGACGTAGTCGGACGCGTCGATCGCGGCCGTCGTCGTGTTGTTGACCTGGATGGTGCCGATCGTCGCCAGGGACGCATCCCTGACCGTGAGCACGGTATTGGCGCCCACCTGGGTCTCGACAACACGCGTCGCCAGGTTGGCGGCCGTGATGCCGAGGGCGCTGAGGTTGATCAGGTCCTGGCCCCCGGCCGCGGTCGAGTCGAAGCCGGTGATGGTATCGGCACCGAACCCGGCGGCGTTGTAGACCACCACGTCGTTGCCATCGCTGACGTTGATGGTGTCGCTGCCGGCGCCGCCGATAATGGTGTCGGTATCGCCGCCGGTGCCTCCGCTCAGCGTATCGTCGCCAGTACCGCCGTCGACCAGGTCGGTACCGTTGCCGGCATCGATGGTGTCGTTGCCACCACCGCCGAAGATCTGGTTGTTGGCGCCGTTGCCGGCGATGGTGTTGGCCTGCGCGTTGCCATTGCCGTTGATGGCGTCGCCTCCGGTCAGCGTCAGGTTCTCGACTTCGGCCCCGACTGTGTATGAGACCGAGGACTGCACCGTGTCGGTGCCGCCGGCCGCAAGTTCGGTCACCACGTCGGCGGCATCGTCGACGACGTAGATGTCGTTGTCGGCGCCGCCGGCCATGACGTCGGCCCCGGCTCCGCCGTTGAGGGTGTCGGCCCCGAGCCCACCTGTCAGCGTGTCGACGTCGTCGCCGCCGTTGAGGGTATCGTTGCCGTCGCCGCCGTCGAGCGTATCGTTGCCCAGACCGCCGTTCAGGGTGTCGTTGCCCGCCAGACCGCTCAGCGTGTCGGCCAGATCGCCGCCGGTGATGACGTTGTTGCCGGCGTTGCCGGTGCCGATGAACTGGTCGGCGTCGACGCCGCGGTAGGTGAGGTTCTCGACGTTGGCCATGCTCGCGATGGAAAGCTCGGCCAGGAAGGTCTCGACGGTGTCGGTGCCCTCGTCCTGGGCCTCGATCGCGACATCGAGCAGATCGTCGATGCCGTAGGTGTCGTTGCCCGCACCGCCGACCATCGTGTCGGGGGCCCCCGCGCCGTGGGAGTAGTGACCCGCCCGGGTTAGCCCGGGGGGGGGGTAGGGGGTGGCCCCCCCCCCCCCCCAGGGGGGGGGGCCCCGCCCCCCCCCCGGGGGGGGGGGCCCGGCGTCAGGTTCGGCGCGTAGATCGCGCCGAAGGGCGTATCGATGCGCTTTCCGCCCGCGAATGGCTTTGCCGGA
>NZ_JBVVPO010000095.1:0-22007 GCF_055811795.1 Bradyrhizobium sp. MI1.7
TTTTTTTTTTTTTTTTTTTTTTTTTTTTTTTTTTTTTTTTTTTTTTTTTTTTTTTTTTTTTTTTTTTTTTTTTTTTTGTTTTTTTTTTTTTTTTTTTTTTTTTTTTTTTTTTTTTTTTTTTTTTTTTTTTTTTTTTTTTTTCTTTTTTTTTTTTTTTTTTTTTTTTTTTTTTGGGGGGGGGGGGGGGGCCCCCCCCCCCCCGCCGCGATGTCTTCAGTAGGCGTACTGCTGCGAGAACGCGTAGCGCGGATTGATGCCGCAAGAGGCCGACGTGCCGGAGGCGGTGGCGAGGCACTGCTGATAGCTCGCGAACTGGCAGTTGCCGGGATAGCCCCACATGCGTCCCTGCAGGCAATATCGATCGTTTGCAGGATGTGCCTGGGCGGCCGGGGATGCTACGGCGACCAGGGCGGCGAACGATGCGAGAGTGAGGATGATGCGACGCATTTCAATCTCCTTCGAGAGCGGGTGGACGGGAACGTCAGCGAGCTGGGCTCGTCTGAGGCATGTCATGCCTATCTTGGTGTCGGCGGAATGCCGTGCGTTCGCGACATGGCACATCATGACGCAGCCGGCGGCCAGGAATGTGATCTACGCCACAGTTCGCGGTGGGGGCCGGGCCTATCGTGAGAAGACGTGCACGCGTCGATCCCGGAGAATCAGGCTTGTCTCATTCGGATCAGGTATTTTGGAGGTTCTAATGCAAAGGTCATATTTGCTGGCTGCGACAGCAGCGCTGGCGCTTTTCATGCAAATACCGCTCGCGCTGGCCCAGAGTGCGCCGGCCGCCGGTGGAACCGCAGCGCCTACCGCGACGACCACTGCGCCGGCAGCGACGACGACAACGCCGGCCGCGACCAGCGACACCTCCAGCCAGCCGGCCGACTCCAAGAAGAGCGCATCGAAGAAGCCGGCGAAGAAGAAGATGACGCGGCAGCAGGAAATCGATCATTCGGTCGACACCGGCACCGTGCCCGCGCGCTACCGCAGCTCTGTGCCCAAGCAGTACCAGCAGTACATTCCGTTCGATAAGCGGTGACGGGTCTCACGGCGGGCGACGTGATCAGACGTCGGGCCGCCGGTGCCATCGTGGCCTTGGTGTGACGCCTTGTCGTAGCGCCTTAACCAAGCGGAATCCGGCCATACATCCCCAGTGGCGGTCCGCGAGAGCGGTGCTAGAGTAGGCCGAAGCCCCGGGGGGAGAAATGAGCGACGACGTGAAGGATGCTGGCCTTGTGGCCATGATCAGCAGCATCCTGGGAGGCAACAAGCGCGCAGACAGCAGTGCTCCGCCGCCGCTCACCGAGGTTCCGCCGACAGCGCCGACGAACGGGTTCGACCTGGTCGAGCCGTCCACCCCCGATCCTGCACCGGCCGAATCCGACGATGCGCCCGATGCCGTGCCGGCTGCCGCGAAGCCGGTCGAGCGGCCGGCGAAAATCACGACGACGCCTGATGGCAAGAAGCTGCTTCCCGCCGAGGCGATTGCCGATCTGGTGCTTGGCGAGCTGCGCAAGCTGGAGAATTTTCCGGCGACCGGCGCCTCCGTCACGGTCTACGGTTACAAGCACTGGAATGCGATGATCACCTTCGCGCCGTTCTCGACCACGTTCCAGAACGCGACGCGGTTCCGCCAGGCCGTACCGGACCTGGTCTTCAAGCTGCGCCGTTTCGTCGAACTTGAGATATAGTCCGGGACAATCACCGGCTGCTGTTCGGCGCGATTCCCCGTTGTGGGGCGAGGCGCGAGCGGGTGTCCGAAACAGTTCGACAGGATCTTGAATTGAGCGTCGCCTTTACCAAGGAAGAAAGCGCCGAAACCGCGTCCGAGACGCTGCTGCCGGATCGCCCGATCTCGCCTCATCCAAACCTCGTGACGGAAGCAGGCTTGCAGGCGCTGCAGGCGCAGCTGCGCGAGGCGCGCGAGGCCTATGAAGCCGCGCAAGCCATCGAGGACGTCAACGAAAAGCGCCGGCAGTCGGCGGTGCCCTTGCGCGATGCTCGCTATCTGACCGAACGGCTGCGCACGGCGCAGGTCATTCCCGATCCGGCGTCGACCGATGTCGTCGCCTTCGGCAGCACCGTGACCTTCAGCCGCACCGACGGCCGCGTGCAGACCTATCGCATCGTCGGCGAGGACGAAGCGGATCCAAAGGCCGGATCGATCTCGTTCGTGGCGCCGGTTGCGAAGTCGCTGATCGGGAAGGCGGTGGGCGATGTCGTGGGTTCAGGCGCGCAAGAGATCGAGATTCTGTCGATCGCGTAGGGATGCGATCTGAGGCCTGAATGGTGGGCGCGTGAGGATCCAACTCCGACGGCTCTGGCTTCGGATTGGTTGCGCCAACTCCGATCGCGTCACTGGGTCAGTTGCGCTGCCGCGATTCACTTCGCTGTTCAAAAGCCGCGAAGGTCATATAGTGAGGGGGTATCAAGACCAATTCATTGCGTGTCAGGCCAAGGGAGCGATCCATGCGGAAGTCCCTATACTTCGTCATCGCAGCCGGTCTCGGCCTATCAGGACCACAAGCTCTGGTCGCGCAAGACGATGTAGATCAGCAGCTCGGCAGCGTTCATTTCCAGACCTCTTGCAACGATGTGGCCCAGCGTCGTTTCGATCGCGGGATGCGCTATCAGCATTCCTACTGGTACGCCAACGCCAAGGAGATCTTCGAGGAAGCCATCAAGGCTGACCCGACATGCAGCATGGCCTATTGGGGCATTGCGCTCACCTACATGGACAATCCGCACAATGCTATTCCAAAGCCGAACCTGGCGCCGGGCCTCGCCGCGATCATGAAGGCCAAGGAGATCGGCGCCGCGACCGAGCGCGAGCGCGACTACATCGATGCGCTGATGGTGATGTATGCCGATTACGACAAGATCCCTCACGTCCAGCGGATGCGCATGCTGCGTGACGCGCAGGCCCGCGTCGCGGCAAAATATCCAGACGACGACGAAGCCCAGATCGCCTACGCCATTACGCTCAATACGTCGGCGGATCTGAACGACAAGACCTATGCGCAGCAAATTAAAGGCGCGGCGATTCTCGAGCCGATCTCCAGGCGGCTGCCGATGCATCCGGGCGTGACGCATTATCTGATCCATCTCTACGACTACCCGGCGCTGGCGCAGAAAGGGCTCGATGCCGCCAATCGTTACGCCAAGATCGCGCCGGCCGCGCCGCACGCCCAGCACATGCCCTCCCACATCTACACGCGCGTCGGCTATTGGAAGGAATCGATCGACTCCAACACTGCTTCCGTGAAAGCCGCGATGGCCGAAAAGTCGGTCGGCAACTACCTGCATGCGCAGGACTACATGGTCTATGCTTACCTGCAGCTCGGCCAGGACAAGCAGGCGCGTGCCGTCATCGACGACATGATCAAGGAGACCGACTTCAAGGCGACGGTCGCGGCGGCAGACTACGCGCTGGCGGCTTCGCCGGCGCGTTATGCGATCGACCGTGGCGATTGGGAGGGTGCCTCGCAGCTGCCGGTCAGGCCGAGCAACCTCAACTTTGCGATGGCGGTAACGCATTTCGCCCGGGCTCTCGGCGCGGCGCGCTCCGGCAAACCGGAAGCCGCCAAGGCCGACATCCAGAAGCTGGCGGAATTGCGCGACAAGCTGCAGGACGCCAAGGACAGTTATTGGTCCGGAATCGTCGACATCCAGCGTCAGGTCGCCGTCGCCTGGGTGCTTTACGCCGAGGGCAAGTATGACGAGGCGCTCAATGCGATGAGCGCCGCGGCGGATGCAGAGGACAAGACGGAAAAGCACGTGATCACGCCCGGACCGCTGGCGCCGGCGCGCGAGCTTTACGGCTTCATGCTGCTCGATCGCGGCATGGCCAAGGAGGCGCTTGCTGCATTCGAGGCAACCAAGGCGAAGGAGCCTAACCGCTTGCACGCTTTCGCGGGGGCGGCCAAGGCGGCCGAAGCCCTTGGTGACAGGGAAGGGGCACGGCAGAACTGTCAGCAGCTCGTAACGCTGACGGCCAGTGCCGATTCGGAACGCCCCGAGGTCGCGGCGGCGAAGCAATACCTCGCCAGCAACTGAGCCGGAACGAGAACGGTGGAATGATGAGAAGGGCAGCCGCCATCGCCGTCGCAGCAATCTCGCTGGGAAGCGCGCTGGCGGCGTCGCTCGTGTGGCTCCATGTGCCACGGCATGCCGCCGCAAATTCCGCCACGCCGGTGTGGCACGAGGTGACTTGGCCGTTCTCGATCGACCAATGGGGCGAGGGAAAGGCGTTCCGGTGCAAGGCTTCCGACTGCGGTGTCGAGGTGACGCTGTACCTGCGCGCCAAGATAGGTTTTTGCAATTGCGCGACGGGCGTCGCCGATGACGAGGACCTCGATCGCATGGGCGATACCGTTCTCCTGGGCGAAGTCTCTCCACGCGGTTCCGGCCATCCCATCAGGATTGCGTCGATGAACGGTCGCAGCCGCGCCTACACGCTCAACTCACGTGGCGCTCCCGGCAAAACGCTGGTGTCGGTCGTCTACAACGAGCGTTGCGACATGATCGCAGCGACCGCTGTCACCGGCTCCGATCGGCCGGAGACCATCGAACCCCGCGTGATCGAGTTTCTGGGCGGCAGCACCGCGATGCACTGGGCTGAGGTCACACTAGGTCTGTGATCGACTGCACCTTCCCGATCGGCGGGCATTTCAATGCGGCGATTGGCCCGCGCAGCCGGGGCGAGGATTGCTATCGACAGGGGCAATCTCATTCGCCTAAACATGAGCCATGCGTTTCCGTTGTCTTGTCCCGATATTGAAGGTCTCCGCCGTGTCCGCGAAACAAAGCGCGGCGGCTGGATGAGGCGGTTTTTGTCGGGGGCGTTGCCGTTCTACGCGCTGGCCGGATTGGCCATGTGCATGTACCTCGTCCTGTACAAGACGAACCTGTTCGACTTGAACGCGATCGTCCAGGGTGCGACCGGTTCGGCATGGTTTCCGGTCTTCATGTTCGCTTGCGTGCTCCTGGAGTCGGTCTTTCCGTATTTCGGCTATTTTCCCGGAACCGCCCTCATCCTGATGTCCGTGGCGCTCAATCCGAAGCCTGCGGATGTCTCCGTTTTCATCGTGGCGTGGGCGGCCATCATCGTGGGCGCCGTTCTGAGTTACGGACAGGCTCGCTTTTTCAGGCCGATGTTGCAGCGGGTTGCCTCAAAAGCGGCAATGAGCCGATGTGAGTCCCTCCTCGACTCCTACGGTCCTTATGCGCGCGTTGCCTTGTTCGTTCATCCCAACGCTTGCGCGATGTATTTCACGGCCCTCGGACTTCTTGGCCGGAACCTGACGCGAGAGCTCGCTTATCTCAGTGTGGGTGCAGCAGCCTCCGTGGGCATTCTGTTCGTCATTGTGACCAGACTGGTGTCGTCCGCAGGCGCCACCGATGATGGGGAATTGCAGGTGCTGCTGGCGGCAGGCCTGGTCGCTATCGGAACCCTCGTCGGTCTCTACGCCGCCTTCCGGCCGGATCGGGCTGCTTGAGGCTTGAATCCGGAAGACTGCGAACCGGCTTTCCGACCAGAGAGCCCGCTTTGAGCTTGGTCGGTCATGATCCATGTGCGGAAGCACCCAAGTCAGAGCCTAAACCAAGGCAGGGTGAGATAGACGCAAGCGATCATCGAGAGGATGGGAATTATCCACACCCATCCCGACCAGAAGTTTCGCACTGAACGTCCGGGTAACGACGCAGCAACGAGGGCGACGATCAGTGCCCCGAGCGCGGCCGTCGCGGCCCACCCGTACCAGTACATCGCTGGAGCTAGAAATCCCATCGCAGGGTCAGCAACGTCTCGCGAATGATGCGTGCCCGCCAGCACGATGCCGAGCGACGGGAAAACGGTGAAAAGAGCAAGGTCCTTTGCGAGTGCAACCACGTAGAGGAAGCCAAATGTCGTCCCGAACGCGAATGCAAAGCGGCGGAACGCAGCCGATAACGTCATGCGCCGAAACCCCTGATGTTGTTTACGACGTGGCCAGTTAGGAAGCCCCACCAGATGACAAAGGCGAGGATCGAGGTGAGCATCGTGCGCGTCTGAGCAGGCTCGTCGGCACGCGGCCGTCGCCAGCAAACCCAGTAGGCTGGTAGCAACGCAAAACCGATAGCGGCGAAGTGCTCCTTGAGGTCGAAGAAGCCCAGGGCTGGCCAATGACCGGCGCGCTCTAACTCTGGCCTGATGTCGACGCGAAAATACAGATAGATGATCCCACCGAGCAGGATGGAGATGGCATACAAGACGACGACGGCGTCGGCGAACCGGGCCGATGACACGGAGCGAAAGCGGCCGAAAAACGAACTGGGGCGCGTTCCCACAGTCGCCCACGTCGCCAAGGTCTGGTGCGTAATCGCGCCAAGCAGTGCAACGGCGACCAAGCCGTGAATAATCAGGAGTACTGTCGCCAGAACCTCACTCCCGGCCTATTGCCCGCTTGCTGTCACGTGAAGAGTTCCTCAGTCCCGAATGGCTCCGCCGACCACGGCCGGAAGCGATTGAGGGTGAACTTCGTCTTCTGGCCGGGTTCAACGTCCACCAGCACGTAGTTGTACTCCTCTTGCGGAGGCTGGCCCTTCCAGTAAAGGTCCCGCGGATAGTCGGCGGGCACCTTGATGCTGGTTCGCCCCGGCAGGATTGGGTCTTGTTCTGCGCCCCCACCGCCCAACATCAGATACTTTACCCCATCTACGTCGTAGATTTCCGTGGTGTGGACGTGCCCGTTCAACACGACCACCTCCATGTCCTTGGCATACGACGCAATCACCTTGTGCGGGTTATCGGGAGCCGGGATCGGGCCTAAGCCTGACCGCGCAAACACGGGATAGTGGAAGACGATAAACGCCTTCCGAATGCCATTGGCCTTGGCCTCGTCCATCCACTTTTGAAGCTGGGTCATCTGCTCGGCATATTTTGGCCGATCAGCGTCCCACAGCGACGGCGAACGGTAATCGTACTTGCCACTCCAGAGATAGATGAAGCGGGTGCCCTTGAAGTCGAATTTGTAGATGAGGTTTTCCGGCGTGACGCCGAATTTTTTCAGATACGGCACAGCCGAAAGTACGCCCTCAATCTTTGGGTCGGCCCACACCTCATGATTACCCACACTCATGAAAAAGCGCCCATCCAGACCGGCTGCGCGCATCTCGTCATCCGGCGCGGGTAGTTTCTTCAACATTGTTTCGTTCACGCGCTTCCAGTATGGGCTGTCACTCACGGTCAAGCCCTGATTGCCCCACCACACAGCGTCACCGCTATTGACCACGAATTTGGCGCGACCGGATTGAACGTCCTTGACGATTTCGCGCGTCACCCATTCGCCGCCCTGCAGCCGGAACATGGTTCGATGCACTCCGGGAAGCAATTTCACGTCTTCAACGGATGCCTCGGTGACCCAACCTTTATCTACCGTCAGGGTCATCACTTCCGTCTTGGATGTAAACGGCATGACGACCTTGATCAGGTCCTTTGTGACCGGATCGAAGATCATCTTCACATCCTTCGCTACGACGGCCTCGGCGACCTTCTCCGGCATGACCAATCCGAACATCTCGACGAAGAACTTGCTGAGGTCCGGTTGTCCCTCTTTCAACGGGAGGTACATCATCGGTCGGGTATCGCCGACCGCAGCGAATGAAAAGCCGCCCCCGATGGAAACGGGTGCTTGCGCGGTTGTTGTTTGGGCCTGCGCGTTGGCAACGAGTGGCACGGAGAATGCGGGCAGTGCTGCGAGTGCGCCTAGAACCAGGCGACGACTGGGCTCGTTAGGCCAAGAGGATTGCATAATGATCACCCCTGATCGAGGAGAGGGAATGAGCCGCCGTATCGGGCGCGCAAACAGCCCGATTTGCCGACCGCTTTCCCGTGGACCTTCAGCGGCGGGTAAGCTTGATATAGATCAACGTCCTCATCTGCCGTAGCAGCGAGCACGTAGAGCGGCGGCTGGCAGCTATTCTGGCCGCGGACGCTTGCGGGCATCGCAGGTGTGCAGAAATACAGCGGCAAGGACGTGGCGAACCCACACAGGTGGCGAGCATGATGTCGATGAAATTGCCGCTGTGGCTTCGCTTTTTCCTGCTCGTCGGCGTCGTCGCCTTTGCGGCAGGCGCGGGTCTCCTTGCCTATCGGTACTACAGCCGCCCGGTAACGCTGACTGTGGCGGTCGGCTCGCTCGACGGCGAGGCAGCGAAGGCAATGTCAGCGATAGCAGGCGAGTTCGTTTCAGCGAACGCGCCGGTCCGGCTCAAGGTCATCGACAGCGGCACCGCGCTCGAGGCCGCTGCGGCTTTCTCCGCGGGCAAGGTCGATCTCGCTGTGGTTCGCGGCGATGTCGGCGACTTGTCGCAGGCGCAAGCCGTCGTCGTCGTCAGCCATATGGTCGTACTGATCATCGCGCCGCCGGGATCGTCCATCGACAGCATTGCCAACCTGAAGGGACGCACGGTCGGCGTGGTCGGCGGAGCAGTGAACGCCAAAATTGTCGATGTGTTGACCAAGGGATACGATCTGGCGGGCGCAAAAGTTGTCTTCAAGAACCTTGCTTTGACGGATG
Source organism: Bradyrhizobium sp. MI1.7 (assembly GCF_055811795.1). NCBI lineage: Bacteria > Pseudomonadati > Pseudomonadota > Alphaproteobacteria > Hyphomicrobiales > Nitrobacteraceae > Bradyrhizobium > Bradyrhizobium sp. MI1.7. Next base: position 8,559 of record NZ_JBVVPO010000095.1, read on the forward strand.
TCCGGCAAGCCATTCAGTCGAAGCAAGTCGGCGCCCTGCTTGTCGTGATCCCGCTCGCCGAAAAATACCTCTCGCTCGTTCGCGGATTTTTTCAGCTTGACCGTAAAAAGACCCCGGTACTGATCCCAATCGAGTCCGCGGGGGCAATTGCAGAGAATGAGCGCGCTTTTGAAAGCTTCGACGTCCCGAAGGGCACACTGCGGGGATCGCCGCCGGTCCCGGAAGATGACCTGACGACTCTGAGGACCTCGCTATATCTGGTTGCGCAAAAGAAGCTTGGCACTGATCTGGTAACCGACCTCACGGAGGCGATCATGAGCGCGCGCAGGAATCTTCTGCGTGAGCAGCCGATTTTCGCGCAGATCACCGCGCCCAGCACCGACCAGGATGCCTACCTTCCGCTGCACCCTGGCGCCGCAGCCGTCTACAACAGCACCACGCAAAGCTTCATGGATGAGTACGGCAACTGGATCTATTTGACGCCGATGGTACTGGGTGGCGCTGCCACCATGCTTGCGGCGGCGTGGAAATTCCTGGGCCTCGGCAGCCGCGCAGCCGAAGGCCCGCTCGATTCTCTCTACGCCCTGGCGCGCCGGATTCGGAAAGTCGATACAGAGGCTGAACTTTCGGATATCGAAGACGAAATCGACCGCATTCTAAAGGTGGAGCTCGCCAAATCCGCTGCTGGAGACGAGAGCGCGGTGGATGATGCCACATTGAACGTGGCAGCCCACCGGCTGGAGAGCTTGATTCACGACCGACGCACATTGATCGCCAAGGGACCCGCAGTTGCCTCCGCGGCGAAGGCGACACAGCGCTAAGTCACGACACGCCTCGCAACACAGTGGTGAATCATGAATGCAATCGCGCTATCGTGCATCACGTTTCTATGCATCTCAGGCGGTGCCCTGCTCGGTATGTTCCTTCCTGGGCATCACCTGAGCACGGATGACAAGGATGTGGTCAGGCTGGGCACGGGCCTCATCGGGACGATAGCCGCGCTTGTCCTCGGCCTGCTGATCGCCTCGGCGAAGGGCTCATACGACACGCAGAGCACTCAAGTCACGCAGATGACGAGCAATGTTGTCCTGCTCGACAATCTGCTGGCGCAGTACGGACCGGAGGCGAATGACGAACGCAACCTTTTGCGGCGGGCCATCGTTGTTTTAGCCGATCGAATGTGGCGCGAGAAAAGTTCCGAGGTTGCCAAGGCGAACCCCTTCGAGGCGAGCGCCGCAAGCGAAGCATTCTTTGCGAAGCTTCAGCAGCTTTCGCCGCAGAACGATTCCCAACGCTCCCTGCAAGCCAGGGCCCTACAGATCGCCACCGACATTGCGCAAACCCGCCTGTCGCTGTTCGCACAGACGAACAACTCGATCCCTATGCCGTTCCTGGTGGTGCTGATTTTCTGGCTCACCATCATCTTTGGAAGCTTCGGCCTGTTTGCCAAACCCAGCGCAACCGTTTTCGGCTCGCTGTTCGTTTTTGCACTGTCGGCCGCCGGGGCGATCTACCTGGTCCTGGAGCTGGGTCAGCCATTTGCGGGTTTGATGCAAATTTCCAGCGCGCCACTGCGCGACGCCCTCACGCCGCTCGGCCCCTAAGCCATTCGCATGATCGAGATTGCCGGCCAGAGCGAGCCCCGACGGTTATCGTGGTCGTCGCGACCTGCTGCCGCGGCTTTTCGAATTGATCAAGGTGCGCATTGTGCTGAGATGTCCGAATCTGGCCCATGTCGGTCGGCTGATTTCTGCTTGCGAGGGCAAAGCGGACGTTTGGGAAATTAGCGAGGTCGACTAGGGGCCAGAAGCGGAATAGAAGCGGCCTAATCGTATGATGGACAGACGACAGGCAAAGGCGCCGCACCTCGTTTTCGGTGCGGATAGCCTGTGCAGAAATTCTTGACACAGTCCGGGTTTTTCCCGGTCCCACATTTCTTGCATCTCTCCACGCAGTCCTCGTAAGTGACCCCCGGGTGAACTTGCTGAATTAGCGGAGGCTGCGGGGGGGTCTGAGTCTGAGCGAATGCCGGAGCAAGCAAGAGCCCAAAGAGTAGCAACGCGACGAGGCGCTTCATGTGGGCGTGCTCCCTTTTCTGCGGACGAGCTTACGCAGTGTTGCCGCGTTGCTCGGCAGCGGCCGCACGAAGTTAGCATGTCACTCCACGTGCGCACCTGCTGGCGGCACGTCGGGTGGGAGTCCTGATGCAAGCACCATTCGCAGTGCGGCGCATACCCGGTCCGCATGCTTCGCGGACTTGGATGACAATCCCGTCCGGCTGTTGAAGGGGTATCAGGGGCATGGCCTGCGCCGATGACGCCAAGGCCAGTGCGAAGGCAACAGCAAATAACCTGATCATTGTTGCTCTCCTGTTGAAGTCGCCCAAAACAGGGTAGTCGCCCTTAAGCGCGCATCGGCGCACATCTGGGGCCGGAGGTCGTTGATCTGGATCAACGAGCGTAGTCTGCCGAAGCGGGGCAAGGGCGTGCCGCCACTCGCTGATGGGCCAAAGGGCGACATTGGATGACGTGAGGTGCTGACGACGCTCGGTCAGGGCTAACAGCGTCGCTTGAGCATCGTATTGCTCCTGCGCGAGCTGCAGTTGGGCCTTCGCCTTTGCGGTCGTCGCCGAGGCCTGATCAACGGACGCCCCGAGCTGGACGACATTGGCCTCCGCGTCCGCGAGCCCCGCCCGCTTTTCCTCGACGATATATTCGTAAGGCTTGGGATCGATCCTGAAAAGAACTTCGCCGGCTTCGAGGTGCTGGTTAGTGCGCCCGGCGCGGATGTTGAAAACCTGAACGCCGCCTGCGCGGTGGCGTTAGAGATGAGTCGCGTGGCCGCGATCTATTGCCGAAAGCGATACTCTCGCTGCTCGTCACCCTGATACTAACGCAACACGACCGCGTTCCCATCCCTCGTTTGCCAAAACTGGAGCTAAGGGATGGCGCTTGTCATTAATGGTGGCCGCCCGATCCTCCGCCACCCCCGCCATGTCCTTCGAGGAATACATAGTTCTGCCAGCTGCGCATGCGCAGAAGAATTTTCCGTAACAACGAAAGCTCATGAAAATGCTCGGTGTAAATGGCGGCTTCGCCTTCCGAACCAAGCGGCACCTGGTAACCGGACACGTCATCGACGAGGTCAAGGACGGCCAGAGCCCGGTCTCCAGTCGGCGGCCCCTCGACATTCACTAGCGTGCCCGTGGTTTGAAGCTGGCCGCTAGCGATCGCATCAATCACGAGGCGGACCTTGGCCTTGAATACGCGACCCGGTATGCCCTTGAACAGAACTTCGCCTTCATTGCCAGGACGAACACGCTGCAGGGTGTTTTGCTGAAACGCCGCTACCAAAGCCCGGTCCCTATGGCTGTCGTTGACGAAAATCATGGCTGGACGGAACGGCGCCGGGACCACATACACGCCCGGCCGCAATACCAGCTCGGTGACAAAGCCGCCTGTCGGGGCTCGAACAATGGTCTGGTCCAGATCGTATTGAGCATCGGCAAGCTCATTGCGTAAACGTACGATGACCGAGTGTTCACCATCAACAGTCGCGCCAAACGCTTGTCGGGTTCGATCTTCTGCAGCAGCGGCCTCGGCGACTGTCTGTTTTGCCGCATCGAAGTTGCGCGTTGCGGTGTCGAGTGTTGCCTTCGCCACCACGTTTTTCTGGAACAGCGTCAACTGACTATCGTAGTTTTCCTGCGCGAGCTGCAGTTGGGCGTTCGCTTTTCCCGTCACCGCCGATGCCTGATCGACGGACGCCTTGAGCTGGGCGACATTGGCCTCCGCGTCCGCCAGCCCCGCTCGCTTTTGCGCGACGATGTATTCGTAAGGCTTGGGATCGATCTTGAAGAGAACTTCTCCGGCTTCGAGGTGCTGGTTGGTACGGTCCTCAACCGGTACCTCGATCACGCGCCCCTTCACCCCGGGCAGTACAGGGGTGACCGCGAAATAGATGCGCGTGTTGGTCGAGAACGGGTGGTTGTAGGCCATGGTTATGAACAGCAGCGCAAGGCCAAAGGCGCCGCCGAGTACTGCTGTCACCAGCGTCCATTGATTGACCGGGATTCTGAAAATCTTGAAGATGGCATAGCAGAGTGCGGCGTAGGTCAATACGAGCAAGAGTTCCATCTGCGACCTCCCACTCCGAGCTGTGAGCGTGCATCAGCTATCGCCGAGCACCTCGGCCCTTCGCATCTGCCCCTTCCGTCGCAGGAGCGCTCACCTCGGCGGCTGAACCCGATGATCCAGGCGACTCGACCGCAACCCGGCGCCCGCCTTTGCTCAATTGAGCTGCTCGATCTCCGATCTCGAGCTTGGCCTCGACCTCTGCCATGCGACGCCTGAGTTCCTCCAACTCAGCCACCGCCTCCTTCGGCGAGGCCGGCTCGCCCGGCTGGTGAGCGAAACCCCAGCCTCGATCCGGCTTATACATCATCGCCCAGATCCAGAGGAACGGCCACAGCACATGCAGCAAGAACAGGCTGATCCAGCCGGCGGCGTGGATCGCGTCCGCGTGTGGATGGTGACGCGCGTGCGCGATCTTGGCTGGAATGTCGTGGATCGCGATCATGCCGTACACCAGAACGATCACCACGAAAAACAGCAAGCCAAGTGCGAAGTAGTTCAGGAATGGATCTTCCATGCTCGCCCTCATTCAGGTGGAGCATTACGTGCCTTGAGCACTCTCTATGTCGACCACGTCACTAACGGCTTGAGAACTTGGAATTATGGATGCATCAAGCCCCTCAAGCCCCGCGCCTCGTACGTGCGCTTGCGCAGGTCAAATTTGTGCTTCCTGGCGGGCGGCGCTCTCCCGCTGCTGCCAGATGCAATCACGCATCGCGATTGCACTATTGCCAATTGCAGCAATAACTCGCACGCCCCGCCGAAGTGCAGTTGATATAGATCAAGCTTTTTGCCTTGCCGCCACTTCACTGAACGGCCTGCTCGGCGGAGTCGTCGCCCCTACTGGCCTAGCTGATGTCTGTAGTTATCCGGTTCGCCATGGTGGGTAAGAGCTTCCGACCAAGTGGACCAAGATGAAGGGAGTTCCGCCATGAATTCTGATCAAGCGAGGCTCACCCACGCGCATCTACGAACCCCACGAGCCGCGGCTGTTGCGGGCATCTTGTTTTCGGTTCTTTTGTTCGCAGTCTTCTGGCTCATGCGGCTTTCGATCCCCGGTGATCCCTTCGAACCGGGGGCTTGGCTCGAAGGCAGTTTGACCTACGTGACGCTCGCGATGAACCTCGTGCCTTTTGCCGGCGTCGCCTTTCTTTGGTTTATTGGCGTGCTTCGCGACAGGCTTGGTGCGCGCGAAGACCAGTTTTTTGCAACGGTCTTCCTGGGTAGCGGCTTGTTGCTGCTGGCGATGCTTTTCGCGGCCGCGGCGGCGTTTGGCGCCATCATTACTGCATTTCATGCCGCTCCCGGAGCGCTCGAAAACTCACCGACTTTTCATTTCGGACGCGGCCTAGCCTATGGGATGATCAACATCTACCTGATCAAGACAGCTACCGTCTTCATGTTTACGACGTCCACCATCGCCCTCTACACACATTTGACGCCTCGCTGGCTCGCACTTGGGGGATACGTCGTAGCGATCATACTCCTCATCGGGAGCTACTATCTCGACTGGAGCCTGCTGGTATTCCCGCTCTGGGTCCTGTTGATCAGCCTATCCATTCTGTGGGAGAAGGAGGCGGCACCGAGTTCGTCGTGAGGTCCTCCCTCCACGAAGTAATGAGCTAGAACCGTTACCACTGCGCCGCTGCCGCGCGCATCACGCGCCTAGCCGAGGTCCCCCGTGCTTGGGAAAAATTCAACTCCAGGAGCCCTTCGGTGCCGATGGCCAGTTGGCTTCTGATGTTCGATTCGATACGCCGCGATCTCGAGGATCCATAACGATCTCGTGGTGCGATCAGAGAGATCGGTGTAACGTTTGTTCCGCTATCCGAGAAGACGGGCAATTCGCTCCGACCGAACAATGGCGCCGCCAAGATCGACAAATCCGGCAAGGTCGTGCGGGGCTGCCGCCAGTCCGACGCCTTTCGTGTCGCCCGCATGCGGTGCCCACACCTCCCGGGTCTCAAGAAGGTAGACGCCATACACCGCCTGCAGTTCACCCGCCTCGTTAGTCCCGACGCCTTGCTGTATTGAATAAGCAGCGAGCGCGGCGTTGGTCACAATCGATGCCTCAATAAGAGCCTCTCGGTATCGCGGGCGGTGCGCAACCTCCGGTCCGAACGCCGTAGCCAACTTCCTTGCGCACGTCTGAATCACGACCAGCAAACGATCCAGAATGTTGCGCAGCGAATGCTTCGTCGCGAGGGACAGGTAGTCGCCGGGATCCAGAAACACATCCACAGCGCTGGTCACAGCGCCGCATCCGCTATGTCCCAAGACAACGATGAGTTTTACACTGCCGTTTAGGTGCTCCACCGCAAACTTCAGGCTGCCCAGGACGTCCGTGCCCAGCACGTTGCCTGCGACCCTGACGACGAAGAGGTCGTTCGGACCTTCGTTGAAAATGAGTTCGATCGGCACCCTGGCGTCCGAGCAGCCAAGAACCGCGGCGAAGGGGTGTTGGGTGGGTGTTCCGATTTGGCCAGAGATCAGGCCTAGATCACGCGCATCGACGGGCACGACCCTCTCTGTCCGCCCATGTTCGTCTTTGACTTGGTCGAGCAGCGCGGCGAAGGTCCGGTTGCCTTCATCGAGACGAAGTCGCGCTTCGTCGCTATCGGACGGTCGGTGTCTCGCAGGCGCATCTGCTTGATATCGGTAGATGACGTCGACCGTTTTCACATCGGCTTCCTTTTGCGGACAAGGTTAGCCTACCTGTCTCAAGGTCACCAAAAGCACCTTCTCGACAGTTGCGGTGCGATCGATGCCTCCAACCTTGTCCTCGAGGCCATCGGCGCGCAGGAGATCGCGCACCCTCCCGCGGGCGCCGACGATCCGCAGCGCGATACCGCGGCCGGAAAGCTCAGTCTCCAGCTCGCGCAGGATCCGCGAACCCGCGAGATCGATATACGGCGATGCGGACAGATCGCAGACCGCCAAACGGATTGGGTCCGGGGGGGATTCAACGCGATTCAGAACCGCTTCCAGCACGGTATCGGCATTGGTGTACATGAGTGAGGCCTCCGGCCGAAACACGATCACGCCGGGCACCGGCTCGTTGTCAGGATGGCGCTCCATATCGGAATATTGTTCGGTCCCCGGAATCCGCCCGAGGAAGGCGACGTGGGGCTGCGATGCACGTGCCAGCAGCAGCAGAATGGAAGCCAGCGCCGCGAGCAGGATGCCGTGCAGAATTCCGAGCCAGAGCACGGCGAGGAGCGCGATTGCGGCTGCCAGGAAGTCGATGCGGCTGACCTGCCACATGCGGAGCATCGCCGGGAAATCCAATAGTCCATACACGGCGGTGAGGACGACCGCGGCCAGCACAGCCTTCGGAAGGTTCTCCAAAAACCCCGTGAGAAAAAGCAGGCACAGGGCCAGTGTGGCCGAGGCGAAGATGAGCGCCAAAGCGGAACGGGCGCCGGCCTTGTCGTTGACGGCCGACTGCGACAGTCCACCGGCAACCGGGTAGCCCTGACCAATGGCTGCGGCGAGATTGGCGGCGGCGATGCCGAGAAGTTCCTGGCGTGCGTCGACCGCATAGCCGTGCTTCGCCGCAAGGGTTCGCGCCGCGGACACGCCTTCGATGTAGGCCAGCAACAGGCAGCCCCCCGCAAGCGGCAGGATGCCCTCGACGTCCCGGATCCGCAGAGCCGGCGGGGCGAGGCTCGGCAGACCCGACGGGATCTTGCCTGTCACGGGAACGCCAAGCGCCGGCAAACCAAGCAGGCTCGCGGCCGCGATGGCCAGCACCACGACGCCGAGCGCGACGGGGCGTCCCGGCAGCAGACGCTCGCCGACGACGAGCAGCACGAGGGCCACGATCCCGACGAGAAGGACAAGCAGCTGGGTCTGACCGAGCTGGCCGACGAGCAGATAGACCCGTTCGAAGAAGTTGTGACCGCCGCCCGGGACGCCGAACAGGCTCGGCAACTGCGTCATCGCGATAGTGAGGCCGGCACCAGCCTTGAACCCGACAAGAATGCTGTCACTGATCAGTTTGACCAGCGCGCTCAACCGCAACAGCCAGGCGAAGAGGCTGAGTGCGGCCACGGTGAAGGCTGCAAGGCTGGCGATCTGCACGTAACGGAGTGTGTCGCCGGCAGCCATCGCGCCCACCGTGCCGGCGATCATGAGCGAGATGGCGGAGGTCGGCCCGATCGCAAGCTGGCGCGAAGAACCGAACAACGCGTAGCCGATTCCTCCCAGCAGGTAGCCGTAGATGCCGACCTGCGGAGGCAGCCCGGCCAGTCCGGCATAGGCAAGGGAGACTGGGATTGCGTAGGCTGCGAGCGTGACGCCGGCGATGATGTCGGAAGGCAGCCAGGCCGCGGAATAATCTGCGAGCCAGCGGGTCGGTGGCAGCCAGGACAGCCACGAAGTCTGCCGCTCGACGCTGCCCGTTGGTTCTGTCGCGTCGGCCATCATGCCAAGCCTTTCGGCTGGTGGGACGGCAACGTTGACGACGCTGCGCAGCGATCGCTTGATCCAAGTCAAGGCCCTTGAGGCTTCCCGATCGAAAAATGAGGCATAGACCGGGGTTCGAAAACCGGGGTTCACGATGGACATTGCCAGCCACAGATCAGAGGCCAGGACGAGGCCGACTGCCGGCACAACACCCCACATCGTTTTCCCAAGCGATCGCGCTGCCGCCGGCAAGGCTCTGCGCGACAGGCTCGCGCGCGAGCAACAGGGTCGCTGGAAGCCATCCAGGGAGCGGCCGAATCCCCTCGACATCCTGCTCAAATCGGACGCCGGCCGGGTCAAGAAGCTGATACCGATCCGCTATGGCCGGATGCTGCAATCGCCGTTCGCATTCTTTCGTGGCTCCGCGGGTGTGATGGCCGCGGATTTGGCGCGGACGCCGAGCACCGGACTGAATGTGCAGGCGTGTGGCGACTGCCACCTCGCGAATTTCGGGGGCTTTGCCACCCCCGAGCGACATATCATTTTCGACATCAACGATTTCGATGAGACGTTGCCGGCCCCGTGGGAATGGGACGTCAAGCGTCTCGCCGCCTCGGTGGTGCTCGCCGCACGATCGATCGGATTGTCCGACGTCACGGGCCGCGATTGCGCGATGGCTGCCGCGCGCGGCTATCGCGAACACATGCGCGGATTCTCCAGGATGGATCCACTCGCCGTATGGTACGCGAACATCCCCGCCGAGGATTTGATGGTGATCGCGCCGAAGAGTGCGCGAAAACACCTGCAGCGGCGGATTGACCATGCCGCCGCGGACCGGGGCTCGGAGCTGGATTTTCCCAAGCTTGCCGGCAGCATCGGCGGACAAATCCGCATCATGGAGCAACCTCCGCTCATCTTTCACCCGGATGTGGCTCGCGCTTCTGATTTCCTGTCGGCGCTCGAAGGGATCCTGCGTATCTACCGGGATTCGCTGCCCGATGACCGGCGTCAGCTATTCGACCGCTACCGGCTGGTCGACGCCGCCATCAAGGTGGTCGGCGTTGGAAGCGTGGGTCGGCGATGCTGGATCGTCCTCATGATGTCGGAGGCCAACAGTCCGCTGTTTCTGCAGGTGAAGGAAGCGGCGCATTCCGTTCTGGAGTCCTATGCGGGAAAGAGCGTCTATCGTCATCACGGGCAGCGCGTTGTGATGGGTCAGCGCCTGATGCAGCCCGCCTCAGATATTTTCCTCGGCTGGCTCACGGGCTCTCGCGACCGTCAGTTCTACGTGCGGCAGCTGCGCGACGCCAAAATCAAGCCCCTGATCGAAACTTTCGACGCGAAAGTTCTGGAGGTCTATGCGGGCGCCTGCGGTTGGGTGCTCGCGCGTGCACATGCCAAGGTCAGCGAGATATCGGCGACGATCAGCGGGTATCTCGGCTCATCCAGCGACGAATTCGACCAAGCCATGGGCCACTTTGCGGTTTCCTATGCCGACCAGGCCGAGCGCGACCATGCGACCCTAAAAGCTGCTGTGAAGAAAGGCGACATCAGGGTTTATCTGGAATCCTAGCAACAGTGCTGCGCTGCGGACCAGCAAAGATCTCAGCGGCAGACGTAAGAGCCGTTGACTAGCACGCGCACGCAGGCCGTGCCGGCAGCGGCTGCACCTACGGCAGCGCCGCCAACGACTGCCCGTCGCGTCTGTCGACGCGCAACGCCCGCAACGCTGACAGGGGTCAGCGGGCGACCGACCCGCGCCTGAGCGCTCTCGACAGATAGCGAGACGCCGCCTTGCTCGGACCAGCCGAAAGTAAGCAACACCCCGCCCATCAAGGCGGCAGCTGCGACGGCAAACGTTCCCGTCCGTTTCATAGGCTTTCTCCGTTACGCAACTAATCCCAGTGCATCTTGCTCGCGCGAGCTTCGCCAGACTTGATTCAGATCAAGGGGGCCATCGCAAAGCTCCGGCTCCGGTAGTAACCAAGGGCTAATCTGAAGATTGGAGCGACTTCGGCTCTTTGAGGCCGAGGGCGTTCGTCTGAAAACGCCGAACCCACACGACCTCCGGTCGCCTCAGTCTTCAGGGATGGACATGAATCCTCCCGAGGTCCGCGGTGGGTCAAAAGCCGACCTCGGGTGAATGACCGCTTTTGGCAAAGCGGACGTTCGCACGCCTCGCAAGGGAGCTTTCAGCGACTCTTGGAATCTAGGATCAATGCTGGGCGCACATGGGTCGAACCATGGGCCTCTCGCGTGTCAAGGCGGGCTAGTCGCAGGGGGGGCGGGCCTCTCCTTGGATGATGCCATCATGCCGGTGTTTTGCCCGACGCGTCAATCGAATTTCGGAAAAGGCGTAACCCATTGATCCGACTGACGGCGGCTACTGTGCATGGGGTTGTTTTCGACATTTTTGATTGAGCCGGTCCACGAGCGCCGCGAGGCGTCGACGATGGTCCGCAATCTGGAGGGTTCAGGAAGATGGATGGTGGGCGCACAAGGGATCGAACCTTGGACCTCTCCCGTGTGAACCACAATCCGTAGACCCGAGCCAACCAAATCCGGCCATAGTTAGTATGTAAAAATGCCTTTGATTGACGAGGGTTATGGCCCTATTTGCCCATAAGAGCCCATAGCTGACCTTGCTACATTTTGTATGCCCCCGTTGTGCCCGCCGGGGATTTTCCCCGGGGCACTAAAACGGGGGGAGGTCTGAGACCCGGTTCTGTTTGGGTCTGTGGGTTCTCCCTGCGCGGGCACACGGCAAGGGGAAGGTCTGAGCCCCGGTTCTGTTCGAGGGCTGACCGCCCTTCTTGCGGGGCGCGCGGGGGCACAGAGAGAGGGAAGGAATCATGACGGAGCCGGCCAACCAGCTGACACTCACCGATGCAGTGATCCGCGACGCAACGCTGCCGTCGGGTAAGGCGCAGCATTATCTCCACGACGACAAGCTGCCCGGCCTCGCCTTGCGCATGCGCGCCACCGGTGGCCGGACCTGGGTCTATCTCTTCACCAAGCCGGGGGTGAGGGGAACCCAGCGCAAGACCCTCGGCGCGTGGCCCAAATATAATGAGAAGGCAGCGCGCAAGGCCGCCACCATTGCCGCAGGCGAGGTCGTCAAGGGCTTAGACCCTAACGATGCGAAGCGCGAGGCGAGGCGGCAACAGGCAGCCGAGAAGCAGTGCACCACGCTCGCGAGCCTCATTGTTGAAGATGGTCCCTACCAGGCGTCTTTGACCGAACGCCAAGTCGTCAACTGGAAGCCAGCAATGTCGGCGCTGCGGCGCGGGCTCAAGGATCACGCCGAGAGCGGCGTGGGGGACCTGACGCGACGGCAGATCATGGCTGCGGTCGAGAAGATTGCAAAGACTGGCAAGCGAGGTGCAGCCAAGGACTTGCGCAAGCACGTGCATACTTTTCTCGAATGGTGCGTCGGCGAAGGTTACGTCGAGCACAACGTGCTCGCCGGCTATCGCGCGCCGAAAGAAACCCGTGCGCAGAGAGTCGGGCGCCGAGCAAAGGGCCGCGCACTGACCGATGAAGAAATCATCAAGGTCTGGGATGCATCCGGCAAGCTCGGGGCTTTCGGTTTCCTGGCACGCATGTGCCTGCTCGGCGGCCCGCGCCGCAGCGAGCCTACCATGATCGAGTGGCGTAAGCACATCATGGACGACCGGATCACCTTCGATGCGGCGTGGACCAAAATGGGGTTGCACCACGATGTGCCGCGCACTCACTTGGTTGACGAGGTGCTCACGGCCGCGAAACATTTCCAGCGCGCGACGTCCGACTATGTCTTCCCGTCACCGAAGACCGGTGGGCAGATGTCGGGCTTCACCAAGATGGTCAACCGCCTGGTCAAGGAAGCGGGCGTTGCCAAGTTCACTATGCATGACCTAAGGCGCAGTTTGCGCACCATCATGTCGCGCTGTGGCTACGACAACGAAATCCAGCGGTTGTGTGTTGGGCAGAAGCCAAGCGGAATCGATCAAGTCTACAATCACGACGAACAGTGGATCATCCGCAAGATGGCGTTCGAGGCGGCTCACGACTACATTGCAGAGCTGGTTGGCGCGAAACGCATCGGGAAGATCGTGCGCCTGCAGCGGACGAATCCGCTTGACCCGATCAAGGCCGAGCTGCTCGGCCGTCTCCGTGAGCATTATGCGGCCGAGGCGTCCTAGTCGTCTTATCGCACTTGGCCAGATAGTCCCGCACCGCATCGACACGATAAAGGGGCCGGCCATCGACGTAGCGCCATTTCAGCGGGTGGTTCGGATCGCGCCGCCACTGCTCTAGGGCGCCGGGGGTGCGCCGGATGACCGCGGCTGCCTCCAATGCCGTCAAATTAGAGCTGCCCGGCAGTGTATCGATATCGAACGTCGCGGGCGGCGGGATGCCACGGTTCTTGCGACGGCGCTTCGTGGCAAGCGGCATTTTGCTGTCATCTGGAGACCCAAATGCCTCGATCCGAGCCTTTTCGTCCTTGCCGCGCATGCCTCTGCCCCGAACCATGATCGGTCTGAGGCGATAAGATCCCAGCCATCTCCAGCAAGAAAGAAATCCTAAGCGCGGCTATGGCTGCTGGGTAGCTGTGGCGTACAAATAGGACGAATCGCCCCCTTGCCGAGAGGTTGTAGCGGCTTGGGGTCCGGGGGCTGATCGGCATCCTAATGGGCCCCCATCTGGGGTCAATGTTAGCCGACAATGATTGGTTTAGTTATCGAAAGCGCTAAACCTGCAATCGGACCGATATGAGCGGGAGGATATCTAGCTCAGCCAAAGCTTTGTCCATGTCCATGTTTCACCCGGGGGCACCAGTTGCCTGGGCAGTGTCAATCGGCCTGTAAATTTGACCCCTCATCGGCGTCCAATTTTGACCCCTTCGTGCGCCGCGGTTTGACGGTAG
>NZ_JBVVPO010000096.1:0-21923 GCF_055811795.1 Bradyrhizobium sp. MI1.7
CCTTTTGGATGCCGATAGGGGGTCCCAGTCGAACGCCGATTGACATCTTGGGCAGGGCGTGGAGACTCTGCGCGCTTTTCGACCGCCGAATCTGCCTGGAATCATCAACTCGTGCGGCGTGCGAAGAGTAGCGTCGCTCCCAGCCCACACATAATGGCGCCCGATGCCTGTCGCGTCTTAGCGACGAATGAGGGCCTTTTTGCAAACCCGTCCCTCGCCTTCGCAGCCCAATAGGTCACAATCAGATCTACGCTCGTGTTGAGTCCGACCGAAATGAGGCCTAGCACGATGAACTGCGCTCCGACACTCCCGGATGGGTCGACGAATTGCGGGATGAACGCAAGGAAGAATGCGGCTGTCTTGGGGTTGAGCGCCTCGACGATGATGCCCTCGCGAAAGGCCAAATGCGCATCGGTCGTCTGCACCTCTACCGGCTCGATGATACGCGCTTCGCGCCACGTCTTGATCCCGAGCCAGATGAGATATAGGCCTCCGACGATCTTCAGCAAAGTGAAGGCTTCCGCGCTTGCCATAACGAGGGCAGATAGACCGACAGCGCCGCCGAAAACGTGGACAAGCCCTCCAATACCCAGGCCAACGCTCGATGCCAGCCCTTCGCTTCTGCCGCCAGCAAGCGTCCGGGCCACAATGTAGAAGATACCCGGTCCCGGCGTGACCGCTACGAGCAGTGCCGCGGCCAGGAACACGAAGAAGGTCTGCAAGTCGAACATCGCTTAGCCCGTCATCGATTTAACTGGCTTCGTGGCGCCAGTCTTCGTACATCACGGATACACTCGTTTCAGGCCTGAGTGCAAATAGGCAGCCACTTCCCGATCCCGCGGCGTAACGCTCGCCGTCTGCATGGTCCCACATGTCGTTGTAGAACCTTCGGACAACTTCCCTTTACAACTCTACCAAGGTCCATAGCGGGCTCGAGTCCTGACGGCGGGGCAATCATGTTTGACCTTTCCTTGACGAACGCTCCTGCGGGTGAACTAAAGACGGTCCACCGATAGCTCCAGGTCGCCGAGGAAACCTGCCTCGTCTTCCAGACCTCGCATCACTCTAATTTCTCGTCGAAGTCACCTATTGACGTTGACAACCGTGCGTCCACGCACTTGGCCCCTCATGAGGCGGTCCGCTGCGAGGACGACGTCGTTCAGGCCGATCTCGACCGCCGTCTTCTCCAAATCCGCTTCGGTGAGCAAGGAAGAGAGACGATCCCAGGCTTCGACGCGTTCGGCTTTCGGGCGAGTCACGCTGTTGATGCCGAACAGCGCCACTCCGCGTAGGATAAAGGGCGCGACGGTTGCGGGAAAATCCAATCCTTGCGCCATACCGCACGCGGCGACCGCTCCGTCAGCCTTGATACCGGCGCACACGTTGGCGAGAGTGTGGCTGCCGACCGAGTCGATCGCGGCGATCCATCGTTCCTTCTGCAGCGGCTTGCCGGGCTGCGACAGTTGGGACCGATCGATGATCTCGGCAGCGCCTAGGCTCTTGAGATACGGCTGTTCGTCCGGTCGTCCGGTCGAAGCCACGATGCGGAAGCCGAGCTTGTGGAGCAGCATGATCGCGATGCTGCCGACGCCTCCGCCTGCGCCAGTCACCAGCACGTCGCCGGAACCGGGACGAATTCCGTACTTCTCGAGTGCGATAACCGATAGCATCGCGGTGTAGCCCGCGGTACCGATGATCATCGCGCGGCGGGAAGGCATCGAAGCGGGCAGCTTGATCAACCAGCCCGCCTTGACCCTCGCCCGTTGCGCCAGGCCGCCCCAGTGTTGTTCGCCGACGCCCCAGCCGTTGAGGACCACGCGGTCCCCCGGCGTGAAGGCCGCATCGGAGCTCGACGAGACCACACCCGCGAAATCGATCCCGGGCACGAGCGGGAAGGATCTCACGATCGGGCCCTTGCCGGTAATCGCGAGGCCGTCCTTGTAGTTCAGCGTGCTGAACTCAACCTCGACGGTCACGTCACCTTCGGGGAGGCGGCTTTCCGGTAATTCGGCAACATCGGCGCGATATCCCCGCTCGTCCTTCTCGATCAACACGACTTTAAACAACTCGAGCTCCTTTTCACGAGATTCTTCTGGACCTGGCCTTCGGCCCGTCCGGACGCGGTAGGCCGGCGATGAAGCCGACGATGAAAGTATCGAGCGGACGGCCGTTCTTGACGAGGCGGGCCCGCATCACCGCTCCCTCCCAGCCGATCCAGAAGAACTCAGCCAACGAATCGCAGTCCGCGGCGGCGCTGATCTCGCCTGCGTCGCGTGCGAGTTCCAGGCAACGCGCTACCTTCCGCTGCCAACCCCTGACGATCTCGTCCAACAGGCGCCTGTAATCGTCTGGCAGCGCCTCAACCTCCTGGCTGAGGTTTCCAACCAGACAGCCCCGCGCATAGCCGTATTTGGCCATACCTGCCTTGGCGTCCTCGACGAAAGCTCGCATGCGCGCCAACGGCGCGAGCTTTTCGTTGTTCAGGGCCCGGTCCAGCTTATGCCGGAAGAAAGAATCGTAGGACTTCATGACTTCGCGGCCGAAGTCCGCCTTGCTTTCGAAGTAGTGGTAGAAAGACCCCTTCGGCACGGTTGCACGGCGCAGCAGCGCGTCCAGTCCGGTGGCTGCAAAACCCTGCTGGGTCATCACCTCCATCCCGCAACGTAAGAGGACGTGGCGCGTCGGCGCATATCCAATGTCGCGTCGGTCCGGCTCGCCCGGTTTCCGTCGAATGCTCTCTTCTGCCACTGAATTGTATCCTGATTAGACCGATCGTCTAGAACACAGCTGCCCGAATTTGGCAAGCCGGAAAACGGCGCCACCTTGTGGAGAAACGGTATTGGGAGCAGAAATGTCGGCTCATTATGCAATGTGCACGCTTTTTCCGCGGCTTTTGCTGCCCCCTTGTGCGATTGCGCGGCGCGACGGGGTGGTTTCATACTTGACACAAAGTGTCCTTGGCTCGAATGTGAGCCGTCCTTGGAGAGAGCTTCGTCATGATTCAATCGTTCAGGAAAGCCGCGGGTTTGGCCGCTGCAGGCGCCGTGTGTCTGGGGCTTTTTTCCGTGCCGGCGATCGCAGCCGACGCCTACCCTTCGACCTCCATCAAGCTGGTCGTCGGATTTCCGCCGGGAGGCCCGACGGATATTATCGGTCGGGTGATCGGGCGTCTGCTCGCCAAGGAGTTGAACCAGAACGTCATCGTGGAGAACAATGGTGGCGCCGGCGGAATGATTGCCGCCTCCAATGTCTCCCGCGCGAACCCCGACGGCTACACGCTACTCGTCGCGGTCGAATCCTCGAATACCCGCGCCAAGGCGCTCTATTCCTCCGTGCGCTACGATCAACAGAAAGGCTTCACCTACATCCGGAAGGTCGCCAAGCAGCGCAACCTGCTCGTCGTGAACCCTAAACTTCCAGTATCCAGCGTTCCGGAACTGGTGGCCTATCTGAAGGCCCACCCCGGAGAAGTGAACTTCGGCGGTACGTTCGGCGCGACATCCCACATTGGCGGCACGCTGTTCGACATGGCCTACGACACGAAGATGTCGTTCATCAACTATTCGGGCGGCAATCAACCGATCGTCGATTGCATGTCGGGTATCTTGCAGGTGGGCTTCTTTACCGAAGCCACGATCGGTCAGCAGGTCAAGGCCGGCTCCCTCAACGCGCTCGCGGTGACATCGGCTGACCGGTCGCCGGCCTTCCCGGATCTGCCGACGATCGAGCAGGCCGGCGGCAAACCTCTCGATATCTCGCCGTGGTTCGGCGTCGCGGGTCCGCCGAACCTTCCGGCAGACGTCGTCGCCAAAGTTGGCGCCGCCCTCGACAAGGCTGCGAGCGATTCGGAATTCCTGAAGCAAATGGAAACGATCGGCGCCACGCCGATCACGGGGTCGACCGTGGAGAGCTTCACGGCGGATGTCGGAAAGGAAGAGGCCTACTGGGATAAGTGGGCCAAGGACATCGGGGCGCCTCTTCAGAAGTAGCTCGCCGAGGGATCGACGATGGAGTTCTATCACCAGTACGATGCTCATCTCTCTGCCGACGAGCGCGATCACGTGGCGAAGGCGCGGGCATTCTGCGCCGGGGCCTTTTCCGACAGCGTCTTCGCCGCGCACATGGCGGGCGAGGCGTTTCCCGAGACGTGGATTGCCGAATGGGCGGCGCTCGGCATGTTCGGGCTTCAAGCTAAGCGCGCTCACGGCGGGATGGAAGCGTCCTACCTGTGCAAAATCCGCGTCGCGCAGGAAATGGCGCGTCACGGCTTCGCCGCGGCGTTCTGCCTGAATCATCACCAAGGCGGGGCGACGCGACTTTCCCAGACTGGCACGCCAATCCAGGTTGAGCGCCTCCTGAAGCCCGCGCTGTGCGGCGAGCTTCTTCTGACGACCGCCATGACCGAGCCGGCGGGTGGCAGCGATGTCTCCGCCCTTACCACGACGGCCGTTCCGGTCGACGGCGGCTGGGCTCTGAGCGGCACCAAGGCGTGGATGACGGGCGGTCTGCTGGTCGGTGGTCTCATCGTGTTGGCCCGCGTGGGCGACACTATGGGGGCAGGGGACATTGCCAGTTTCTATGTGCCGCTCGGCCAAGCCGAGACGGTAAAGCGGACCGAGATCGTCGTTCCCGGAGCGCGATCCTTCCGCTTGGCCGAAATAGTCTTCGACGGTCACTTCGTGCCCGAGTGGTGTCTGATCGCAGCGCCAGGCGCCGCGCTCAAGGCGTCGATGGCTTCCGTTAACGCGGCCCGGGTCCACGTGGCGGCCATGTGCGTCGCGACGCTGCACGCGGCGCTGTGCGAAGCGGTCGACTACTGCGAAGGCCGGAAAGCCTTTGGAAAACCGCTGACGGGGCATCAGGGCCTGCGCTGGGAGCTCGCGGAGGTGTCGACCCGGCTCGAGGCCGCCAACGCGCTCGTCTTCCGCGCCGCCGAGCAGATACAGACCGGGAGAAATCCGGTCACGCTGGCCGCGCAAGCCAAGAAGTTCGCCGTCGACACTGCGCTCTGGGGCATCGATCAGTGCGTCCGGATCATGGGCGCGACCGGCGCCGGCGTGGCTCACCGCTTGAACATGCATTTCGCCGAGGTCCGGATGGCCGCTTACGCCGACGGCACCAACGAGATGCTGCTCGACCGGGTCGGCCGCGGCCTGTCCACGACGTACCAAGCCTCAATCCTCTAGCAAGCACGGCGGACGAAACGATGCGCAACGTAGTGGTGGAGGACGCGGCGGCGGCTGTCGAAGGCATCAAGGACGGCGACACCGTCTTGATGGGCGGGTTCGGCGGCGCGGGCCTTCCGCTCGGAGTGGTCAAGGCGGTGCTCGACCGGGGCGTCCGCGACCTGACGCTGATATCGAACAACGCCGGTTCGACAGAAGACGATCTGTCGCTGTGGTTCGAGGCCAGAATCGTCCGCAAGATCGTCTGCTCCTATCCGCGCAGCGCCAAGCAGTTCGCCGAACAATATCGTGCCGGCACGGTCGAGCTTGAACTCGTTCCGCAAGGAACGCTGGTGGAGCGCATACGGGCGGGCGGCGCCGGTCTCGGCGGCTTCCTTTCTCCCGTCGGCGTCGGGACGGTGTTCGCGGAGGGCAAGGAGAAGATCGTCGTCGAAGGACGTGAATTCATTCTCGAGCTTCCGCTTCGCGCGGATTTTGCTTTCGTCAAGGGGCACCTCGCCGACACGCTCGGCAACGTCACCTACAACAAGTCGGCGCGCAATCACTGCGCCGTCATGGCGACGGCCGGCCGGACGGTCGCCGTTGAGGTCGATCGCGTGGTCGAGGCGGGCGATTTGGACCCGGAAGCCATCGTCACGCCCTGCATCTTTGTCGACCGCGTTTTCGCAAGGAGCTCCCGATGACCCCGCTTTCACGCGACGCGCTGGCGCGCATGGTTGCCTTGCATCTTCCCGAGGAAGGCTTCGTGAATCTCGGCATCGGCGCTCCGACGCACGTGGCCGATTACCTGCCGGCCGATTCGGGCGTGATCCTTCACAGCGAGAATGGTATTCTCAACGTGGGCCCAAAGCCCGCGGCCGGCGCGGAGGACTGGGATCTCATCAACGCCGGGAAAATGCCGGTCTCGCTGCGGACCGGCGGCTCCTATTTCGATTCGAGTCTTTCGTTCGCGATGATGCGGGGTGGCCATCTCGACGTCGCCGTGCTCGGCGCGTTCCAGGTCTCGAAAGATGGCGATCTCGCGAATTGGACGACCGGTGACAACGGCTCGCCGCCCGGGATCGGCGGAGCCATTGATCTGGCAGTCGGCGCGAAGTCGATCTGGGTGATGATGGACCACACCACGAAGGATGGTCGCTCCCGCATCGTGGAGCGATGCGGCTACCCGCTCACGGCGCGCAGAGTGGTTAGCCGCATATTCACCAGCCTTGCCATCCTCGACGTGACCGAGGAAGGGCTAGCGATCCGCGCTCTCCTCGACGGTCTTACAATGGAGGCGCTGCGCGATCGCACGGAGGCGCCGCTGCACGTCACCGGCGAGGTCCAGACCATCAGACAGGACGGGAGCGTCGCATGATTTATCGCGTCGCCAAACTTGTCGCGGACTGCCTGGTCGCCCATGGGGTCGACCGGGCCTTCGGGGTGCCGGGGGAGAGCTTTCTGGCGGTGCTCGATGCACTGCGCGACCGCACCGATTTCGATCTGGTGACCTGCCGCCACGAAGGAAGCGCGAGTCTCGCGGCCGTCGCCGACGCCAAGCTCACGGGCCGCGCCGGCGTCGTGATGGCGAGCCGTGGTCCGGGCGCTTTCAACGCCGCGCTCGGACTGCACGTGGCCGCGCAGGAGGCGATTCCGCTGGTGATGCTGGTCGGTCAGGTCGATCGTCCGAACCTCGGACGGGACGCCGTCCAGGAAGTCGATTGTGGCCGTTCGTTCGCCGGCGTGCTGAAATGGTCGGTGCGTCTGAACTCCGCCGATCTCGTTCCGGAGATGATGGCCCGCGC
Organism: Bradyrhizobium sp. MI1.7; assembly: GCF_055811795.1. Taxonomy (NCBI): domain Bacteria; kingdom Pseudomonadati; phylum Pseudomonadota; class Alphaproteobacteria; order Hyphomicrobiales; family Nitrobacteraceae; genus Bradyrhizobium; species Bradyrhizobium sp. MI1.7. Next base: position 6,971 of record NZ_JBVVPO010000096.1, read on the forward strand.
GTTCGCGGTGGCACATGCGGGAACGCCCGGTCCGGTTGCGGTCGAAGTCCCGGAAGATCTCCTCAAGGATTCGGCCGAGGGATTTGTCGCCACGGTCAACGGGGCTGGGCGTCCGCAGCCGGGCGCTGCGGCGATCAAACAGGCGGCTGCGGCGTTGACGGCCGCGGAGCGGCCGATCCTGTTGGTGGGCGGTGAATGCCGGACGGCATCGTTCCGCGAAGATCTGGTCGCGTTCTCCGAGACGTGGAGCGTCCCGGCCGTCACCATGAACAAGATGCAGGACCAGTTTCCCAACGCTCACCCGCTGTGGGCCGGTCAGTTCGGCTTCTTCACGTCCCAGCCCCATGCGAAACTGCTCGAGCGCGCCGACCTCGTCGTTGCCGTCGGAACGCGTCTGGGCGACCTGTCCTCGCTCGGATTTGCGTTTCCGAGGCAGGCCGAGCCGCGCCAGCCGTTGGTCCATGTCTATCCGGATCCTGATGCGATCGGAAAGCGCGTCCAGACCGACGTCGCGGTCGTTTCTGGATCGCATGCGTTCGTATCGGCCATGCTCGCCGTTTCCGCGGCAGCGCCGGACCGGACCGAGTGGCTCAGAGCAGCAGCCACGGTGCGGACGGCCACACACGGTTGGCCTCGTTTCGGCGTACCGTCCGCAGACGTCTTCGGTCACGCCGTGGCGGCCATCGCTACACACTTCAAGCCCGACGGCATCGTCACGACGGACTCCGGCAACTTCGCGGGATGGGTCCATCGCATCTTCAGCCTCGAGCCGACTGCACGGCTGCTCGGCTCGGCTTGCGGTGCAATGGGCAGCGGGGTCCCGTCCGGGCTCGCTGCGAGCCTTCGTTTTCCGGAGCGACAGGTCGTGGCGTTCTGCGGGGACGGCGGCTTCCTGATGACTGGCAACGAACTGGCGACGGCGGTATCGAGAAAAGCGAACCTCAAAATCGTCGTGTCGAACAACCGGTCTTACGGCACCATCCGTTCGCACCAGGAGCGGGCCTTTCCCGGCCGCCCATACGGCACCGATCTTTCGAGCCCCGACTTCGCCGCTCTTGCCCGCGCGTTCGGCGCGGCGGGATTCGTCATCGACGATGCAGGCAGCGCCGCGTTGACCGTGGCGGACGCAATGCAGATCGAGGGACCGGTGGTGATCGAAGTGCGATCGGACGTGCGTCAGACGCTGGACAAGTCGCTTGCGGCGCCGCGCTGAGGCCGAACCGGATCATTGTGCAGGGAGAAACATGATGGATGCCGTCGCAAGCGAGAAAGCCGGGGTCGCAGCCTCTTGGCAGGGCGTCGTACGCTTTCTTCACAAGACCCCGCGAGCCTTCCTTCCGATGCGCTCGTTTCCTTCGCTCGAACTCGTCGCCGGCCGCGGCATCGAGGGCGACCGGTACTTCGTAGGCCAGGAAACGGGGTTTTACTCCCACAAGCCAGAGGAGGGGCGGCAAATCACGCTTTTCGAGATGGAAACTCTCGAGGCTCTGCGGCGAGACCACAAGATCGAATTGTTGCCGGAGGAACATCGCCGAAACGTCACCGTCGAAGGAGTCCCGCTGAATCATCTGGTCGGGCGTCGCTTCCGGCTTGGAGAGACGATCGTGGAGGCGACCCGCCTTTCGACGCCGTGCCGTCACATCGAGGAGATCCTCGGCAAGGCCGTATTCGACCCACTGATCAACCGGTCCGGGTTGAACTGCAAGATCATCGCTGGCGGCACACTGCGCGTGGGCGACGCCGTGAGGCCGATCTAGATGGCGAAGGCGATCAAGACTGTCTCCACAGTCCTCTCCAATATCGAGGATCTCGGCAACGACACTAAGCGCTTCACCCTCGTCGACCAGGACGATTGGGAACTGCCGCCGTTCCGGCCAGGAGCGCACATCGACGTGCACCTGGGGCAGAGTCTTGTCCGGACCTATTCGCTCTGCAACGAACCGGACGACGATTGGCGCTACGTGATCGCGGTAAAGCGCGAGCGAGACGGCCGTGGCGGCTCGAACTTCATCCACGATCAAGTGAAGGTGGGACAGCCTGTTTACGTTTCACTACCTCGCGGCGGGATCGCGCTGGCCCCGGAGGGGACCAACCTGTTCGTCGCAGGCGGCATCGGTGTAACGCCATTCATCTCCGCCATTCAGCATCTCGAGCGCAGGGGGCAGTCTAACTACGTGCTCCACTGGACCACCCGCGGGCGGCCGGTCCTGGCCGATATGATCGGGCCGGCGATGAAAGCGGGCCGGGTCCGATTATATGACACGACTACGCAGGACAAGCCGATCGTCGCAGAGATCATCGGCAAGTTCTCCGCATCCGGTCTGGCGGCTTGCTGCGGACCTGACACCATGCTGAAGGACTTCGAAGAAGCCGTCTCAGACTGGCCGGACGAGCGCAAGCACATCGAGATGTTCACGCCGCCGAAGATCACCGCCAGAAGCGACGTGCCTCCCTACGAACTCTTTCTGTCGGCGAGCAACAAGCGGGCGACCGTCACGCCGGAGGTCGGCCTTCTCGGAACGCTTGAAGCGCTCGGGGTCGACGTACCCGTGTCCTGCGGCGGCGGCATCTGCGGCGCCTGCCGCACGCGCTGGACTGAGGGGCCGCCTATCCATCGAGATCGCGTGCTTTCGCCTGCTGAGCGGCAGCAGGAGCTCATCGTGTGCGTGGGCGACTGCGCGGGACAGAGACTGGTGCTGGATCTGTAGATCGTCGGAGGTCCCGGTCCACGATTTGAATTGTCGGTGGTTTGGTGCGAGATCGATGCAGGCAATAACTTCGGAAAGATCCGAGCGCAATGACACTCAACCTCAAATTTCTCCGCGTGCAGAGCGGCATGACTCTGGAGCAGCTTGCCGCCGATTCCGGCCTGACCCGCAGCTATCTTTCCAAGCTGGAACGCGGGCTCTCCTCTCCGTCGATAGGCTCCGCGCTCAAGATCGCCGAGGCTCTCGGAACGACCCTCGACCGCTTCTACGGTCAGCCCGACGACCACGACCCCATCACGATCGTCCGCGCCAAGAAGGGGAAGGCGGGCGACGTCGACACGCACCTGTCGCTCGTCGCCGGACTGGCTCCCGAACGCACGATGCGCGCCTTCATCGTGCGGCCGACCAAGACGGCCAAACGCGGTCGCATCATGAGTCATCACGAAGGTGAGGAGATCTTGTTCATCCTCACCGGCCGAATCGAACTCGTCATCGGTAAGCGGAATGAGACCCTCAATCCGGGCGATTGCATCCAGTTCGATTCCACCATCCCGCACAAGCTGATCCAGGTCTCTTCCGGACCGGCGTCGGCGCTCGTCGTCATAGCGACCAAACCCGCATAGAGGTGCTGAGAATGCCGATCATGCTGCGAAAGAAAGACTTTTACGCCGGGCTGCTCTTGGTGTTGCTGGGCGCGGGGATCGGTCTCAACTCGACGGCCTATTCGCTCGGGTCCTTGGCCCACGTCGGACCGGGCATGTTTCCGTTCATGATCGGCGTCATCATGGTTCTCGTCGGAGCCTTGATTTTCGTCACCGGGTTGGCGACGCCTCTCGAAGAGGGGGAGCGCATATTGCCCGCCGCGATGGAATGGCGCGGCTGGGCATGCATCCTCGCGGGCCCGCTGATGTTCATCCTCTTCGGCGTCTATTTGGGCATGGCCGCGGCTACCTTCATGTGCGTCTTCGTCTCGGCGCTCGGCGACAGGACGGCCACCCTGAAAGGCTCGGCCGCCTTGGCCGCGGTCGTCACTGTCGCCGGCGGTCTCCTCTTTTCCTACGTGCTGAGGGTTCCTTTCCCGCTGTACCGTTGGGGGTTCTAGATGTTCGCGAGCGCGCTTTCAGATCTTTGGTACGGCTTCGGTGTCGCCTTCGAGCCGCAGAACGTTATGTGGTGCTTTGTCGGCGTCCTGGTCGGCAACATGGTGGGCGTCCTGCCGGGGATGGGGCCGCTGGCCACGATCTCGGTGCTGCTGCCGTTGACCTTCGGTATCAAACCGGTAGGCGCGATCCTGATGCTATCAGGCGTGTTCTACGGGGCCCAATACGGCGGCGCGATCTGCTCGATCCTGCTCAATCTGCCTTGTCATCCGCCGCACGCGGTGACGTGTCTTGACGGATTTCCGCTGACGAAGCAGGGCCGCGGCGGCGCGGCGCTTGGCATTACGGTACTATCGTCTTTCGTCAGCGCTTCCTGGGGCATCTTGGAGATGATCTTTCTAGCTCCGCTACTGGTAAAGGTCGCGCTGGAATTTGGTCCGACCGAAATCTGCTCGCTGATGCTTCTGGGCCTACTCGCCGGTTCGACACTCGCGAGAGGCTCGCCTCTCAAAGGCATCGCCATGACGTTGCTTGGCTTATTTTTAGGCATCGTGGGGACGGACGTCGAGACCGGGGCGGAGCGCTTCACGTTCGGCATCCCGAATCTCCTTGACGGCATCGAACTCGTCGGACTCGCTCTCGGTCTATTCGGTATCGCCGAGTTCATGAAGAGCGTGAACCAGTATTCTGAGGTGAACACGCGCTATTCGAACGTCGGCTTGCGCGATCTGCGTCCGTCACGTGATGAACTCCGCCGCTCGATCCCGGCGATGTTGCGCGGCACCATCATCGGCAGCCTGTGTTCGCTCATTCCTGGAACGGGACCGACGATCGCTTCCTTCATCTCGTACGCGGCCGAGAAGAAGGTTTCGAAGACACCAGAGAAGTTCGGCACCGGAATGATCGAAGGCGTCGCCTGTCCGGAAGCCTCCACGCATTCGTCGGTACAGGGGGACTTCATCCCGACCATGAGCCTCGGCATTCCCGGGGACGCAGTCATGGCTCTCATACTCGGCGCGCTGATGATCCAGGGCATCGTGCCAGGTCCCCAGCTGATCAAAGAGCATCCGGACATCTTCTGGGGCTTGGTCGCGAGCTTCTGGATAGGCAACATTATGCTGGTGCTGCTCAACGTCCCGCTGATCGGGCTGTGGGTGAAGCTCCTGTTGATTCCGTACAAATATCTTTATCCAAGCGCATTGTTCTTCGTCGCGATCGGCGTCTACTCGACCAACAACGACATGTTCCAGGTCGGCGAGACCGTCGTCGTCGGGTTGATCGGCTATCTGCTCCTGCTGCTCGACTTCCACCCGGCCTCGCTTCGTGCTGGGCCCGCGCTTGGAGGAGAACTTCCGCCGTTCCCTTCTGATTTCTCGCGGCGACGCCATGATCTTCGTCGAGCGGCCGATCAGCGCGTTGTTTCTGTTCCTGTGCGTGGCGCTTTTGGCGGCGCAGGTCTACGTTCGCTTGCGCAGGCCGAAGGCGCTTGCGGTGCCCGACGTCGCGGAGGGGACCGGCGCTGCGGTCGCCCGGGCCGCGGAGTAAGCCCCAGTTCCACAGGCATAAGTTACAGGCCTTTGCGCGATGAAGTAGCGGCGCATTGCTGACGAAGCACAATGCTTGGAAACGCCCAGTCTCCTGGATGTTCTTCAGCCGCTTGACTGGGAAGCGAAACGTTTCGCCTGCTCGAACAACGCATTCACCTCCTGACTAGGGGCCTCGCAGTGCGGTGAGTAACACCGGGGGTGCCAATCTGGTCTAGCAATAATGTCACGAACTGGCTCTGTGGGGTGATCCAGTTATGGCGTACATCGGTCTCATGAACCCTCCACGGGATAGGATTAGAGAGATGAGCAATGAAAGCGCTCACCTGCACTCTGAAACGGCGGTCGACAAACCGGTTTACAAGACTTGGATGTGCGCGCTCTGCGGGGTTGTTTACAGCGAGCGGGAGGGATGGCCGGACGAGGGCATTCCGCCGGGCACTCGCTGGGAAGACGTCCCCGACGAGTGGATCTGCCCCGATTGCGGCGCAGGCAAGAGTGAATTCCAGATGATCGAGGCCTGAAGAAATCCCGTTGATGGTGCGAGCAGCGTGCGCGGCATTCATCAATTGCCAAGGAGCCAGCATGTACGTCCCTCCACATTTCGCCGAGTCGCGCCCCGAGGCGCTTCACGATCTCATCGACAAAAATCCTCTCGGCATCCTCTTTACCAACGGGAAGGGCGGGCTCGACGCAAATCACCTGCCTTTCGAGTTGCACGCGAACGAAGGGCAGCAGGGCGTGCTTCATTCACATGTGGCCCGCGCAAATCCCATTTGGCAGGATATCGCTACGGGGAACGAGGTGCTGATTGTGTTCCGTGCCGGGGACGCCTACATCGCGCCGAACTGGTATCCGAGCAAGATCGAGTTCAAGAAGCAGGTTCCGTCCTGGAACTATATGGTGGCACATGTGTACGGACGCGCGACGATCCGGGACGATGAGCGTTACGTCCGTGGCATGGTCGCGCGGCTGACGCGCATCCATGAGGCGAAGCAGGCCAATCCTTGGAAGATGACCGATAGCCCCAAGGATTATATCGACACGATGCTCAAGATGATCGTCGGGATCGAAATCGAGATCACACGGCTCGTTGGCAAGTCGAAGCTTAGTCAAAATAAAGAGGTCCGGGACATTCTTGGTGCAGGGAACGCGCTCAAGGCGCAGGGCAAGGATGTGATCGGCGATGCAATGCTGGCCGCCGCTGCTGCCAAGGCGGAGCAGGCCTGACCCATATCCGACGGAGCGACATGCACGGAGAAATCGTGGCACAACGACCTACTTGTCATCGTCGTGGCAGGGTATGGCGGGGCCAAACCCATCGGCAGCCGTGCGCAAGCATGGATGAATCTCATTTGCCCTACGATCGTCTGCCGCTGTCGGACTCAAAGACTTGAGATCAATGTGCGTCCTTCCCGTCGCGCCGCGGAACACCTGACCCAATGTTCTAATTCGCGGCGAGCGCCGATTATCGCGAAAGAGACCTGAGCGCGGCCATCCACATTTATGTGGTAGTTTTCATCCGTGGGCGCTTGGACAGTTTGGCCTTCCTGTTCGCGCGGACCGATGCCTCAAGTACGCCCTTCAGGCGGACTGCGGCGGCCTGCAATTCCGCGACGGAAAAGCCGCCAAACCCGAGCATTAGACCGAAGCGAGCAGGCGCATCTTGATACATGGGCGAGATCGGTCGCACCACCAGCCCGGCGTTGTGTGCTTGGTCGGCAAGCTTGACATCGTCGAGGCCGGCAGGAAGCCAGAGCACCAGGTGCATACCTTGGTCGCTTGGTTGGAGCGTTGCCCAGGACGGCAGCTCTCTCCCGATGGCGGAGATCAGGGCCGCGCGCCGTTCTGCGTAAGCGCCCCGGATGCGCCGTATGTGAGCTTCGAAATAGCCCTCGCGCATATATTGTGCGAGCACATATTGATCGGCCATCGGAGAATGGCGGTCGATAAGAGCACGGGCGCCCGCGAACGCATCCACCAGGGGAAGGGGAACGATGGCGTATCCGATCCGCATCGAGGAAAACAGCACCTTGCTCATCGTCCCGAGATAAACGACACGTGTAGGATCGAGTCCCTGCAAGGAGGGAAATGGATGTCCCGCGTAGCGAAGCTCGCTGTCGTAGTCGTCCTCGACAATCCATGCATTATTTTGACGGGCCCACGACAACAGAGCCGTGCGCCTGGCCATGCTCATCGGCATGCCGAGCGGGTATTGATGCGATGGTGTAACGAAGGCGACCCGAGCCTTCGGACATCGGACGAGACCTTCCTGGACGTCGATGCCCTGGTCGTCGACGGGAATCCGAGAGGTCTTGACGCTGAAGTTTCCGAGGACCGCGACAATACCGGGATAGGCGGGGTCTTCCGCCCATACTGCGTCTCCGTCCGCAAGAAGAACGGTTGCAGCCAGAAAAAGACCCTGCTGCGTACCTGCCGTGATCACGACCTGACCGGGCTCGCATTTCACTCCACGGGCCTTACGGACGTAGTCAGCAATCGCGATCCGCAAATCGGGCAATCCTTTCGGGTCAATGTATCCGGACGGGGCAGCCACGCGTAGCGCTCGGACGCGATTACCAAGGCGGCGCCACTTGTCATCCGGGGCGACTGCGCCTGCCGGATGAGCGATTGCAAATGGCGTCGTCCCTTGGGGTCGAAGAATTTGCGCGACCTCTGCAAGACGGGTGACGTTCTCCCGCAACACAGGGCCGATCCGCGGCGGCTCAATGAATGCCTGCGCTCGGTTCACGAGTTCGCTATCGCCATTGACGTCCGCTACGATCGTGCCGCCTCTGGCGCGCGCTTCGAGGTAGCCTTCCGCATGTAGCTGACCAAACGCCTCGATGACCGTACCCCTAGCGAGTTTGAGCGATGCAGCGAGGGCTCGGGTGGAAGGCAGCCGTTCGCCCGGCTTCAGGGTCCCGTTTGATATCGCCTCGCGAAGTACCTGCGTGAGTTGGTGTCCGACCCGGCCTGTGGTCTTGTCGAGAGAACCCAGCGAGGGAATTGCGATAATGTTTCGGCGCCTGGCCATGGCCGTTCTGGTCTACCTATCCGCTCGTACTTTGAAGTCAAGAATAGACCGACTTTGTGAGTCATTGAAAGAAATCGTCACACACCGCTCTACCAATCGGCTTTGACATCTCAGCCCGAGCAGCGATGGCCTTGCGGGTCAACGACCACCTCCGCATGACGTAGGTAGGCCGGCCCGAGGCGGAAGATCGCCTCGCTGGGTCAACCGGCTGAGCAGCGTCGTTCTTGAGAGGCTATCCAGTTTCGAAGCCCATCGAGAGTGCGAAATCCATCGGCTGCGTAGCAGCGGATGTCGGGACGGAAGGCCTGCATCATCTCGGCGAGCGCATGTCCCGGGCCGAGGTCCAGCCCCCTGCTGACCCCCAGCTCTGCCAGGGCCTCCAGCGTCGCCGACCAGTCGATGGGGCGCGCGACCTGGCAGGCGAGCTTCACGGTTGCATCGCTTGCGGAGAACATGCGCTCGCCGTCGCCTCCTGCGAGCAGGATCCGCTGGCTTGCGATCGGGATGCGCCTGCTGGCGTCGAGCGCATCTTGCAACGGTTTGCAGGCGCGCGCGAGCCGTGACGTGTGCGACGCGATCTTCACGGCGAGAACACCGCTGCGTGCGGCGCCCTGTCGAATGGCCGCCTCGCAGAGGTCGATCACGTCCTGCTCGGAGCCTCCGATCACGACAAGACGATCGGGATTCCTGATCGCGATCTCGCAGCGATATGTTTCGAGCAGGGTGTCGAGCGTGGTCTGATCGAGGCCGCGGACATACCGAGGCGATCATCCGCTCCGGCCACGCGGTCCATCAGCTGTGCGCGAACATCCGTCAACCGCAAGGCTTCGTCGGCCGTCCATATTCCGGCAATGCTCCAGGCCGCCATCTCGCCGACGCTGTAACCTGTGACGACGGTTGGCTCGGTCAGCAGGTCGGCAATGCAGGCGTGGATCGCCAGCGCCGATGTGACGGTCAGGATCTGGCTGACATGGTAAATTGACCGGTTCATGTCTTGCCGTGGCCGCCTCGGCCTGCGCAGCGGAACGGCGCCGGACGAAGGTGCCCTGCCCGACATGTCCGCTGATGATGCCGCGTTGTTCGGTCTCCTGATAGGCCTTGCTGACGCCACCATGAGGATGGTAGCCCAACAGCGGTGCAAGATCAGGTTCGCGCACCACCTCGCCAAACAACGCGGACAGGACCTGCGTTTCGCTTCCGTGGGCAGGCACGTTCGGCGCCCCCAACGATCCCAAAGAACTCTCCGATATCCTTCAGATACTTCGGGACATTATGGCTCGCCGGCCAGTAAACGTCGCTTCTGTCGCGTAGGTGTCCGCCTTCGTTTCGGTACGCTCAGCGAATCCCGTCGCACGTCAGCCCATTTCTTGGCTGCGAGGATAGATCGGCTGCCAGCACGCCAGTGCTGCCGAACTAAAGAAAATCACCAATGGAAATTCTCGGCCAGGTCTGTGTTCGCCGTGCGGCTTTGATCTTCGCCGACCAAGCGTCGATGAGATTGCCGAGGATCAATCGTCCGTTGCCGCGAATGTCCGGCCATTTCATCGTTGGTGTTCCCAGTGGCAGCGAGATCACCCCATGCGCTGCCGATAGCAGGCCGGTCGCTAGGCGCTCCGTGAGCCTTGGCGTCGCCTCCACCCCCAATTCGGAAAGATAATCCGCGATCGAGGTCACAAAGAGCCCGTAGCCCTTTCGTGCGATCTCAGTTTGACCGAAATAAACCCCGTCGGGAAAACGCCTGTCCTCGACCGTGCCGGCCATCGAATAGAGCGATCGAAAATGATCGGGATTGTCGACCCAATAATCGATATAGGCCTCCATGACGCGCCGGAGCCGGGCCTCGCCGCTGGAGTGGAGCGCGCGGACTTGTTCGAGCCGATCCGCCATTTCCTCCAGATTCCTCTCCTTCACTGCCAGCAGCAGCAGGATCTTGGTCGGAAAGTATTTGAGAATCGTGCCCTTCGAGTAACCGAGAGCATCGGCGATCTTCTGGATCGAAACGGTTTCGAGTGTGCCGCTCGCGAACTCCTTTTGCGCTGTTTCAAGGATTCGAGCCTGCAACGCCCGCTTGTCGGCTTCTTGGCGCGCGCGCTTCTGAAAGCGCCGCATCCGCTTAGGGTTTCCTGATCTCTCGGTCGACATCCCAATCTCCGCCCGGTGTGTCCTGCAGCTACATGGCTGGAATCACAAGTAAAAAACGCCACTCCGTTCGTAGCTTGCCAACTCTCGTAATAAATGACTATAGTCAATTAACTTAAAGCGAACAAACGGAGGGAAGCAGTGGCAACGTCGGCACACGAGTATGCCTGTAGCGATTTTGATCCGTTCGACTGGGACACTCGCATCGACCCCTATCCGGCCTATGCCGCCCTTCGTGCGAAGGCACCCGTCGTCCGGCTTGAGAAATACGGCATCTTCGCCGTGCCGCGTTTTGCCGAGATGAAGGCGGTCCTTGCCGAACATGTGAACTTCAGCAATGCCGGTGGTGCCGGCATCGTCAATTACTTCAAGGAGAAGCCGTGGCGTCCGCCGAGCATTGTTCTTGAAGCTGACCCACCGCTACATACACGCACCCGAAAGGTGCTAGCGCGGATTATGTCGCCGGGTGCGATGCGGGGCCTCGAGAACGGCTTCAAGGCCAAGGCCGCCGCGCTGGTCGATGAACTGATCGAAAAGAGATCGTTCGATGCAGTCCGCGACCTTGCCGAAATATTTCCGGTGACTGTATTTCCGGACGCCCTGGGCATCGACAATGAGGGCCGCGAAAATTTTCTGACCTACGGCGCAATGGTGTTTGCCGGCATGGGGCCGGAGAACGATTATTTTCGCACTCTTATGGCCCAGGCACCTAAAGTCTTGCCTTGGGTTGCCGCAAAATGCCAACGGGAGGCCTTAGCTCCCGGCAGTTTTGGCGCGCAGGTCTACGAGGCCGCCGATAGCGGCGAAATTACCCAGGAGGAAGCGCCTCTGCTCGTCCGGTCCTTTCTCTCGGCGGGACTGGATACGACAATCACTGCACAAGGCATGGCCCTCTTTAGTTTGACCCGTCATCCGGAGCAATGGGCCATACTGGCTGCCAATCCTTCGCTGGCGCGCGCGGCGTTCGATGAGAGCCTGCGCTACGATTCCGCCGCACCTTACGTCTTCCGGACCACACCCCATGAAACAGAGATCGCAGGGGTGCCGATCGGCAAGCACGAGAAAGTGTTGCTGCTGATCGGTTCGGCAAATCGCGACGAAACGCGGTGGGAACGGCCCGAGCAGTTCGACATCACCCGGCGCGTTTCAGGGCATATCGGCTTCGGCACCGGAATCCACGGCTGTGTAGGGCAGATGGTCGCGCGGCTCGAAGGCGAAGCCGTTCTGGCCGCCTTGGCGGCGAGCGTCGCATCAATCGAGATGACGGGCGAGCCGGTATACCGCGACAGCAGCGGATTGCGGGCACTAGCTCGCTGCCGGTACGCGTTACGACGAAATAACGCCAGCCCGGGCTCTTTGCAGCGATTGTCATTGCCCGCCAAGACGACTGGCGGACTTGCTTCCTTTGCGAGCTTATTGTCCCGAAGACGCGCTTTGGGTCTTGCCCTTTGCCGATGAGACCGAGCGACGCCACCGCGCTCAAGCGAAGGGCGGCGGTGGGCAGCTATCGCCGAGCTGTCGGTTGGACCGAGGAAACGCTGAATCTCCGCGGCATGGACCAGCTAGCTGCTCTTTGGTCAATGAGCGGCGCACTTGATGCACAACCTGCTGACGAGAGTCTACCTGCGAGGTCGCTTTCCAGCCGCGGGTCGCCCAGGCGACGATGGCGCGAGCGCTGACAGTTTCTCAGGGCGGCGTCACCCAGGGGCTGAACGACGCGCAGGCGCGACGCCTTTACGGCCAACAAGCTCGATCAAACGGGTCCAGCGATCGTACAGTTCTTGAGCTTGGTGAACGCTGATGTGCGTCCAGGAAACACGTGGATCATTGCAATCGAGAAAAAAGCCGGCGAAGACGATCTTCTCGCTTTTGAAGATGCCAAGGGCAAGCATGTTTTCTCGCGGTGCGTTGTTGGAGGTCAGATTGGACGTCGCTCGATATACTTTGTCCAGAGGAAAGGTGCTGGACTTCTTCGCCGCTCAGCCGAGTTGCACCGTCGGGCTGGAGGTATGTGGCCGGGCTCATCACTAGCTCTGATCGACGCCGCGGCGATTTGCGAAGCCGCTCAGCGGCTGAGCATGCGGTTCGTGGCCGGGAAGAGCGAAGAGCAACAGGCGGCGGTCTGGTGTTTCGAACCCGTGGCCTGATGGTTCGGCAGCGAACTTAGCACATCAACGCGATCCGAGGACACCGAGCCACCCGTCCATTTGTCTTAGCGCACTATTGAGCGCCCGCCCGAAAAGTTCTGTTCACGGAAGCCCCGCTCCGCGTCGCGCGAAGCTCGTAATCGCTTCGAACCGCACTATTGTCATACGTGCCGGCGGCGTCCTTCGACCTTGCCAGCTCAAATCCGGCCGGGTCAAGCCAACTGACATGCGTATCGCACGGAACGGGCATCACAGTGTATCGGTGCCTGGCGCCGTTGGTTCCGGTCAATTCGACGGGCACGGGAGCAACCGTTGTGGCGGTGCGCTCACGCCTGGGCAGGCTGTTCTGCCATTCGAGAAAGAGCTGCGGATCGATGTAGTCGTCGGGCTCGATATCTACGTGGTTTGCCTGCAACCAGGTTTCGAACTCTCCACGACGTTCGGCAGCGCGCTCTCGTGTGTGAGCTAGCCCCTGTGCGAGCGCATAGGCAACGAACGGATCGTGGGTACCCCACCGCAACAGTTCGCGAGCCCAAAAACCGAACCACGGGAGACCCGTGGTTGCGCGCCACTCCGCAAGCGACGGGACCGCGTAGGGATCGCCCGCGCCAGCCGACCAAGCTTGTGCGACGACCGCTCCCATGGCGACGCCCAATTTGAATTCGAGGTTCTCGGCGACAAAGCGCTGCCAACTCCGAAGCTGATCCGCATCAGGTCCATCGGCGCCGGGTGCTTGCATCCACCATGCCAACACACCTTGCCAATTTACAAGAAGCGCCTGGTCACCGACTGTGGCGCGTACACGAAAGCCAAACCCGCGATCATTAGCGAGAAGCCCTCCGATTTGTTCGAATACGCGCAGCCGCGTGTCCGGATCATCAACGCCGTAATTTTGGGCTGCCGCCATCAAATCCCGGATTTGGGGAGCAACAGCCTCGAAACGACGGCCAATGAGCGGCGAGAAGCCATATTGATAAAGGCGTCGACGTTCGTCCGCGTCCGGGTAGACGGCTTCCACTATCGCGCGGCCACGCCGTATAAACGCCTGTTCCATCCATTCCTCCTGGGCTGCAGCAACCGCGGTAAACGTTCGCCGCCATAGTTCAACGAGCTGGGCCTCGGCCTCCGCGCCGGTCATGTCTGCTTCGTCTGCATGTGCGACCTCCTCGATCGCCGCGAGCAACACGCCGTCAAGCTCATCAAGACAGTCTGCAAGGCGAGCGCGCAGTCCGGTCGCTCCCTCACCGGCATCCCGACTGATATTCGGCGGAAGGGCCTGATCGAGCCAGTCCAGAAATCGATTAGGCGGCAGCCCAAGAACATTGATTGCACGATCGCGGATTGCGGTCAGCAGCATCGCCAACGGACTCTCGACCGCATCAGAATCGCGTTCCTCGATCAGCAACGCCCTTCGAAGTCGTTCATAGTCTGCGACGAGATCACGACGTTGCCTGCGCTGAACGTCTGCGAAGCTGTCTGCCGTCGTGGAGATCGTGGTTGGGATCGCCACAAGCGTCATGCCCTCGATCCCTCGGGCTGCGCCGGGCCGTCCAGCCCGGCCTGCGAGATTTCGGAACTCGGCGGTGGAAAGTGGAGTGACTATCTGTTGCTCGTTCTCTGCGTCCCAGGAACGCCGCTTAAGTGATGTAAGGAAAATTAGGTCGAACGGAAGGTTCACTCCCTCTGTCAGTGTCGCGGTTGCGACCGTTATCGGGCAAATTCTCCGCTCGATCATTTCGGTCATCAGACGCCGAAGCCGCTGCGGCATTTGGCCGTGGCTCGTCGCAATCCCCCGATCAAGGAGTGCGAGCTCAAAGGAATCGACGCCGCAATAGTCAATACAAGCAGCCCGTGCTTCGTCGTACCGCGCGCGCAGCTCCCCTTCGGGCGCCGCGAAGCCAGGCGCTGCCGCCCAAGTCGGCAGTTCGAGAGCTTCCTTGAACCAGCGCATCGTCTGCTCTGGTTCCTGTGCGACGGAGATAAGAATGCGTTGATCTTCCTCGACCAGATGGAGAGCCGTCCAAAGCACGGTTAGACTGTTGAAGCGATTGAGGCTGTTCCGCATGCCCGCCGGCAATTGCGGCATCTGCGCGATTTGAAGCCGGAGATACACGGGCTGCTCCTCGCCACGCAAATACAGCGGTCGCCCGTTCATGATGTCGAGAAGAATGCGGCACGGGCGGTTCGGTCTGGTTTCAAAAACGCCGATAACCTGTCGGGTGCTTCGATAGCGCATTCCTACGGCCTCAGCGTCGAGTGTCAATCGGCCTGTAAATTT
>NZ_JBVVPO010000097.1:0-20941 GCF_055811795.1 Bradyrhizobium sp. MI1.7
CCCCCCCCCCCCCCCCCCCCCCCCCCCCCCCCCCCCCCCCCCCCCCCCCCCCCCCCCCCCCCCCCCCCCACCCCCCCACCCCCCCCCCCCCCCCCCCCCCCCCCCCCCCCCCCCCCGCCCCCCCCCCCCCCCCCCCCCCCCCCTCGCCGGGCTCGTAACTCCGGTCGAGCTACGCCCTCCCTGCGTCACGAGCCCGGCGAAGCTCTCTCATCCTGATTGACGCTGCACTTCCATCCTGATTGCCGCGCCGCACGCAAGCACTCTATCACGCAAGCACTCTATCATGAGAGTATCGACAACGTCACTCCTGCCGATGTCTACTCTCGGCAGAGCTGAGAGGTCGCAACACCATCGCAAACCGCCGCTTGCAGCATCAATCGCAAGCAGCTTAACTCTAACCCCTGATGAGCCAGATCCTCCCTTCTTGAAACGCCTGATCAGTCTCAAATGTTCTGACGACGGACAATCCTTACGTAGTCGTCCGTTAAGAAGCCGGATCGATCGAGGCTGGGCGGGCGAGCGTGCGCCATAGCTGGGCCAGGAACAGGCACAAGAGATATCTCAGCCAGGCGAGGATGCGGCGGAAGTTGTGTCCGACGGCTGAGAGGACGACGGATCTTGCGGCGGATGTCGCGGATGATCCGGCCCAGCCGGCTACGCAGGATACGCAACTGCCGCTGATGCCGCCTGAACTGTTTGGCATGGGCGTAGCGGCCGGCCATCATCGCGGCGACCTTGGCGATGCGAGCATAGGATTGCCGCAGCCTGACGCCGTGCCTGATCGCCAGGCGGTTGAGCCCCTTGATGGCCGCATGCAGCAGCTTGGCATCGGTCGGAAAGGTGATGGCCTTCGGCTGCACCGTGGTGTCGACCGTAACCCGCTTGAGGTCCTGGCTGCGTAATGCACCGGCCTCGTGCGCTACCCGCAAGCTCTCGGCCAGCAGCAACTCCAGCTTGTCGCCAAGCCGCTTGCGCCAATGGCTCAGGTCCGAGCGCTCGTGCGGGAACGTGTGCTGAAAGAACTCTTCCCCGGCGAAGAACTGGAAGTATGGGTCATGGACCCAGCGCTCGCACACCCCCTCATCGGACAGCCCGTAAATGTGCTTGAGCAACAGCAGACCGATCATGAAGCGCGTCTCGATCCCGGGCCTGCCGTTCTCGCTGTAGAGCGGCGCGATCTCGCCGTCGATCCAGTCCCAATCGACCTTGCCGGCGAGCAGAACCAGCTCGTGCTTCATATTGATGATCTGGTCGAGCCGAGCCCGGAACAGATCGTTCGATCCCGTCGTCTTGTGCTTCTTCGGCCGCATCGTCCCCTCCGATGCAGACAAGGAATCATGCTTCCCGCTTCTAAAGCCAAATCGCAAGGTTCTGACGCCCAAAGCAGCAAAACCTTGCAATCTGGAAATGCCCCGTAGCCCAAATCGAGATTCCCGATCAGTGGCTTAGGCCTTCTTCACGGACGACTACGTAGTTTCTGGAAATGACCTACATCAATGATTGCTACCTTGAGAGACGAGCAGCGCAGGATTATTCGGCTGTTCGTGCCCCCTGTGAAGGAACGCTTTCGTTCTGGCGAAGATCAATATGTCGTGGCGACGGCGCCACCCCAGCGATAGTTCACGCGGACCACACCGATATCGACGTCCTGACCGATACGGGCAGTCCCTGCAAAAGCGTCCACCGGAACACCCGGGATTCCTGTTGAAAAAAAGAAGTCTACGTCCCGGTGACCCATGAACAGATGGTCGTACTCAACGCCGATGGACCAGTTCGGAGCGAGGCCAAATTCCAGGCCCGCCCCTACCGTGCCGCCCCAACGAGTTTCGCTGCCGTTGTCAAAACTCAGCCCGGTCGCAATATCGGAGACCCGGTATTTGTCGCGGACAACCGCCGCGCCACCTTTCACATAGAGCAGCACGTTATTCCAGGCATGGCCGACTTGGCCCGTGAACAGGCCGAATGCATCAAGCTTGGACTCATCCTGGACGCCTGCAAAAGCGAGGTTGGCGCTGGAGCCCTTGAAATCGGCCCAGTTGCCCTGCGCCTCCAGGCCGAACACCGAGTTCGCTATCTGCCAGCGATAGCCGATTTGACCGCCGACCGTGCCTCCCGTCGCATTATGGCACCCCATGCTGACGGGCGGAGCGACGACCACGTCGCCAGAATTAAGCAGGTCCCAGCACTGATGCGCGGAGCCGCCGCCGCCATTGAAGCCGATGTACAAGCCGCTCCAATCATAGATTGGAATGACCGTCGGGGGCGCTTTGACGTAGGGTCGCGGGGCCAGATCAGCGGCAGAAGCAGGAGCAGCTAGCGCAATGAAGGCTACCGTGCCCAGCAGGACGTCTTTCATCTCCAAACCCAGCTTCATATCGATTTCCTTGATGATGGATTAATGAGGATTGCCATGTGACCATCTTCTCCATCAACTCCCAAGAGAGGTAGTTGACTGGGCGCAAGCGTTGCCTGAGCATCCGATGGATGGTCAAAAGTGCGGGCCTAGCCGGTCCCGGATGCTGTGGCCCGCAGGAACGCACTTGAGCCAATTTGTTTAGAACTTTGACTGCGAGGGCCCGCAGACCATCTTCACCGAGCTCCTCGATAGATACACGCGAGCCGACAGTGATATTCGCCCGACCTTCCAGAACACTGCAAAGCTGAAGTAGATCTCCTGGCGTTAGCGCTCTCAAGGAAGCCGAACTCGCCGCCTGGATCGATCCGCTCCACGGCGCCAACCGGCTCTCCTTCAGGGGAATTTATATGGCCGCCGCCCATCAGGTGCTCTTGCATCCGTCGGCAAAGGAGACCCCCACCGCGACGCGCGAATAGTGTTTCCTGATCATCGCATCGCGACCGCCAGCGCGCGGCTTTCGCTTTGCCCGGCAAGGCTTCCGATAACGCCAGCCGGTTCAATTCGAGAAAGCCGTTCCACGCCGTATCGCGAAAGTCTGCTCGCATCGGCAACAATGCGCGTTCGGCAAGATCGCCATTGCCCGCTTGCCTCGTGGAGAAGGCGCGGGCAATGTCGGGTTCGCGATTGCCGATCGGGAGACCGCACCATTGCGACCGGCAACCCCGTCGAGGTGGGCGGAATCGATGATCCGCAGCCGGCGACCTTCCGATCGCTTATGGACCACAACCTCGCGCATGCCGTGGCCGATGCGCACCTCGCCGGCCGCAACCGTCACCGCGCGCGCTCGCCGATCAGCCGCCACGGGACCGAGTAGCTGTTCGTGTCGATCTCGACGGCTCAATCGTTGCCGACGCCGCGGGCCAGTTCGCGCAGCGATCCGAACGACGGCTGCCCGCCGAGCGGCTTCAACCGGTGTGCCTCGTCAGGCGCAAAGCGAGATCGGCGCCCCGCCGGTCGTGCCGTGGATACGTACGTTCGCCACCTCACGCTCCCACTCTGGCGAGATGCGGCTCGAATGCCTCCCAGCTCGCGAAGGAATGCCCCGCGATCGCGTTCTTCTTCACGTAGCCGACACCATTCTCCGTCTTACCCTTCGTGCGCGCCCGATGCGGCTCGCGCAGGCACGAGGACGGAACCCCAATGCTTCGCGAACGCGATGAGCTTGTCGTTAAACTGAACCGACAGGCTCACCGCATCGTGGCGCACCACGAGCGCGCGTGGGTTGTCCATCAGCACTTCCTCCGGCACGCCGCCGAAGGTCGTGAATGCACTCTCGAGCCCGGCGAACCAGTGCTCTTGCTTCTCGCCTCGAACGCACGAACATGCAGCCGCCGCGAATGCCCGAGTGTCGCCGAACACGAATGCTTTGATCTTCACCTCGCCGACCTCGACCAGGCGCTCGCCGAAGTCGATCTGCAGCTGCCGGCCCGTGGGCATCTCGAACGGTGTCGTCGCCAGCGCTTCGGCCTTGAGCGCTTGGCGATAGGACTGCACGGCGCGTTGCAGCGTTCGCCGGCTGGCTGCCACGCCTTTCTGGGCCAACAGGTCCTGGCGCACCACATCCGCATTGCCGCGATGCCGAATGAACTTCTCGCGCAGCCAACCTTCGAGATCATCGAGCCGCTTCGGGCGCTCAGGCGACTTGAACGCCTTCACCCCGCCCGCCACCACGTAGTCCCACCCGCACTCCCTCAGGCGCATCATCTCCGCCACGTCATCCGGCGTCTTCATCACCTGCCCCCGGGGATCAATCCACGACGAGCCTTCCGTGATTCGTTCCTCTTTCTTTCACTCTCTCCTTGGCTCATCCAAGGAGAGAGCAATTCCTCGTGACGCCGAGGGAGCAGTTTTCCATGGTTGGCCCCTGGGCACGCCGGCAAGTGCATGGGCGGTGTTGCGCGCCAGAATAGATATTGAACGGCTGGACCTATTGCGGCCAAAGCTCCGGCTCGACGGGAAACGGATTGGTCGGGTTGGCTAGCCTGTGACTGTCAAATCCCAGTTCCGGTAGTTGAACAAGGGCGCAATATCATCTTGAACTCTCCTGCCAAGGTTCAAAGTCGAGCTTGACGAATGATAAGGGTTTCTCCTCGAGATCATTTCGGCGTGCTCCGGCCAGCCCAGCTTGTCGCCGTCCAGGGTCGCTGGTTCGAGTGGCTGGACATTCGCACCGAGACTTTCGCCCAGCTGCGCGATCCGGTGACGCTCGAACGAGCCTGGGTGCCCCTGAGCGCGATTACCGTTCCGCCAAAACCAGACTGGGCACCGACACATCCCGCGGTCGCCCAGGCTGGTCGCCCCAGGAAATGCCGGGACCGCCCTGATTAGTATCGCATTTCTGGAGCGGATCAAGGTTCATGCGCTCGACCTGACCATTGGTCCAGGGATTGCTTGATCCAAGGCAGCCTCGCGAAACATTGTTCTGACAATCGGGACCAGCTCATAGGTCGATAAGAGCGCCCCGTCGCCGACGGACCGTGTCGGTGAGGCTGCGGCGGATATAATTGCAGACCGCCGCGGCGAAACACTTGAAACTGAAATTGGTGGTCCGAAACGTCAGGTCACGTCCCAAGTGAGCCTGTTGACGGCAGCGCGAATGATGGTGCCAATCGATCTTGTAAGAGGCCTGATAGAACGTACCGACGTGTCGTAAGTCCGACAGTCCGCGTCAGAGACGCTTGGTCGTTTCTTCGCTGCTCCGCGCGCCATAATAATCTTGACGCGCATGGTATCGGACGCTGACTACGCTAGAACGACCATGCGAGAATGTAGGGTGCGGCATGCCGCTGGGCTAGCGTTGATCGCGATGCGGCGGATTTGGAAGTGACCGTTGGATCGAGCAAGTCAACCATAACGTCCCCAACGTCGGACCGCGGATCTGCAGAACGCGCTCGAGCCACTCATCATCAATAATGATGCGTCTCTTCGGGTGATCCTGTGACGACGGCTATGTTTTGTCCTCGCGTTAGCGGATTAGGCCGGCCATGTCGTTTTGTTCGGCGTTATCGGGGCGAATGGCGCCATGGCGCGTGGAAGCACATTCGTTACGGCGCCGCCCGGACTTGATCGAGCACACCGTCGAAACGTTGCTCGGACAGCGGGTCTTTGGCATCTCACTTGGCTACGAAGACCTCAACGATCACGACGAGCTGCGGCACGATCCGCTGATGGCGGTGCTGGCGGGCAATCTTGCCGCCCGGCGCGAGGACTGCGCACCAGTGGCCGCCAAGTCGACGCTGAACCGGCTGGAACTGGGCCAGGAGGAACCTTCGCGCTATCACAAGATCGCTTACGGTGCGGCGGTGATCGAGGCGTTGCCGGTGACGCTGTTCCTGGAGGCGCACCAGCAGCCGCCGAAGCAGATCATCCTTGATCTCGACGCCACGAGGACCCCCTGCACGGGCATCAGGAGGGGAGCGTCTTCCGCGGCTGTTACGACTGCTACTGCTATCTGCCGCTGTACGTGTTCTGCGGCCGGCATTTGCTGGCGGCCAAGCTGCGGCGCGCCGACATCGACGCCAGCGCGGGCAGCATCGAGGAGGTCGCGCGGATTGTGCGGCAAATCCGCGCCCACTGGCCGTTCGTGCGCATCGTGCTGCGCGCCGACAGTGGCTTTGCGCGCGAGGCGCTGATGGCGGGGTGCGAGCGGAACCGCGTTGATTATCTGTTCGGGCTCGCCCGCAACACGCGCCTGGTCGCCATGATCGAAGGGGAGCTTGCCGCGGCGAGAGCCGCGGCCGAGACGACCGGCCGCCCGGCACGCCGCTTCAAGGACTTCCAGTGGCGTACGCGCGATAGCTGGAGCCAGGAACGCCGCGTCGTCGCCAAGGCCGAGTGGACAACAAGGCGAGGCCAATCCGCGCTTCGTCGTCACCTCGCTCAAGCAGGCCGAGGCCGGCGCGCGGCAGCTCTACAGGACATCTACTTCGCGCGCGGCGAGATGGAGAACCGCATCAAGGAGTGCCAGCTCGATCTCTACGCCGACCGCACCTCCACAGCGACCATGCGCGCCAACCAGCTGCGGCTGTGGTTCGCCACGATGGCCTATGTGCTGATCTGTGCCTTGCGGCTCTTATCGGCCTTGCCGAAACTACCGCGGACGCCACCTGCGGCACCATCCGCCTCAAGCCTGACCTATCCCACCCCGAAGAGCAATTGGCAGTGTGAGAAGTACGGGAAAGCGCCCCTCTGGGCCAATCAAGGGCCAAGGCGCTGGGAAGATTGCCTGCTGCAAACCAGCTAGGCCCGTCTGTCCGGGTGCTTGCCCACGTCAAGTCCGACATCGCTGTTATTAGTCGGACAAACCAGGAGGCAATGGAACACGAGTAGACACTGAAGTTGTCGGTCTTCTCTAGGCATGAACTCGACTTCTGCAGGAGATTGATGCTCATGTCGGCGTCGACGGCCGGCTGGCATCGCCATTGCATGTGGACCATTGGAACGGTTGAAGTCACCACTAGGCTCGTACAGCGTCGTCGTAGGCGTGGCCCACTCGCTAGATGGAATGAGCATCGATCGGGCAATCCGGCACCATAGCAAAACTACGAGCATATCGGACGGCGTCTACTCTAGAACTAGAGAGGATAAGCCATGTCGAAAGCTATTAGATTTTCCGATCCAGTCCAGTGGATCAGAGCGCAACGCGCGGAACTCGATAGTGCGGTCGTCGAAAGTCCCCTTACAGCTTGCGCCAAACGCTTCGCAGAAGCGAGCGCCGAGACCGCCAACATTCTGCATATAGCCGCATTGCGTCGCGCACACCGCATCTGCGACAGCCAGTCTAAGCGGCAGCAAGAACTTTTAGTTGGGAGCGAACGTCTGGCTGAGGCTCTACGTGAGAAGCGCGATAAGGGAAACCTTGGCCTCGATTGGATGGAATACCTGCGCGATATCGGTGAGCGCGCCGTGTTGTGCATGGATACTCTCCGAGAGCGCGGCGACATCTTCCTCGAACATGAGGCGGCCGGCTGTCCGCCGGTCCTCTTCTACGAGTACGAGATGGTAATGGACGGAGCGGATTTACCCCTGAAATCTAATTACGTGTTGTTCCGCATCATTCCACCCCAAGGGGTCACGGTCGCCGAAACCAATCGCCCATTTGTAATCATCTGTCCGCGCGCGGGACACGGTCCCGGCGTGGGGGCCCATAAGGCTGACAGTCAGGTGGGCGTCGCATTGCGGGAAGGTCACCCGGTCTATTTAATAGCCTTCCGAAGAGAACCAGAGCAGGACCAGTACCTCTCTCACGTCACGCATGCTGAAGCGGCGTTTGTTCGGGAGGTCATGCGCCGCCATCCGCACGCCCCCGCCCCGGTCATCGTCGGCAACTGCCAAGCTGGCTGGGCCACCCTCCTCGTCGTCGCGACAAATCGGGACCTGACCGGCCCAATCGTCCTCAGCGGATCGCCAGTAACACCGACCTCCGGCAACATCGGCGAAAATACACTCCGCTACATTGCGGGAATTTTCGGCGGCGCTTGGCTACCGATGCTTTTATCCGATCTAGGCGGCGGGCTTTTCGACGGCGCTCATCTCGTACAGAATTTCGAAACCCTAAACCCCGAACGCCAACTGTTCCTGAAGTATGCCGAACTGTTCCGCGATGTGGACACGGCGCACGAGACCTTTCTTGCAAGTGAGAGGTGGTGGGGCGGGTTCTGCCTGATGCGCGAGAACGAAATCCGCTGGATTGTTGAGCAACTTTTTGTTGGTAACCGGCTAGCCAGAAACAACGCATACGGCGAGCCGGAACGGCGGCATTTCGACCTCAAACGGGTTCGAGCGCCTATCATCATATTTACCAGCCATGGCGACAACGTTACGCCACCTCAGCAGGCTCTGAATTGGATCACCGAAGTGTATCAAAGCGAGGAGGAGATCCGCGTTCGCGGTCAGCAGATTGTGTATCTTGTGCACGACGACGTCGGCCATCTCGGCACGTTTGTCGCTTCGAGAGTAGTCAATAAGGAGTACAGTGAAGTTGCCACGACCTTGGAGGCTATTGAAGCACTATTACCTGGACTCTACGAGATGCGTATCAAGGACATTCAAGAAGACGGGGGCCGGAAGCGTTACAGCGTTGAGCTGGTCGAGCGCACCTTCGTGGATATTCGTGCGTTCAACGACGGCTATGACGATGATCGATCCTTTGCCGCGGTCGCCCGCGCCTCTGAAGCTCAGGCGCAGATCTATCATGCGGTTGCCCGTCCGTTCGTGCAGGCGGCAGTGACAGGTATTTCGGCAGAGGCCAGCCGAACCTTGCACCCTAAGCGTCTGGGGCGAGCGCTGCTGTCGTCCCAGAATCCCATGATGGCCGGCTACAAGGCCATTTCCGATCAGGTGCGGAAGTCGCGAGCGAAGGCCGCAGCCGACAATCCACTCCTCGCTGCCGAAGCGCTCTTTGTGCAGAGTTTGGAGCAGGCGATCGTTGCCTGGCGCGACTTGCGCGACATGGGCTACGAGCTGATATTTCACACGATATGGAGCAGCCCTTGGCAGCGTCTCTTAAGCAATCCCTACGAAGCTTATCTCAAAAGGACGACACTTGACCACTTGAGGCGGGAGCCCGAAGTCTCCATTGCGCTCAATGCAATTGCGAGCGGCGGGCTAACCGAAGCCATTATCCGCATCATAGTGCTGCTGGTTACCGATCGCGGCGGCTTCCGGCGTGACCGCCTGGCCCGCTGGTCACGTGTCCTGACTCAGGACGAACCCTTCCGCTCAGTACCTTCCGATCGTCTGGCGGACATCACTCGTCAGCAGACCGCCATCGTCACCTTTGAGCCGGAGCAAGCAATCCAGACCCTGCCACTATTGCTGACCGACCCCAAGCAGCGGCAACTAGCCTATGCAGTCGCGTGCTATGTCCCCGGCCCCGTCGCGGAAATGGCTCCAAGCACGGTCACCCTCCTACAGCGCCTCGCCGAGGTGCTTGGACTGCCATCGAAGCTGACCGATGTGATCGAGGATCCCCTAGCGGCGTGAAGCTGGACTACAACGGAGCCAAATAACCAGGTGGAGTAACTCAATGAGTCGCGATCTGCGGGACGCCGCGCTTCAATATCATCGCCTACCCAGGCCGGGAAAGATCTCCGTGGTGCCAACCACGGCTATCGCAACGCAACGCGATCTGACGCTGGCGTATACCCCCGGCGTGGCGGAGCCGTGCCTCGCCATTGCGAAGGACCCGCTGCAGGCGCATGCGTTGACGGCGCGCAGCAACTTGGTCGGCGTCATCACCAATGGGACCGCCGTGCTTGGCCTTGGGAATATTGGCCCGCTGGCGAGCAAGCCAGTGATGGAAGGCAAAGCGTGCCTGTTCAAGAAATTTGCCGGGATCGACGCGTTCGACATCGAGCTCGCCGAAGAGGATCCTGACGCACTCATCGAAACGATCGCCAGGATGGAACCGACGTTCGGCGGCATCAACTTAGAAGATATCAAAGCGCCGGAATGCTTCTACATCGAGCGCAAGCTACGGGACCGAATGAAGATACCGGTCTTCCATGATGATCAGCACGGCACCGCGGCTGTCTTAGCGGCGGCGATGCTCAATGGACTGAAGCTGGTTAAAAAGAATATCGCTGAGGTCAAGCTAGTCTGCTCCGGCGCTGGCGCGGCGGCCCTTCCATCTCTCGATCTGCTCGTCAGTCTCGGGTTACGCCACGATGCAATCATTGTGACCGATGCGGATGGTGTTGTCTACGCGGGGCGCACGGAAAGCATGGATGACAACAAAGCGCGCTATGCTGTGATAACCAACGCGCGAACGCTGGACCAAATCATTCAGGATGCGGACATCTTTCTGGGCCTTTCGACTGGAAACGTGCTTTTGCCACATATGGTCAAGAAGATGGCGCGAGATCCGTTGATCTTCGCCATGGCCAACCCGACACCCGAAATAATGCCGGCGGACGGGCTGGCGGTTCGCCCTGATGCCATCATTGCGACGGGCCGTTCGGATTGCTCCAACCAGATCAACAATATCTTATGCTTTCCATTCATCTTCAGGGGCGCGCTTGATTGTGGGGCAACCACCATCAACGACCACATGAAGCACGCAACCGTCCGCGCGCTCTCGGAGTTGACGATGGCGGAAGTGCCGGAAGAGCTTGCGGTCGCCTACAACACGCGCGGGCTTCGCTTCGGTCGCGACTATCTAATCCCAAAACCGTTAGACGTGCGTTTGCTACAGGTGATCGCGCCGGCGGTAGCCCAGGCGGCCGCCGATAGCGGCGTCGCGAGGCGGCCAATCGCCGATATGAAAGCCTATCGTCAGGAGCTCAGCCGCTTGGTCTAGCAGTCTTGCAAGGCGATGCAGTCGGTGTTCTCTAAGAAAGGTGGCAAGCCGCTGGCTAGGTAGAGAGCGGCTGACCTTGCCCCGCGGGTTTAATCCGGTTTGAAGTTCGTTCTGGCCCACGACAAGGACCAGAGCATGAAGCGCAGCCGCTTTTCGGAAGAGCAGATCATCGGGATCTTGAAGGAGCATGAGGCCGGCGTGTCGCCGATCTGTGCCGCAAGCATGGCGTCAGCGACGCCAGCGTCTACAAATGGAAGGCCAAGTGCGGCGGGCTGGAGGTCTCGGAGGCCAAGCGGCTGAAGACGCTGGAGGATGAGAACACGCGGCTGAAACGGTTGCTGGCCGACGCCATGCTGGACAACGCAGCCTTGAAGGACCTCGTGGGAAAGAAATGGTGACGCCCGCGGCCAAGCTGAAAGCTGTCGCCCATCTCCGAGACGCCTTCGGGATGAGCGAACGGCGGGCGTGTAAAGCCATCGGCTGCTGTCGCATGACCATGAGATACCAGACGACCCGGGCGGACGATGCCGGCCTTCGCCAACGCATGAGGGCGATCGCCCAGGAGCGCCGCCGCTTTGGCTATCGGCGCCTCCACGTTCTGCTCAAACGGGAGGGCTATGTGATCAACCACAAGAAGCTGTTCCGGCTCTACCGGGAAGAGAAGCTTGCGGTGCGTCGCCGTGGCGGCCGCAAGCGGGCGATCGGGACCCGGGCGCCGAAGACGGTGCCGATGGCGCCGAACGACCGCTGGTCGCTCGACTTCGTATCGGATCAGCTCACCGATGGTCGCCGCTTCCGTACCCTCACCGTGGTCGACGACTGCACCCGCGAGTGCCTGGCGCTGGTGGCCGATACCTCGCTCTCGGGCCCCCGGGTGGCGCGGGAGCTGGACCGGCTGATGATTGAGCGCGGCAAGCCGAAGATGGTGGTCAGCGACAACGGCAGCGAGCTCACCAGCAACGCCATCCTGACATGGGCTGATCAGAGCCGCGTGGCATGGCACTACATCGCGCCGGGCAAGCCCATGCAGAATGCCTTCATCGAAAGCTTCAACGGCCGGCTACGCGATGAACTGTTGAACGTGACGCTGTTCACGTCGTTGGCCCAGGCCCGCGTCGCGCTCGGATGCTGGCGGGCCGATTACAACGAGGCACGACCACACTCGCAGCTCGGATGGAAGACGCCGTCCGAGTTCGCCTTCACCTGCCACCCGCGCCGGGAGCTGGCGCTGCGCTATGCCGAGGGCTCCGCGCCAGCTCCGCCGCTGCCACCGCCCAACCGGGCAAATCCAACAGCCGGGGCGAACTCAGGACTGGATAAAACTTGCGGGCAAGGTCACGAGCGCTGCATGCACGCCAGCCTCAAGCTCAAGTGCTGTTTGAACCCCGGCGCATCCTGTTCCAAAGACGACAAATTTCATCACTGTCTCCCGTCCACCTCGACAAAGCCAACCGCTGTACCGAAATTGTTCGCGGGCGTGAGGACATGTCGGTTGCCTGTCTTTGCAAGAGGCAATTCCGCCAATGGGCCGAGAGCCCGGCAAGCGACGGTGAACCCAGCGAGATGCGGGCCGTCCTCGGGATGGGGCGGCGTTACGCCGAAGGCGGCTTCGAACGCTTGCGCGCGGGCGAGCACAATTGTGCCGGTGCCCGTTTGAATTTCGATAGCATCCGGGCGCTCGCTGAAGCTGTTTGCACCCGTGACCGTCCGAATGTAACTAGCGAGATCCATTGCCGTTTCGCCCACAATCCAGACGTCCCGGACAGTCGAAGCACCGTTGGAATGCTTGAGATATTGTGGCTGCTCGTAGTACTCGGGGCGGTAGTGCTGGCAAGCAAACAAGCCGAGCCACGGTGCCGCGGGATGGTTCACAAACGCGAGGGAGAACCCCACCTTCACATCCGTCCCGTCGGGCATCTTGCCAGTTCTCGAAAAATCGAATGGCTCAAAGGTTTTCAGACCGGCTGCATGCCAAGCCTGAATATCGGCGCGCGCATCCGAAGTATCGAGCACCATCATCGAAAAGCCGTCGTGTCTCAAAAGGTAATCGCGATTGAATGCGGCAAACGAAAAATTGCCAGCGCGATGTTCGGGGACGTCCTGCGGATTTGTAACCGAAAGCAGTTCGAGATACGTACCGCGTAGCTGAATGATGGAGTTGCCGGTCCCAAAGGGATGCTGACCGCGCGGGACAATCGTAAATCCCAACGCTTGATAGTTCGAGCGCATTGCCTCCAGGTCGCGGCCCGCGAGAATCAAATGGTTGATGCCTTTCATCGATGAACACTCGCTCGGCTGATACCCATGCGCTTCGATGCCGCGCGCGCGGGCTTCAAGGCAGCCTCGCCGGAATTCCCAGGTTTGGTCTACCTCCTCGCAAAGAAGTCCCGTCCAGTCATTTTGTGAAAGTTCCAGTCCGATCCCACGTAGTACAGTGTCCATCTAGTTGGAATATTGTTAGCAGCTACACGGCCATTCCAAACTGTGATCGTTTTGCAGTTCGGAGCTGAGGGCGCCGTCCAATTGACGTAGAAATCTATCTTGCTTGCCATGACGATACCCGCGACAGGGTAAGGCTGCCCCCGGCACGAAAATCCAGTCGCGTTGTTGATATACGTTCCCGTGAAATTCCCTGTTGATGCGTCTAGCGTTTGGATCGAAAGAACCGAGCCCCTTTGATTTACCCATGTAGATGGGGCCGGCAACTGCGCGTGAGCAGGCACCGAGATGAGCGTAAAGAGCACGAGCACAAACAAGCGTGTCATGGTATTCCCCTAGGCAACAAGCAACTGCACAAACCGTGCGGGATATGAGTTCGTTCTCATGCTCAGTTCAGGCGCGGAATTGCCGATGATCTCATTTTCAAGGCCAGCCTGAACTCCGAAAGCTGCTCGCCAAAGGCAATTTGGCACGAGCGAGCGCATCGTTGCCGACAGCTGTTGAATTCGCGGGAGGAAACGACGCAGCGGGTCAAAGCGTCTTGAGGTATTCGATCAGCGCCTTTTTGTCTTGATCGCCCAAACTCGTCCCGTACTCGTGGCCGCATCGGCTGTCTCCAGAATTGATGTCATTACAATCCGTGACGGATAGTGTTTCGCTTAAGGGTTCCTGGGTGGCAGCAAGACCAACGTTTTCAATGTCGTATTTCCGCCCAATGCTAAACTGCGATTTGCGCTGTCCCGATGGCTTGAGCAATTCCGCCAGGGTAGGGACCGAGCCGTTATGAAGATAAGGTGCGGCGGCCCAAATACCCTGCAGAACACGAGCCTCGTAGGCGCCCCATGGAGGGAGCCGACCGCGAGATGCTTTTTCTGCCCCCTTCCGCTTGGCTTTTTTGACCGCTTCCGAGGTGCTGACAGCGTCGAAAGCCGTTACCAGATCCTGCAGGGTCGGCGGTAGTCTTACCAGCCCCAGAGACTCCGGGGTCTCCGACGAACCCGGATCTGACGCCGTCGCGACCCGTGCGTTGGAAGAGACACCGCCGGCCAACAGGTGTTCTGCGATCGAACCAATGACCGAGGTTGCAAGGATGTCAAGGATTTGATCGGTCTCCTTGAGCGGCGCGGTCGCGAAGGGAATGTACGCTCCATTCAGCACGCCCGTCTTCGCTTTCCAGGCGAGCACATCGTATTCTCGTGTATCCGTACCGACGTTCTGGACCACGGTTCTCCATGTTTTGATGAATGGAAAGCGCTGCTCGCCGTCTTCAATGCCATGGCAGCCGCTACATCCCCCTTCAGCGGGATCTCTTTCGAAAATCATTTTGCCCCGGATGGCTAAGGCAGCGTCAATCTTCCAGGGCCATTTCGGAGGGCCGATGCGCTTCACCAAGTTCTCAAGCTCGCTTAGGCCGTCGAAATTGGTGGAATTGCCATTGAGGAAATTGATGACCGCACCCTGACGCTTAGGCTCGAACGTAGCGAACACCCCTAGGACCTCGCCGACGTTCCGGGCCAGCCCCAAGATGTCACTTCCATTCTTTGCAAATCCCGGCCATTGCGTCTTGTCTTGCCGCGGCGCATTCCAAAGGAATGGGTATCTCACGGGAGCATCAGCGGTTTTTATGTTTTCCGGGATCATGAAATCGGGGGGCGGACCGATGTCCAGTCCGGATAAGCGGTTGAAGATCATCCCGACAGCATCCAGACGGCCCACTCCCCAGCCGTTTTTGGGCAGGGCTCGCACCATAAGCGTGTGAAACCGCAAGTACCACCTATCTACCTGCCGGCGAAGATCCTCAACATCGGCTATATCGGGAGTTGCGGACTGCAGAACAGATGCAGCAAACGAGGCAAACGAATCGTCGCTAGCAAGCACATCACCGACTGCCTTGTCCAAATCGCGAAGCAGCGCGTAGAAGTCCACGAGCCCGGGCCCACCGTCGACGCGATACACCTTGCCGTCAACTTCGATCTGGCGCGTATGACATGCCGAGCAGGTCATTCCGACAAGCTGGAAACCTTCGGGACCGGATGCTTGAAAGCCGATGGGAAGGCCGGCCTTGCTTCCAGGATTGAGTAGATAGCCGTACCGCTTCAGACCATCGGCGAGGAACGGTTGTCCGTTTCTTTGCTTGAGCGCCTGCATCCAGGATAGGGTGATCAAACGCGAGCCCTGATCGCGCACATAGAAGTCCGCTCTCGCCGCCGCGGTCCAATCTAACCCTTGGTCAACATAGATGGGATTGGCGTCAGCGCCCTGGGCGCTCGACCGTGTCGTGACAGCAACGGTTACTATCAGAAAGAGAACACGCAGCATCTTACGGCCCACCGTCTTTTAGACTCGTCCGAAGAGTTGTTCGCGGTACTAACTCCTCTCGCCGTCGCTGCAAGATGATCTCAGTCCTCGAACCTGCCTCCGACTGCAAGTCGCCGCGTTATTAAAGATCTCAGGCCCAATAAATTCAACCTACCAAGCTTGGGAGTGATGCCAGTTGCCGGAGCCGGGCTCAAGAATCTGAACAAGGCGATAAGTGGAGTTTCTGCCTGACGGGGGGCAAGATTGTCCCGCGAATCAGGAGAGACGATGAGCAAACGAGCCCGCCGGCACCGCGCACCGGCATTCAAGCCCAACGTGGCGTTAGCCGCGATCAAGGGCGAGATGACGCTGGCCCAGCTGGCTGAGTAGTTCGACGTGCATCCGAACCGGATCACGCAGTGGAAGTCCCAGTTTCAGGAAGCGGCGGCAGAGGGATTTGGTCCTGGCGGAGGCAACAGAACGATCGAGCCTGCCGTGGACGTGAAAACGCTGCACGCCAAGATCGGGGAGCTGACGGTGGAGAACGCTTCCTAAGAAACGGCAGCACCGACTTTCGGTTCCAAGGGAGAACAAAGCCGAATGCCTTGGCACGCTGATGCAAATTGTTGATCACCATCTGTGTTAGCCAAGTTGATTTGACGTTCTCGATAGCGGCGTTGTCACTCGTAACGCCGGTCTGGGCGAGTTCGAGAATTGTGCTGTCCTCTCAAGTGCCGATGTTGATCAAGCCGTTAGGGATGTCATCTCGCTCCATAAAAAACACGCAGGCATCCGCCAAATCATCGACATAGAGAAAGCCGTGCTCGGCCCTGATCCCAGACCGGGTAAGCCGCTCTCCCCTCTCCTTTGCATCCTTTGCCTTGCGGATCAAAGCGCGCACGACATGCTATTGTTCTGCTCATAATCGTTCTTGGGGCCGTACAGGTTACCCGAGCGCCCGAGCGGCGGCTCGTCCCAATGCGAGAAGTGGAAAATAATGGCGATACATGTTGAAGCTCAACATGAATCCACGTGATAGCTCGGTGCCCTGTTGCAGCCGGTTTGCGAGCTCCTGGGCCGCTAAGTTCGTACGAGCGCCAATCCCGTAGCCCGGAAAGCCCGTCGCGGTGTAGAAGTCTTCATCCCAGGTCCCATCGGCCTTTTGGGTAGCACAGAGATACTCAACACTCTTCTGTATCGCCGCACTGGTTTCGCGGCTGCTATCGACCGAAAGAAGGCACATGAGACCCCACGCAGTTTGTGATGGCGTGCTCGGCCCCCTCCCGCGAAGCTCCGGATCCATGTAGGATGCGCAAGTTTCACCCCAGCCACCGTCTTGATTCTGTTTCGATAGAATCCAAGTAATAGCGCGCATCACATAGGCCTGTGTCATGTCCTCGCCTATCGCTTGGAGAGCGGGCAATACGGCAGCGGTGCCGTATATGTGATTGACCCCCCATCGCCCAAACCAGCTCCCCGCTTCTTCTTGTTCGCTCCGGATGTAATCTAGAGCGCGGTGAATAGCCGGATGCTTGATGTCGTGTCCTAGCGCGGCAAAGGCTTCAAGGACGTGTGCGGTCACATCGACGCTTGGTGGATCGATCGCCTCTCCGAAATTGCAAAATGGAATCTTCGAGATAATCTCGTTGTTGTTGTCTCTGTCAAAAGCACCCCAACCGCCGTTGCGGCACTGCATAGCCAACGTCCACTCGACACCGAGTCCAATCGCTCGCTCGACTCGTTCTCTCAGACCTCCGATCGTCGACCTCAGTTTCCCGAGAACAAGTAAGGCGACGGCCGTATCATCAACGTCGGGATAGGAGTTGTTGGCGCGTTCAAAAGCCCAGCCACCGGGGCTTACGTCCCTAACCTTTACAGACCAGTCTCCAGGAACAAGAACCTGCTGATTGAGAACCCATTCTAGAGCTTTGCAAAGTTCGGTCTTGTCGGAGGACACGCCAGCCTCGAGGAGCGCAAGGACCGAGAGTAACGTGTCCCACACTGGAGATTCGCTAGCCTGAATATGGGTAGCGCCGTTACGCTCGTAGCTCCAGTGTGCTCCCAACGCGGAGATAGCCTTGGCCACCGAAGGATGATCAAGCCGGTAGCCCTCGTTGACTAGCGCAATTAATCCATAGACCCAGGGTGGTTGGAGACCTCCCCATGCGCCGTCGGCATCTTGATGCCTGATCATCCATTCGAGACAAAGCCTAATGGAATTCTCACGAAAGGGAATCAGCTTCGATCGTTGGGCTTCGTGAAGACCGCGATCAATCTTTAGGAAGAGCCATTCTAACGAAAGCAGGCGGGTGTGCTTCGCGGGAATTGAGAAATCGAAATCCTCATAAGGACAGGGAAAGAGTTCTTCGAGCTTGCTCCCGTCGGGAAGAGGCCAAACAGGCGTCCGCGCCGCGACGACGGTGAGAGGCACCATCGTCGCGCGAGCCCATTGAGCGAAGTTATAGATGTTGAACGGAAACCAAAGCGGCAGCCGAATTATCTCTGGGGGCAGATTGGGCGTGTGTTGCCACGGCCAAACCCCCAACATGGCCAGCCAATATCGCGAGAACACCCGGAGATTTCTTAGCGCGTCATGCTTCTGAATCCATGCACGCGCACCAGCGAGTTCGTCGCAGTGCAGGTCTAGCCCCTTGGCGCGCAGCGCCGCGTAGACCTCCACGGTCGAGTTGATGTCACCATCCGGTGCTCCTGGATATATGCCCCAAGAACCGTCCGGCCGCTGCCGTTGCAGCAAGGCCATAATGATTTTCTCTTCAGAGGGCAAATGAAACCCGGCTATGTGACTGGCGAGCAGCCACTCGGCCTCAATGGTCGAGTTTGACTCGACCATGCCAACCCAAAATCCAGATGGATTCTGAGACTTCCACAGCCAGTCGATCGCCGATTCGATTGTTTGACATAGGCGACCGGTCCCGAGTTGAGCGGGCAACGAGTCTTCCGAATCATCGGAATCCATAAGAGTTTCGGACGCCATGTTGCGGATCCCTACAGTTAGATGACATGAACCGCCCGCCCCGGATCTGCCGGGGCCATTTGGTTTTAAGTTATGCCGCCATAGCCGGTTGTTCCAGCCTGGTGTAGTTCGGCCGGCGGTATGTTTCCAATGATCTCCAGGAGCCGCCGGTTGTTGAACCAATCGACCCATTCGAGGGTGGCGAATTCAACGGCCTCGAAGTATCGCCATGGTCCGCGCCGATGGATCACCTCGGCCTTGTAGAGACTGTTGGACCGTTGATGGTTTCGAGCGTTGTCATAGGAATCTCCGGCGCTGCCGATAGAAGGCTCGACGTCAGCTTCAGCCAGGCGTTCGGTGTACTTGATAGAGACGTATTGGGCGGCCCCTGTCGCTATGATGCACGAGCCCGCGGCGATGGACCGGCCATCGATCATGCAGTGCCTGCTAAGCCCATCGAACGCGAAGCCCGCATGCGCCGTGCGCGAGGCCCGCCAGCCCACGATCCTGCGGGCATAGGCGTCGATGACGAAGGCGACGTAGACGAAGCCGGTCCAGGTAGCGACATAGGTGAAGTCGGAGAGCCAAAAGACGTTTGGCCTTGGCGCCTTGAACTTGCGGTTGACGTGATCCAGCGGGCATGGCGCAGCCTTGTCGCTGATCATGGTCTTGACGGATTTGCCGAAACCCATGTCCTGCATCAGTCGCGCCACGGTACAACGGGCAACATCGAAGCCTTCCCGCTTGAGCTGCCGCCAGACCTTGCGCACGCCGTAGACGCGGAAGTTCCGATCGAAGACGCGCCTGACCTCGATTTTCAGCGTAGCATCCTGCCGGGCGCGCGCCGACAGCCTGGCGGGATCCCGCCGCCTGGCCACATGGGCGTGATAGGTCGAGGGGACGATCGGCAGGACCTTGCAGATCGCTCGACCCCATGCGCCCACGATGATTGTCAATGAAGGCGATCATGGCTTGGACCGGCGGTCGAGCTCCGCCATCGCAAAATAGGCGCTTGCCTTGAGCAGGATCTCGTTGGCCTGCCGAAGCTCGCGGTTCTCTCGTTCAAGGGCTTTCGGCTTCCGGCCCGCTGCCCTCTATCGATCTCGGCCTTCTTGACCCAGTCATGCAGCGTCTGCGGTGTGGAGCCGATTTTGGCAGCAGTCGAGGTCACTGCCGCCCAGCGCGACGGGTGCTCGCCGGCGTGATCTAGAACCATCCGAACCGCTCGGTCCCGGATTTCAGGCGAAAACGTGTTCGTGGTCTTGCTCGTCATGGCTCATCCTCTCAGGAGTTGGAGCCTCCGGCAAATCCGGGGCGGTTCACAAGCATGAGGACATCTATCTAAGGCTATGCCGACTGCGAGGCTAAGGCAGGAAGCGCAAACTCCGATCGCCTTCTATAATGGTCGTCGCCTTCATAGGCCATCGCAGGCCGATGGTGGTTTGGCGCGAATGGATGAAAGCCGAGGGCTGTGGGCATGTGGACAACGCTGACGCGTTGACCGCATGCCCACAGCAACAGACAGACTCTCTGGCCGCGCGATAAAAAGTAATCAGGAGCGGTCAGCTAGCAACTAATAAGCTGATTCAGCTAGGCGAGTGCCGGACCTCTTATATACTTTGCTTAATCTGCTTTCCGGTTTCGTCGGTCATTTTGATCGACAGGTCGGCGATTCGACGACTGATATCCAGAGCAGCTTCCAGCGTCTGCCGCAGAACCTGACTTTGTACGGCAACAAAGTCCTGAGGAGTTCGACAGAGCCACAGCTTTCGG
Source organism: Bradyrhizobium sp. MI1.7 (assembly GCF_055811795.1). Lineage (NCBI taxonomy): Bacteria > Pseudomonadati > Pseudomonadota > Alphaproteobacteria > Hyphomicrobiales > Nitrobacteraceae > Bradyrhizobium > Bradyrhizobium sp. MI1.7. The sequence goes on from NZ_JBVVPO010000097.1 coordinate 20,200, forward strand.
CTGTAGTCCATGTGAGTCTCTACTTCTTTCCGAACCATCTGGCAGTACTCTTGAGCTATTTCACTCCCTAATTTGGCAGCAGCCGTACTAGCGAAAAGGATCGTTCGCCCCTCGCGCGCCCACCCTTCGGTTGCTTCTGTTGCGTGCTGCAGCCGTTCTCCTGAGACACCGAACATGTGACCAAATTGCTCCGTATACCGTCCAATGGCTGAGGTCGTCGCTTGCAGGCCGGCTCGCCATGCGCGCTGCACCGTCTCGAAGTTCTGCTCAGCGATATTGGCCGTTGATCGGGCTATTTCTTCTCCGGCTTGAGCCGCACTCTGGCCAACGCGCGCACTCTGATCAGCTGCAGCCTGTTCCTTACGGTTGGTCTGTTCAGCCGCTTTCTCGCCGGAGTGGCGAGCTGCATCTTCCATTCTTTGTGTGGACTTATCCTCTTGGCGTGGGTTTGCCATGTTTGTTCTCCAGTTATTGCAGGTTGACGACTTGCTTCGTATTAGCTTGAATCGTCCCGAGTGCTTCGGGCTTAAGTTGCACCGCGTGCTTCTCACCAAACGGCTCTACTCACCTAGCTGAGAACTGAGTAGAACGAACCTACTAATTCTGGCACCACGCTATATTGCGAACTTCTGGTTCAGGACACTAGCAGTCTGCTGAAGAACCCATGAGCTATCGCCAAATTTTGGTGACGGCCGGGGCCGGTCAGGCGGCGGCGGTTGTGGGCTGACGGTCGGTCGGCTTT